>NZ_JBHUFP010000003.1:0-111354 GCF_042681465.1 Pasteurella oralis
GTTCGACTAATCATATTAGGTAATATTGATAGACTAACTGATATTTTAGTTAAAAAGCCAGCTGGCTACTTGCTTTTATTACTGTTTTATTTCTTTAAAAATTTGAATATTAAGCATATTGGTATAGATAACCTAGGGGGTATGAGGGTTGTTAATTTCCAGTATGGAAAATGAGAGCGTTGGACAATGTAACGAGTGATATGTTTTATGAGGCATATTTGAGTTTATTTGTGGAATTTGGTAAAAAAGTAAAAAAACCGTTAAAATAGTAACTTTATTAGCTTAATAAATGAAATAAGAGAGATTATGGCACTATTAAATATACTGGTTTACCCCGATGAGCGCTTAAAAATTATTGCGAAACCGGTGGATGTTGTTGATGATAAAACACGTGAAATTATTGATGATATGTTTGAAACAATGTATCACCAAGAAGGTATTGGTTTGGCGGCAACGCAAGTAGATATTCATCAGCGAATCATTACAATTGATATTGAAGGTACAAAAGAAAATCAATATGTACTTATTAATCCTGAAATTGTTGAAAGTTGTGGTGAAACAGGTATTGAAGAGGGATGCTTATCGTTGCCGGGAATGCGTGGTTTTGTACCTCGTAAAGAGAAAGTAAAAGTGAAAGCATTAGATCGTCATGGTAAGGAATACACTTTAGAAGCTGATGGTTTGTTAGCAATTTGTATTCAACATGAAATTGATCACTTAAATGGAATCGTTTTTGCTGACTATTTATCACCATTAAAACGCCAACGCATGAAAGAAAAATTAATAAAATGGCAGAAGCAGCTCGCTAAACAAAAATAATTTTTTAGTAGCCCACGTTAAAAGCGTGGGTGTTTTGATTCATAACGTAGAACATTATCCAATTTATCATGAAACCATTGAATATCATTTTTGCTGGAACACCTGATTTCGCGGCAAAACATTTGCAAGCCTTACTTGACTCTCATCATAATGTAGTTGCTGTGTACACTCAGCCAGATAAACCTGCTGGGCGTGGCAAAAAATTACAGGCTAGTGCTGTTAAGCAATTAGCCGAACAGTATCAACTACCTATTTATCAACCTAAATCACTGCGTAAATCTGAAGCGCAAGCTGAATTAGCTGAATTACATGCTGATGTAATGGTTGTTGTGGCTTATGGTTTAATTCTACCAAAGGTTGTTTTAGACACGCCCCGTTTAGGTTGTTTAAACGTGCATGGTTCTTTGTTACCTCGTTGGCGTGGAGCGGCCCCCATTCAACGTGCTATCTGGGCGGGTGATACACAAACAGGTGTGACGATTATGCAAATGGATGAGGGGTTAGATACAGGTGACATGTTGCACAAAGTCTATTGTGATATCAGACCAGAGGAAACTTCAATTAGTTTATATAATAGACTGGCTGAGATTGCACCAAGTGCGCTTATTGATGTATTGGATCATTTAGAATCAGGTAAGTTTGTTGCAGAGAAGCAAGATGAGTTACAGTCGAATTATGCGGAGAAACTTTCTAAAGAAGAAGCGAAATTAGATTGGAGTCTATCAGCAAATATATTGGAACGTTGTATCCGTGCTTTTAATCCTTGGCCAATAAGTTATTTTTCTATAACAGATCAGCTTGGCAATGAGCAATTAATAAAAGTTTATCAAGCAGTCGTTTTACCACATGTTGATAAACCAGCAGGAACGATTTTAAGCGCAGATAAAAAAGGTATTCAAGTTGCCACCGCAGAAGGTGTATTGAATTTATTGCAATTACAACCGGCAGGCAAGAAGTCGATGTCAGCACAGGAATTGTTGAATGGACGAGCTGAGTGGTTCACTGTAGGTAAGGTACTATAATGCAAAAGCGAGTAAAAACTGCTAAAAAACAGACCGCACTTTCAAGCCGTGCACTGGCAGCTCAAATCATCTTACAAGTTTTAGATCAAGGAAAATCATTATCCACGTTGTTGCCTGAGGTACAAAACCAAATCAAGCAGCAAGACTTACCTTTATTACAAGAAATTTGTTTTGGCATTTGCCGTGTATTACCTCGTTTAGAAAATATTATTAAGTTGATTGTTGATAAACCATTGAAGGGAAAAAAACGCATTGTACATTGCTTATTACTAGTTGGCTTATACCAATTACTTTATACCCGTATTCCTTCTCATGCGGCAGTTGATGAAGTGGTTAATGCAACAAGTACCCTTAAAGTTGAGGGGTTTCGAGGTCTAATTAATGCAGTATTACGTCGCTTTTTACGAGAGCAACAACATTTTTTAGCACAAGTCGATAAACATTGGCAGACATTACATCCTGAATGGATAGTAAATCGTTTGAAAAAAGCTTATCCAAATTGGCGTGATATTATTGAAGCCAATAATCAAAAGCCGCCAATGTGGATCCGTGTTAATCAGCAACAGAGTGATACAACAAGTTATCGTGCTTTGTTAGCAGAACAGGGTATTGATACTTTTAGTGCAGATAATCCTTGCGCACTACGTTTGGCACAGCCTACCGCAGTCAATAATTTGCCTGCTTTCGCACAAGGACATGTTAGCGTTCAAGATTTACATGCGCAGTGGTCTGCTATTTTATTGGCGCCACAGGACCATGAGTTGATTTTAGATGCTTGTGCCGCGCCAGGTGGTAAAACGACACATATTTTAGAACAAGCACCGAAAGCCCATGTTGTTGCTTTAGATATTGAAGAAAGCCGTTTGAAACGTGTACATGAAAATTTAGCGCGTATGCAACAGTCTGCGACAGTGATTTGCGGTGATGCTAGCCAGCCAGCACAATGGTTAGAACAGGTTGGCATTGCTGCGGGTAAAAGTGCGGTCCAATTTGACCGAATTTTATTAGATGCGCCTTGTTCTGCAACAGGCGTGATTCGTCGCCATCCTGATATTAAATGGTTGCGTCAAGAATCTGATATTGAACAGCTTGTGCTGCTACAAGCACAAATTTTACAAGCCCTTTGGGCAATATTAAAACCAAATGGAACTTTATTATATGCAACTTGCTCGGTGTTACCTGAGGAAAATGCATTACAAATTGGGCAATTTTTACAGGACAATGTAGATGCTAAATTAGAGCAATTGCCTTTTGCTTCTACAGAAAGCGCAGTTGGTTTTCAGTTTATTCCAACAGAAAACGGCGGCGATGGTTTTTATTATGCTAAATTAAGGAAGGTAGTTTAATTATGAATATCAATAAAGGGTCTTTTCCCAAAGTAGATGTGGTTATCTCTTGTTATAACGCAGAGAAAACGCTGATTCGAGCTGTTAATTCAGTATTAAACCAAAATGCGTTGAATCATCTTTGGATT
This sequence comes from Pasteurella oralis, assembly GCF_042681465.1. Taxonomy (NCBI): domain Bacteria; kingdom Pseudomonadati; phylum Pseudomonadota; class Gammaproteobacteria; order Pasteurellales; family Pasteurellaceae; genus Pasteurella; species Pasteurella oralis. Next base: position 3,316 of record NZ_JBHUFP010000003.1, read on the forward strand.
GTAGATGATAATTCGACAGACAATACATTTAAACTGGCTAATCAAATTGCAGCACGATTTCCTGAGAAAGTCACCGTAGAAAAGCTATCACGCAATGGTGGGCTTGCGAAAGCGAGAAATTGGGGAGCATTACAAAGTAACGCAGAATTTATTGCTTTTTTAGACGCAGATGATGCTTATGAGCCAGAAGCACTAACGACAGCAAGTTGCGTGTTTCATTTTCGACCAGAAACATCATTAGTAAGACTTGCTTTAAAACCAGTAGATTTAGCGGAACGTTATGCAGAACATCCTGATTTTAAGGACGCATGGGAAAATGTGCAGTTAGCATCTGCACGCAATGTGGTTTTTCGTCGTTTATTTTTATTAGCCTGTGGCGGTTTTCCACAAGAATCTTTGTTTCGCCGTTTAGGTGGTGATGATAGTGTTATTGGTAATGTCGTTGCAAAACTTGGTCGAGTTGCGACTTTATTTGAAGATGTTGGTGTTTTGCGTTATTGCGATGAAGGAATGCAAGAAGAGCGTTTGTTAGATGCCATATTATTTGGTAAAACACAAAGAACTGCAGGGCAAGATCATCTTGAAGTGGCAGAACAAATCACGGAAACCATTTGTGGTCAAGTTGAGCAGCTAAAACAGTATTTAAATACGCAAGAAGTCGGTGTTAAGCCATTGGTAATTGAGAGAACAGAATAATGAAAATCATCATTCTTGGTGCAGGGCAAGTTGGGACAACACTTGCTGAAAATTTAGTGAGTGAGGATAACGATATTACTTTGGTTGATAATCAATCACTACGTTTAGAAAATTTACAAAGTAAGCATGATTTACGTGTTGTGAATGGCTCGGCTTCTTCACCAAGAGTGTTACGCGAAGCAGGGGCGCAAGATGCGGATTTGCTAGTCGCGGTGACCAGTTCTGACGAAATTAATATGGTAGCGTGTCAGATTAGTTATACGTTATTTAACACGCCAACAAAAATTGCACGTATTCGTAATGCGGAATATTTACGAGAAAAAGATAAATTATTCCAGACGAATGTGTTGCCTATTGATCATATTATTTCACCAGAGAAATTAGTTACAGATGAGATTACGCGTTTGATTGATTATCCCGGTGCGTTACAAGTAGCGCATTTTGCTGATGGGCGTATTAGTCTTGTGGTTGTAAAGGCATATTATGGTGGCCCATTAGTCGGTTATGCGATTTCTGCATTGAAAGATCATATGCCACATATTGAGTGCCGTATTGTGTCTATTTTACGGCAAGATAAAGTGATTCGTCCACAGGGCTCAACTATCATTGAAGCAGGTGATGAAGTCACTTTTATTTGTGAAACAATTCACATTAAAGCGGTCATGAGCGAGTTACAACGTCTAGAAAAACCTTATAAGCGTATCATGATTGCTGGTGGAGGTAATATTGGTATCGGTGTCGCGAAACGCTTGGAGGGACAATGCTCAGTAAAATTAATTGAACGTAATGCAGAGCGTGCAACCGCGTTAGCAGAAAAATTATCTAATACATTGATTTTTTGTGGTGATGCATCAGATCAATCTTTCCTCTTTGAAGAGCAGATTGAAAATATTGATGTTTTTTTATCATTAACCAGTGATGATGAAGCCAATATTATGTCTGCATTATTAGCGAAACGCTTAGGTGCGAAAAAAGCAATGGTGCTTATTCAACGTATGGCATATATCAATCTTATTCAAGGTGGTACTATTGATATTGCAGTTTCACCACAACAGGCAACAATTTCAGCGTTATTAAGCCATGTACGTAAAGGAGATACTGTCAATGTTGCGTCATTACGACATGGTGTCGCAGAAGCACTCGAAATTATTGTTCATGGTGAAGAAGACTCATCACTCGTTATTGGTCGCAAAATTTCTGAGCTAAAATTACCTCAAGGGGCAATTATTGGTGCCGTTTTGCGTGGTAATGAAGTGATTATGGCAAAGAAAAATTTAGTGATTGAAGATAACGATCATGTCATTGTATATTTAAGCGATAAAAAATTTGTATCTGATATTGAAAAGCTATTTCAGCCGAGTGTATTTTTTATTTAAAGTAGAGTAAATATACTGTACAACAAATGAAAAGCTCCTATAATGCACGTTGATTCAAAGTAAAGTTTAGTGAGGAGTTTTTATGAGTTTTATTAAAGAGTTTCGCGAATTTGCGATGCGTGGTAATGTTGTTGATATGGCTGTCGGTGTGATCATTGGCGGTGCTTTTGGTAAAATTGTCAGTTCATTAGTTGGCGATGTTGTTATGCCAGTATTAGGTATTTTAACTGGTGGTGTTGATTTTAAAGATCTAAGTATCGTATTAAAAGAAGCGGTAGGTGATGTACCCGCAGTGACGTTAAATTATGGTGCATTTATTCAAAACGTCTTTGACTTCATTATTATTGCTTTCGCCATTTTCCTAATGATTAAGGCATTGAATAAATTAAAACGTGAAACACCAGCAGAAGAAACGCCAGCTGAACCGCCAAAACCTTCAAATGAAGAAGTGTTATTAACAGAAATCCGTGATTTATTAAAAAAATAATTTCATTTACCGAGAAAAAATCTTCCCTTAGTGGAAGATTTTTTATTTTTACCACCAAATATCTTACCTTGTTTAAGCTACCCATTCCTTTTACAATAACGCCAATTCATTTCTAAGAGGCAAATTGATTATGACTGATTTACAAGTATTACAAGCTGAAACGCGCGAAATTATTACTGATTTATTAAATGATGGCAGTGATCCAAATGCACTTTATATTATTGAACATCATATTGCACATCATGACTTTGATAAGTTAGAAAAAATAGCAGTAGAAGCATTTAAAGCAGGCTATGAAGTATCAGAAGCGGAAGAATTTGAAGAGGATAATGGCAAAGTTATTTTCTGTTTTGATATTATTAGTGAAGTCGAATTAAAACCCGAAATTATAGATGCTCAACAAAAAGAATTAATTCCATTAGTAGAAAAGTTTGCTGGTCTCTATGATGGTTGGGGAACTTATTTTGAAGATCCAAATGCGAGTGATGATGAATATGGCGATGATGGTGAATTTTTTGAGGAAGAAGATGACGCCTAAGCCTATCAAAATTTCATAAATTAAGATCGCACTTTTATACTTATTAAAAGTGCGGTTTTATTTTGGAACTATTTAGGGGTGATATTGCCTAATAAATGATTATTTTTAACTCTAATAAGGATATTTTATGAAATTAAAACATTTAACATTAGCATTATTAGCTTTACCTTTTGCCGTTTCTGCGAATGCAGAAAGTCAGCCAAGTAATATTGTGACTTTTAGTGCAGAAGTTGAAAGAGAAGTAAATCAAGATTTAATGCAAGTAGTCATGTTCACTCAAGAGGAAGGTAAAGACATTAGTTTATTAAATAAAAATGTGACAGAGCGTATTAATACCGCAATTGCTTTAGTGAAAAAGCAAAGTATTGTGCAAATTCAATCACAAGATCGTAATACACAAGTGCGCTATGGCAAAGATGGTAAACAAAATGGTTGGGTAAGCCGTGCTGAACTTGTTTTACAAAGTAAAGACTCTGTTGCACTTTCTAAATTGGTCTCAGAGTTAAACAACCAATTAATGATTGAAAAACTGTATGCTTCCATTTCACCAGATACACTGACTGCATTGGAAAATGAAATGACAGAAGCGGTGTTACAAAAATTTGAGCAAAAAGCGAAAGTGATCCAAACCAGTTTAAAGAGTAAAGGCTATAAAGTCATCGAATTAAACATTGCTACGCCAGATCATTTTGTTCAATCACCACGTCCTTACTCTAATAAAATGATGCGTGCAAGTGCGGTCTCATATGCTGCAGATGAGATGGCACTTGAAGCGGGGAAAACTCAGATTCGCGCGCAAGTACAAGCGAAGATTGAATTAATCAATGATTAGCTTTCTAATACTTCATATTTCTTATACAATAATCAAATTCATTCGTTAAAAAATCGGAGTAATAATGAAAGTTGCAAAAAATGTGGTGGTGAGTATTGCTTATCAAGTACGCACAGCAGATGGTGTATTAGTTGATGAGGCGCCAACCAACCAACCTTTAGAATATTTACAGGGTCATAATAATTTAGTCATTGGTTTAGAAAATGCATTAGAAGGCAAAGCAGTTGGTGATAAATTTGAGGTGCGTGTAAAACCAGAAGAAGGTTACGGCGAATATAATGAAAATATGGTGCAGCGTGTACCAAAAGATGTATTTCAAGGTGTAGATGAATTAGTCGTAGGAATGCGTTTTATTGCTGATACAGATATTGGTGCATTACCTGTCGTCATTACTGAAGTTGCAGAAAATGATGTTGTAGTAGATGGTAATCACATGTTAGCAGGTCAAGAATTGTTATTTACTGTTGAAGTAGTGGCAACTCGTGAGGCTACATTAGAAGAAATTTCGCATGGACATATTCATCAAGAAGGCGGCTGCTGTGGTGGACACCATCACGATAGTGATGAAGACGGACATGGTTGTGGTTGTGGCAGCCATCATCATGAACATCACCATCATGATCACGAAGGTTGCTGTGGTAATGGTGGATGTAAACACTAATTTTGACTCTGAAAAAAAAAGAACCACACATTAAGTGCGGTTCTTTTTTTAGCAATTTTGAGTAGTTTAGCTTTGCTTTTTCAATATGGCATAAAGCTCATCTTTCAAACGCAATTTCTCTTTTTTTAAATTTTCTACTTCTATCGGTGTACCGAGTTCAATATGGGATTCAATATTTTTAATCCGTTGATCCAACTCATTATGTTTGTCAAATAAACGACTAAAATGGGCATCTTCAATTTTTAATTTAGAAATCAAATCACGAAATTCTGGAAACATAGGCGCTCCTTATAGCGTTGTAGTATAAAAAGTACTTACCTCCCCATTATCTTATCGAAATTTGCTCAAAATAAATGTGTTGAAGATCACAAATTTAAAGACAATGTGTGATACGTATTTTGTTTAATAGTGCATCACAGCATTGGTCTAAAAGTTGATAAGTTTGCGCAAAATTTTTGCTATACCAAGGATCAGGGATATGGTCATAGCCTAAATCAGGACAGAGATCAGTAATTTTGAATAATTTCTCTGGATGATGGCCAAACATGATCTCGAGATCCTGTAGATTGAGATCATCCATTGCAAGTAAATAATCGAAAAATTGCCAATTTTCTGACCGCACTTTTTTACTTCGAAAACCAGTGCTATCAATCTTATGTAGATCTAAGATCTCTGTGGTACCACAGTGCATATCTTCGCCACTATGCCAACCTGAGGTTCCTGCACTACTGGTTTTAATCGCATCTTGTAAGCCTACTCGTTTAATTTTATCTCGCATGACAAACTCTGCCATTGGAGAGCGGCAGATATTACCTAAACATACAAATAATATATTGATTGTCATTCTACTTCCTTTATCTCTTTATAATTTGCCGCAGGCGTTTATTTTATTGCAATTAGAATATAATTCGGCTCTATTCAATCGAATAGAGCCGAATTTATTGTACTTTCTAGCAATAGTTAGCCATTACCATTGGTAGCCCGCACCAATACTTCCACCAAAGTCACCGCGAGAATTCGTATTACCTGTTAATTTAATGATAACTTTACCATTATCAGAAATACGTGACATACCTAGTGCAACCGCATTTTCACCTTTATAGGTACTAGTGGCGATAGCAACCATGCTCTTACCTGGAATATAAGCTTGTGGTAGACCAGCCACCGCATTCGCACCAGCAATACCTGCGCGGAGTTTTCTGTCTACATTATTAATACGCTTATCTAACGCATTGTAGTTATTGCCTTGTTGATTAATCTTCTGGCTAAGTTCATGTAACTGGCTGCCATTTACTGCATCTGTACTTGTTGCAGAAACGTCACCTTTCGCAAGCCCACTGATCTTATTACTTGTTGCATCAACTTTAATATTGCCAGCTTGTAAGCCTGATTCATTAATCGTGACACTTGGACCGACTTTAATTTCTTTGAACTCAACATTGTCTTTTGTTGCAACTTCATAGATCGTCTGCCCATTAGCCCCTAGGGTTGGCGTCACGGTCATGTTTTTGCCAGCAGAAACTTCATTGCGACTTGCTTTAATTGCATCACTAATATTGTTCTTACCTGTACCGCCAATATTCGCATTTGTATAAGTACCAGTTGTAGGATCATAGGTTGTATTGCCACCAATGATATTTTTCACACCTTCAGCCTGTGCAAATAATTGGCTACCATTAACGGCATCTTTACTATTTTGTGATACATCCCCATTTGCAACATTGGCTACTTTTTGGTTACCCGCATTAATACCTGTTTTACTGATGCTTGGGCTATTGTCAACTTTAGAGCCATCGTCATTGACGAAAGTTAAACCATTACTATCGATTTTCGTACCACCTGCAACAGCGCTATCGAATTTCACGTCTTTTTTGGTTGCAACCGTGTAAGTTTTGCTGCCGTCATTAGCTACTTCTTCAGTTACTACAATATTATCGCCTTGTTTAACCGTTGTTTTCGCTGCTTTAGCGACAGCATTTACATTTTTAATCGCATCATGAATTGTTGTTGCACCAGTATCGCCAATATTTGTCATAGTTAAAGCACCATTTTCAAATTTAGCATCTCCACCTAAAATACCAGTAACTTGATTTACTGCCTTACTTAGCTGCTCTTCAGTTGCCGCTCTGCCTTTTGTACCAAAATCTGGTGATGTTAATTCTTTATTAGCTAACCCAGTAATATCATTAGTATTTTTATCAATTACTACACTGCCAACAGTAGTTTTATCAAAGTTGACTTCTTTAGCTGTGGCAACAGTGTATACTTTATTACCATCGGTTCCTACGGTTTCTGTAACAACGATGTTATTACCTTGAACAACTTCAGTTTTAGCGGCTTTTGCTGTGTTATTGACGGATTGAATAGCTTCATGGATAGTCCCTTTACCAGTACCACCAATGTTTGACATTGTTAATGTACCAGCAGTATCCCCTGTTTTAACAATTGCAGCATCTCCACCTAATACATTGGTGACTAAAGTATCACCAACATGCCCTAGTGTATTTAGCGCTAAATATAATTGACTACCGTTAATTGCATCGGTGCTATCTTTGGTGATACGACCTGCTGCAACATTAGTAATTGTACGTTCTGCACCTGCTTTACCAATACTTACCGTTGATGTAGGCGCAGTACCAGCAAAGCCAGAATAAGTAAAACCATTCACTGTTGCTTGGGTTGTTGCTATTGCATCGGCTGTTTGTGAGCCACTGCCAAGAGCTACTGCATCTTTATGATCTGCAATAGCATCTTGACCCAATGCTATTGAGCTTTGTTTTTTGGCTTTCGCCTTTTGTCCTAAAGCAATAGCCCCTGCACCGTCTGTTAAACTGCCGCCATCAAAGCCTGTTTCTGCTTCTGAACCAAATGCTAATGAAAAAGCCGCACGGGTATGAGCTTTCGTCCCAAGTGCAATAGAACTACCTGCATTTTCAGTTGTTTTTGCTTCAGAACCAAAAGCAATGGCTTGATAGCCTTTTGCATTTGAATTATAACCAATAGATACTGCTTGTGCTTTGGTATCAGATTTAGCACCAGCTCCTAAAGCAATTGCGCTAGCATAATGTGCCTCAGCCTTTGTACCAATAGCAATAGCATCTTTCGGATTTTCATATTTGCCATTTTGAGCTTGTTGTGCAATAGCTTTGGCTTCAGTACCAATAACGATAGCTGAATATGCACCATATTTTTTGCCATCCGTACCAGTTAAGCTTGAAGCCTCTGCTTTTGTACCTAACACAATTGCACCGCTTGCATCTGCTTTAGCGCTATCACCAATTGCAATATTGGCTGTTTCGCCACCTATTGCTTGAGCGTTATAACCAATAGCCACCCCTTTGACTGCATTAACTTGAGATTTGTCACCGACAGCAACGGAACTAGTACTGATTGCTGTCGCGGAAGCTTCAGAACCTAACGCTGAACTACGATATCCCTGTGCATTACTTTTATAACCAAGAGCAGTTGTACCGCCAGCTGAGGCTTTAGAATATGTCCCTACAGAAATAGATGAGTCAGAAGAGCTTTTCGCGCCATCACCAATAGCGATTGATGATTTACCTGTTGCATGAGAGTCTTGACCGCCAGCGAAAGAGTTTTGACCTGAGGCTTCAGCTTTTTGACCAATCGCCGCTGAATTTACGCCATTTGCAGAACTATATGCACCAATTGCGACAGAGCCTAGACCTGTATCACTAATAGTTGTACTGCGGCCAATAGCAATAGCATTGGTTGCTTGTGTTTTGGAATCTTGACCAATAGCGATACCATCATCTTTAGAAGCAAGTGCAGATTTACCTAATGCAATAGTATTATTGATTGCTAGTTTTTGATTAGCATCTGTGCCACGACCTGCGTGTTTACCAATCGCAATATTGTTAACACCTTTAATATTTTGCCCAGCTTCAATTAAGGCAGCAAAGTTATCGTGACCTTCGACATTTTGCCCCGCACGACTTGAGATAGCGACATTTGTATTACCTTTGGTATTTTTACCTGCGCCATTACCAAAAGTAATATTTTCTGTGCCAACAATTCCTTCACCAGAGTCTTTACCAATAGATACTTGCATACGATTGTTGTTTGATTTATAGCCAGCTTTATTACCGATAAAGACGGCGTCTGTCGCTGCAACGATAGCATCAGTTGTTTCTGTTGATAATTTCAGCACCCCAGAATTGTAACCAATAGCAATTGTTCCTTGTCCCGCTGCTTTAGCATTTCTACCAACCGCAACTGTATCTGACTTAGTGGCGTGTGCGCCATTACCCATCGCGATAGCATAATGATCAGAGGCGATAGTTTTAGTTGATTCTGCTGAATTTACAGTACCACCAATTGCTATTGAGGAAGTTCCAGTTGAAATGGAATTGCTACCAGTTGCAACGGAGCCTGAACCACTTGCTTTAGCACCATTACCTGTTGCAATAGTTTGACTACCTAATGCTTTTGCTTGTTGTCCTATTGCCACAGCGGCTAGCTGAGTTGCTAATGCTCGATGACCTAATGCCACAGTATTACTAGCTTCTATATAGTATTTATTGTCAGAAGTTTGTTTTGCTTTTATTTCTGTAATTGTTGATCCTGCTAAAGCAGATTGAACGGCCTCATCTGCATTAGCATAAGTACCCATAATCACATTATGTGTACCTGATAATCTTTGACCAGCACTGGTACCTAGTGCGGTATTATTATTAACATTTTTACCATCTTTTAGTGCTCCATCACCAATTGCAATATTCCTACCTTCACTATTATTCGCTGGGGTTGCATTTTGTCCAGCAAGACGTCCGATAGAAATATCCCATTTACCATTGCCTTGAGCTTCATGTCCTACTGCAATCGCATAATCTTTATTAGCTTGTGCTGCATTACCAATAGCTATAGCCGCAGTAGTCGCTCCTGTTTTTGCAGTTGCCCCTACAGCTACGTTACTCTCGCCTTCATTCACAGCACCTTTGCCAATCACAACTGATTTAGGTGTTTTATTATTAAACTTATCCACAGTCTTGGTATTTTCATCACCACAAATTACACTTTCTGTTGCTTTATCAAAAAAACAATAATTACCATCAGTATTTGTTGGTAAAGTGAATTTATTTCCAACTATATCCACAGCTCCAACCTGTCCACTGACGAATAACAAAGATGCAGTAACTGTTGTCAAAGTAAGACTAACACCGCTTACTCCATTGACTAGTCCTGTTTTGGCTGATGCGCTTTTTCCACCAGATTTTGCTAATTCTGAGACAACGATCCAGCTTTGAGTAGCCGTGTTCCATAATGTACGATAGATTTTATTCATTTATTTCACCTGTGATTTCTATTAGATATATTGAGAATAGAAAAATTCTCATTTATCTAGTGGTTATAATCCCTATTTGGTACAGCTATGGAAACAAGGATGTGTAAAGTAAACTTGATTATTAATTTTACGATGGTTATTAATTAATCACTATCTTTGCTATGTAAAGTTGTGAAAAGATGTAATTAAATTGTTAAAATACCGTAAAGATCGTATTCATCTGCCTGCGTAATTTGGACTTGAACAAACTGTCCAACTTTAATCTCCATTTGCTCTGGGTTTTCAATATAAACAACACCATCAATTTCTGGCGCGTCTGCCATCGAACGTCCAATGATGTCTTCTTCATCAATTACATCGATTATTACAGTTAATATTTTGCCTACTTTTTGTTGTAGGCGTTGTGCTGAAATTTGTTGCTGTAATTGCATAAAGCGATGGAAGCGTTCTTCTTTGACCTCCTCTGCAACTTGATCTGGCATATCAGTAGCAACAGCACCTTCTACAGGGCTAAATTTAAAACAGCCCACGCGATCAAGTTGCGCTTGTTCTAAGAAGTCTAAGAGTAATTGGAAATCTTGTTCAGTTTCACCTGGGAAACCCACAATAAAAGTGGAACGTAACGTGAGATCTGGACAAATCTCGCGCCATTTTTTTATGCGTTCTAATGTGCGATCAATCGAACCTGGTCTTTTCATCGCCTTTAAGATTTTTGGGCTTGCATGCTGCAGTGGAATATCTAAATAAGGCAGAATTTTACCTTCTGCCATCAGTGGAATAAGGTGATCAACATGTGGATAAGGATAGACATAATGTAAACGCACCCATACGCCTAATTTGCCAAGCTGTTCACATAGGCTAATTAAGTTGTTCTTAATTGGCATACCATTCCAGAAAACAGTTTTATTTTGATTTTCTTTGCTTTGGTCGAGTGAATAAGCAGAGGTGTCTTGCGAAACAATCAAAATTTCTTTTACGCCAGCATCGACAAGTCGTTTCGCTTCATCTAAAACTTGTGTAATGGAACGGCTATCTAAATCGCCACGCATAGAAGGAATAATGCAAAATGTACAACGATGATCACAACCCTCAGAAATTTTTAAATAGGCATAATGTTTTGGGGTCAGCTTTACTCCTTGTTTAGGTACAAGATTAACATAAGGGTTGTAGTCTGGTTTCGGCACATACTTATGCACTTGTGTCATTACAGCCTCATAACTGTGGGGACCAGTTACTTCTAAGACTTTAGGATGGACTTCACGGATACGATCTTCTTTTGCACCTAGGCAACCAGTCACAATGACTTTGCCATTTTCTTCTAACGCTTCGCCAATCGCTTCAAGCGATTCCTGTACGGCACTATCGATAAAACCGCAAGTATTGACAATCACCAAATCTGCGTTTTCATAACTTGGAATAATGTTATAACCATCTGCACGCAATTCAGTGAGAATGCGTTCAGAATCGACTAAATTTTTAGGGCAACCGAGGCTAATAAAACCAATATTTGGTAAAGAAGATGTCATAAAAAACTCTCAACATATTCATGAAATTGAAAAAATAAAACTATTGTACAGAATTTGCATACAAAAGGCGATAAAGTATCCAAAAAAAGCTTGAATTGTATAGAAAAAGAAGAAAAGCTAGTCAAAGTGCGGTCGATTTTTGCTAAATTTTGTCGACATAAAAAATGAAAAAAAACGCTTGGTATTTAACCAAGCGTTTAGCAATGAAATAGTGATTTTTAAACCAGTAATGCTGCCGCTTTCACTACAACTTCAACAGCATTTTTTTCTACATTTTTTGCTGTTTCCTCATTTGGGATTTCTTGCTGTGTACGATTTACAATCGCACCTGCAACCATACCTGCACGCAAGCCTAAAGCAGAACACATAGTAAATAAAGTAGCAGATTCCATTTCAAAATTCATCACATTGAGATCTTGCCATTGTTGTAATGAACCTTGGAAGTGACGATAAACTTTACCGCTATAAGTATCGTAACGCTCTTGACCTGGGTAGAATGTATCTGAGGCTGCAGTAATACCTACATAGACTTTTTGATTGGCACATTCTATCGCTGCTTTGTAAAGTGCAGTAGTACATTCAAAGTTTGCGACGGCCGGATACTCCATTGGTGCAAAATGTAAGCTCGCACCATCTAAACGCACTGCACCAGTTGTGACTAAAATATCACCCACATTAATATGTGGTTGAATTGCCCCTGTAGTACCAATACGTAAGAAGGTGCGAACACCTAATTGTGCGAGTTCTTCAACTGCGATAGACACTGAAGGACCACCAATCCCTGTTGAACAAACTACAACCGCTTTATCTCCGATATAACCAAGCCAAGAGGTGAATTCACGTGTTGAAGCTAAAAATTTTGGACGTTCTAATAAACTGGCAATTTTTTCAACACGTTCTGGTGCACCAGGGGTGATGGCTAATGTTGCACCTTCTAACATAGCCTTGGTTAAACCTAGATGGAATACTTCTGACATAATCTCTCCTTATCATTATGCTAGGGTTTAATATCACGCAAAATGGGATTTTGCATTGAAATTAAGGTTTCAGTAGATTGGATTTCATCAATTAACTGAATTTTTGTGGCTAAGACAGAATGTAATTCTGCGATAGTGTGGGTCATGACTTTAATAAAAATAGAGTAGTTACCTGTAGTATAATAAGCTTCGACAACTTCGTCGAATCCTTCTAATTTTTTTATTACTTTCTCATAATCTTTTGCACTTTTCAGAATAATGCCAATGAAACAGCAAACATCATAACCCAATTTTCGTTCATTAATACGTACTTTAGTTCCTTCAATAATACCGGCTTGACGCATTTTCTCAACGCGCACATGAATCGTACCTGGACTCACGCCAAAGTTTTTTGCCATTTCAGCATAAGGTGTGCGTGCATCTTTAGTGAGTACACGTAAAATTTGCTGATCAAGATTATCAATGTTGTGCATAGTCTACCTTTTTAGAATTTATTTAAAAAAATGCATATTATATTTGATGAGATTTATATTATATCCCTTTTTTGCAAAAATGTATTGAGTTGTATGCCCATAATATTAAATAATATCCAACAATTTTGATGTAGATCTATTTTTAAGGTATCGGAAATGAAGAAATCATTTATTTTACAGCAACAAGAAATTAGCTTCGCGAAGAACACATTCACAGAAAAATTAGCAGAACATTTAGGTATTGTTGAAGTTCAAGGTCCTATCCTAAGTCAAGTTGGTAATGGTATTCAAGATAATCTTTCAGGTGCAGAGAAAGCAGTACAAGTAAATGTGAAACAGATCACAGATGCGACTTTTGAAGTGGTTCATTCGTTAGCCAAATGGAAGCGTCATACTCTTGCGCGTTTTAATTTTGCCGAAGGAGAAGGGTTATTTGTGCATATGACGGCATTACGTCCAGATGAAGATTCATTAGATCAAACCCATTCTGTTTATGTGGATCAGTGGGATTGGGAAAAAGTAATTTCTGAACAGCAGCGTAATATTGAATATTTAAAAGAAACGGTGAAATCAATTTATGCCGCAATGTTAGAAACAGAAGATGCAGTGAGTCAAAAATTTGGTTTGGCTAAGTTTTTACCCAAAGAAATTAAATTTGTACACAGTGAAGAATTAGTGCAACGTTTTCCAAATATGAATGACAAGGAGCGTGAAAATGCGATTTGTAAAGAGCATGGTGCGGTGTTCTTAATTGGCATTGGTGGTAAGTTATCAGATGGGAAACCACATGATATGCGAGCACCAGATTATGATGACTGGACCACGCCATCAGAAGGCGAATATAAAGGCTTAAATGGCGATATTCTAGTATGGAACCCTGTGTTAGAACGTGCTTTTGAGCTTTCCTCTATGGGGATTCGTGTCGATGAAACAGCATTACGTAAGCAGCTTGCTTTAACGAAAAATGAAGATCGTCTTCAATTTGATTGGCACCAAGATTTAATTAATGGACGTTTACCATTGTCCATTGGTGGTGGTATTGGACGTTCTCGTTTAGTGATGTTGCTACTACAGAAAAAGCATATTGGGGAAGTACAGTCCAGTGTTTGGCCGAAGTGGGTCATGGAAGAGTTTGAGAATATTCTGTAACCTATTAACTAGATGAGTAAAAGTGCGGTGGATTTTTTGAAAATTTTCACCGCACTTTTTGTTGAAGCACGTTGATTAAGCTAGGCTTCCACAAAGCTTAAAGCAGTTTCTACAACTTTTAAATCAGCTCCAGTTTTATGTGCATTTTCACTTAAATAGCGTCGCCATTGTCTTGCACCTTTGCAATGTTGAAATGCGCCAAGCATATGGCGGGCAATGTGATTTAAATACACACCTTGACTTAATTGTTGTTCAATATAAGGAAACATTTTTTCTACCGCTTCTCTTGGCGTGACAATTGGGCTGGTTGGATCAAATAATGCTTGATCAATATGACCTAATAAGCTGGGATTTTGATAAGCTTCACGTCCTACCATCACCCCATCCATCTGCTGCAAGTGTTGTTGTATTTCTTCAATCGTTTTAATACCACCATTAATGCTCATAAATAAATGAGGAAAATCTCGTTTTAGCTGATAAACCCGTTCATAATCTAATGGCGGAATTTCGCGATTTTCTTTTGGACTTAGTCCTGATAACCAGGCTTTACGTGCATGAATAATTAATTCTTGGCAACCAGCTTTATGTACTTTTTGTACAAAGTCACATAAAAATTCATAGCTATCAAGATTATCAATGCCAATACGTGTTTTTACTGTAACAGGAATCTCTACTACTGCTTGCATCGCATTCACACATTCAGCAACTAAATCGGCTTTTGCCATTAAACAAGCACCAAACATGCCATTTTGAACGCGATCAGAAGGACAGCCTACATTTAAGTTGATTTCATGATAGCCTCGTGTTTCAGCAATTTTTGCACATTGTGCTAATTGGACTGGATCACTGCCACCTAATTGTAGTGCAACGGGATTTTCTGTGAGAGAAAATTCGAGATGGTCATATTTAGCATGAATAATTGCACCTGTTGTCACCATTTCTGTATACAGTAAGGTATGGCGACTAAATTGGCGGTGAAAATAGCGGCAGTGGCGTGTTGTCCAATCAAGCATTGGAGCAACAGAAAAGCGTCCACGATAAAAGTGCGGTTGATTTTGGCTCATTTTTGTTCTTCTTTGGTTTCTTCTTGAATTCGTTGGCGGAAACGTGCTGCCGCAAAATGATAAAAAGGTTTAGGATGAAATTGGCGTGAAATAATGGACGAAACTAAACAACAAATCAATAACCAAAATAACACGGGTTGGCAACCAGTCATTTCCATGACAACTACACTTGCCGTGACAGGCGATTGCGTAGCACCAGCTAAAAAGCTCGCCATACAGAGTAAAACTAATAGGCGTTGATCCACTATACCGCTAGTCAATGACCAGATTTGTGCACCAATTCCCGCACCTGTTGTTAAAGCCGGTGTGAAAATACCACCTGCAATACCAGTCCAATAAGTTGCTACAGTGGATAGTAGCTTTAACATGCCTAATTCAGCAGGTGTTTTAGCACCATCTAATGCATTGGCGACAACATCATAGCCTGTGCCATAGCTTTTACCTTGTGTGTAAGTGCCTAATGTAGCGAGTAACAAGCCTAGAAAAAGAGCAACATAAATTGGGTGACGACGAATCCAACCACGTATTTTCGTAGGTGATATTCCTGCTAAACCTTTGGCTAACAAACGAGCAAATACTCCACCGAGTATACCGCAAACAGAACCACAAAGTGCAACCCATAAAAACATATAAGGTACGCTAGTTTCGCCATGATACTGTGGGAAGTAGGGATTATTACCTTCTATTGCAACTAAGATAAAACCTGATGCTAATACGCCTAACAGTACACGGCGTTCCCAACGTAACAAAACACCTCGCCCTAGTTCTTCAATAGCAAAAATTACACCTGCAAGTGGCGCATTAAACGCAGCAGCTAAACCCCCTGCGGCACCTGTTGCCATTAATTCATTTGCACTGAGTCCATTGAATGCAACACCATGTTTACGACAAAAATTACCCCAGGCTAACATAACGGCAGCACCAACTTGGACAGAAGGTCCCTCACGCCCAACGGAAGCGCCAATCAACATGGCTAAAAATGTGAGTGGGATTTTCCACAGTGTTTGCCAAAATGAGATAAGACGACTTTTATTAGCACCATGAGGTAAACTTATTGAGGCAATGACTTGTGGGATACCACTACCTGCCACATAGGGCGTATATTTTGCCGTAAACCAAGTGAGTAATGCTAACCCACAAGGCAGCACAACCCAAACTGCTATTGGATATTGAGCAGACCAGTGGGCATTCCATTCCAGCCCAAGATCGGCAAATTTTGCAAATCCTAATGAAAATAGTGCAACTAATGCGGCACCAATTAATAAACAAGTAAACTCTAAACTTTTACGTGAAACACGATGGGTTTGGCGTAGTTTTTTGTGTAAAACATACCGCACTTTTGCTTTAAAACTGGTCAATGATGACATAGTTAATGTGGTGAAATGAGGAAAAGAAGTACAAATTATAACTTGAAATCATGCGTAACTGAATAGACTTTAAACATAAGCGCATGTCATCGATGTATGAGGGTAAAATATTCTTTGCAAACTATTTAAAGTGGATTTTCTTCATTATGATTGAGAAAAAGACTTGCAAAATGCGGTCGATTTCAGTAAAATTCGCGGGCTTTCTCACTGAGAAGCCGTTTAATGTAATCATTTATTAAACGAGTATTACTAAGTAATACATAAAATGTTTCCGATTGGGAAACTAAAATAGGTTAACTTGCACCCCTTTTCGTTTTTTGAAGTAAGAAAAGTGTTGGTGTTAGTTTTTTATTAGCTAAATTTTGATTGGAGCTCTGGTCTAATGCAGAACCAAAGAATCCGTATCCGCTTAAAAGCATTCGATCATCGTTTGATCGATCAGTCTACTGCGGAGATCGTAGAAACAGCTAAACGTACTGGTGCACAAGTTCGTGGTCCAATTCCGTTACCAACTCGTAAAGAGCGTTTCACTGTGTTGATTTCTCCACACGTGAACAAAGACGCGCGTGATCAATACGAAATTCGTACTCACAAACGTTTGGTTGATATTGTTGAGCCAACAGAAAAAACTGTTGATGCATTAATGCGTTTAGATCTAGCTGCCGGCGTTGACGTGCAGATTAGCCTAGGTTAATTAAGAGGTTATTACAATGATTGGTTTAGTCGGTCGTAAAGTTGGTATGACTCGTATCTTCAATGAAGATGGCGTTTCAATTCCAGTTACTGTTATCGAAATTGAAGCCAACCGTGTGACTCAAGTTAAAACTGTAGAAACAGATGGCTATTCTGCAATTCAAGTTACCACTGGCTCTAAAAAAGCAAGTCGTGTAACTAAGCCAGAAGCTGGTCATTTCGTGAAAGCAGGTGTTGAAGCTGGTCGCGGTTTATGGGAATTTCGTACTACTGAAGGTGAAGAATTCACTTTAGGTCAAGAAATTAATGTTGACATCTTCGCGGATGTTAAAAAAGTTGATGTTACTGGTACTTCTAAAGGTAAAGGTTTTGCTGGCGGTGTAAAACGTTGGAATTTCCGTACTCAAGATGCTACACACGGTAACTCTTTATCACATCGTGTACTTGGTTCTATTGGTCAAAACCAAACACCAGGTCGTGTGTTTAAAGGTAAAAAAATGGCTGGACACTTAGGGGCTGAGCGTGTAACCGTTCAATCACTTGAAGTTGTTCGTGTTGATGCTGAGCGTAAATTACTATTAGTGAAAGGTGCCGTTCCTGGTGCAACTAATAGTGATGTTATCGTTAAACCAGCAGTTAAAGCATAAGTCAGGAGATAGAGATGGAATTACAAGTTGTAGGTGCAAACGCACTAACTGTTTCTGAAACTACCTTCGGACGTGAGTTCAACGAAGCATTGATTCACCAAGTTGTTGTTGCTTATGCAGCAGGTGCTCGTCAAGGCTCTCGTGCACAAAAAACTCGTGCTGAAGTGTCTGGTTCAGGTAAAAAACCTTGGCGTCAAAAAGGTACAGGTCGTGCGCGTTCGGGTGATATCAAATCACCAATTTGGCGTTCAGGTGGTGTGACTTTCGCAGCGAAACCACAAGATCACAGCCAAAAAGTGAACAAAAAAATGTACCGTGGTGCAATCAAGAGCATTCTTTCTGAGCTTGTTCGTCAAGATCGTTTAGTTGTTGTTGAGAAATTTGAAGTAGAAGCACCAAAAACGAAAGTTTTAGTACAAAAATTAAAAGAATTAGCACTTGAAGATGTGTTAATTATCACAGCAAGCTTAGACGAGAACCTATTCTTAGCCGCACGTAACTTATACAAAGTCGATGTACGTGATGTGCAAGGTATCGATCCAGTCAGCTTAATCGCATTCGATAAAGTTGTTGTCACTGTTGATGCTGTGAAACAAATTGAGGAGATGTTAGCATGATTCAACAAGAACGTTTGCTAAAAGTGTTAAAAGCACCACATGTCTCTGAAAAAGCAACAAATAACGCTGAGAAGTCTAACACTATCGTTTTCAAAGTGGCTTTAGATGCAAATAAAGTTGAAATTGCTAATGCTGTTGAGCAATTATTTGAAGTGAAAGTGGATTCTGTTCGTACCGTTGTAGTGAAAGGTAAAACTAAACGTCACGGTGCAAGAATGGGACGTCGCAGTGACTGGAAAAAAGCTTATGTAACTCTTCAAGAAGGTCAATCACTTGACTTCGTTGAAGGTGCAGAGTAATTCGGAGGAGTAGAAGATAATGGCTATCGTTAAATGTAAGCCGACCTCCGCTGGTCGTCGTCACGTTGTTAAAATCGTGAACCCTGAATTACATAAAGGGAAACCTTACGCACCACTTTTAGATACTAAATCTAAAACCGGTGGACGTAATAATTTCGGACGTATTACTACTCGCCATATTGGTGGTGGTCATAAACAACATTACCGTTTAATCGATTTCAAACGTAACAAGTTAGATATTCCAGCGGTTGTTGAGCGTCTAGAATATGACCCTAACCGTTCTGCAAATATTGCTTTAGTGCTTTATAAAGATGGTGAACGTCGTTATATCTTAGCACCTAAAGGTTTATCTGCAGGCGATACGATCCAAGCTGGTGTAAATGCGCCTATTAAAGTTGGTAATGCATTACCAATGCGTAATATTCCAGTGGGTTCAACTGTACATAATGTTGAATTAAAACCTGGTAAAGGCGGTCAAATCGCGCGTTCTGCTGGTGCTTATGTACAAATTATCGCTCGTGAAGGTAACTATGTTACATTACGTCTTCGTTCAGGCGAAATGCGTAAAGTATTAGCTGAGTGTACAGCAACCATTGGTGAAGTTGGTAACTCAGAACATATGCTTCGCGTATTGGGTAAAGCAGGTGCTAACCGCTGGAGAGGCGTACGTCCAACAGTTCGTGGTACAGCAATGAACCCAGTAGATCACCCACACGGTGGTGGTGAAGGTCGTAACTTTGGTAAACACCCAGTAACACCTTGGGGCGTTCAAACTAAAGGTAAGAAAACTCGCCATAACAAACGTACTGATAAATTCATCGTACGTCGTCGTGGTAAATAATATTAATTAATAAAGAGGATAAGCCATGCCACGTTCTCTCAAGAAGGGTCCTTTCCTTGACCTACACTTGTTGAAGAAGGTAGAGAAGGCGGTGGAAAGCGGGGATAAAAAGCCAATTAAAACTTGGTCCCGTCGTTCAATGATCATTCCATCAATGATCGGATTGACCATCGCAGTCCATAATGGTCGTCAGCACGTTCCTGTTTATGTATCTGATGAAATGATCGGTCATAAATTAGGTGAATTTGCACCGACTCGTACTTACCGCGGTCACGCTGCGGATAAGAAAGCTAAGAAGTAAGGGGTAAAAGATGGAAACTATTGCAAAACATCGTTACGCTCGCACTTCAGCGCAAAAAGCTCGCTTAGTTGCGGATTTAATTCGTGGTAAGAAAGTTGCTCAAGCATTAGAAATTTTAACTTACACTAATAAAAAAGCTGCGGCTCTAGTGAAGAAAGTGCTTGAATCAGCAATCGCTAATGCAGAGCACAATGACGGTGCAGATATCGATGATCTTAAAGTAGCGAAGATTTTCGTAGATGAAGGTCCAAGCATGAAACGTGTTATGCCACGTGCTAAAGGTCGTGCAGATCGTATTTTAAAACGTACTAGCCACATTACAGTGGTTGTGTCAGATCGTTAATAAGTAGAGGAATAGCAATGGGTCAAAAAGTACATCCACATGGTATTCGCCTAGGTATCGTTAAGCCTTGGAGCTCTACTTGGTTCGCGAATACACAAGATTTCGCCGATAACTTAGATGGCGATTTCAAAGTACGTAAATTCTTAAATAAAGAATTAGCGAATGCTTCCGTTTCACGCATCACTATTGAGCGTCCAGCGAAAAGCATCCGTGTCACAATTCACACAGCTCGCCCAGGTATCGTTATCGGTAAAAAAGGCGAAGATGTTGAAAAATTACGTAACGCAGTTGCGGCTATCGCAGGCGTTCCAGCACAAATCAACATTGCTGAAGTGAAAAAACCTGAATTAGATGCAAAATTAGTTGCAGATAGCATCGCTTCTCAATTAGAACGCCGTGTCATGTTCCGTCGTGCGATGAAACGTGCAGTACAAAACGCAATGCGTTTAGGTGCTAAAGGTATCAAAGTTGAAGTAAGTGGTCGTTTAGGTGGTGCAGAAATTGCACGTTCAGAATGGTATCGTGAAGGTCGTGTGCCTCTACATACACTACGTGCGGACATCGACTATAACACTGCAGAGGCTCATACTACATACGGTGTAATCGGTATTAAAGTATGGATCTTTAAAGGTGAAATTCTCGGTGGAATGGCTGCAATCGCGCAACCAGAACAACAACCTGCTGACAAGCCTAAAAAGGCTCCACGCGGCAAAGGTCGTAAGTAAGGAGAATCGCTAGATGTTGCAACCAAAACGTACAAAATTCCGCAAAGTCCACAAAGGTCGTAACCGTGGTATTGCAGCAGGTACAGAAGTAAGCTTCGGTACCTTCGGTTTGAAAGCAGTTGGTCGTGGTCGTTTAACAGCTCGCCAAATTGAGGCAGCACGTCGTGCGATGACTCGTGCAGTTAAACGTCAAGGTAAAATCTGGATCCGTGTATTCCCAGATAAACCAATTACTGAGAAACCATTAGAAGTCCGTATGGGTAAAGGTAAAGGTAACGTTGAGTACTGGGTAGCCTTGATCCAACCGGGTAAAGTACTATATGAAATGGATGGTGTGTCTGAAGAGATCGCAAGAAATGCATTTGCATTAGCAGCTGCTAAATTGCCAATTAAGACCACTTTCGTAACTAAGACGGTGATGTAATGAAAGCTCAAGAACTACGTAACAAAAATGTTGAAGAGCTGAATGCTGAGTTAGTGAACCTTTTAGGTGAGCAATTCAAATTGCGTATGCAAGCAGCCACCGGTCAGCTTCAACAAACCCATCAGTTAAAACAAGTGCGTCGTAGCATTGCGCAAGTAAAAACTGTACTAACCGAAAAGGCGGGTGAGTAATGACTGATAAAATTCGTAGCGTGCAAGGTAAAGTTGTAAGTGACAAAATGGACAAATCGTTCGTTGTTGCAATTGAACGCAAGGTTAAACACCCACTTTATGGTAAGTTTATCCGTCGCACAACAAAGTTACACGTGCATGACGAGAACAATGAAGCTCAAGTTGGTGATGTAGTAGAAGTGCGTGAATGCCGCCCTATCTCGAAAACTAAATCTTGGACTTTAGTTCGCGTTGTTGAAAAAGCAGTAATTTAATTATTGTAATTAATCGAAAAAGGCCGTACTTATAAAAGTGCGGTCTTTTTTTAGATAAAATTCTAAGCCTACCTAGGTTATTCTTAGCATTTTAATTCGTTTCCAGAAAATAGCGCTAAGAAAAAATGAATAATCTTTTTCATATTCAAAACTTAGGAATAATAGTGTGTTTGCTTTTATAAAAAGTTGTAAAAATTAGACCGCACTTTTACTGCAACTAGATGTTCTAGAGGTTGCTTTCATTATAGTGCGATGATAAACGGTCACTCTTATCTTTATCAACAAGGAGTTATTATGAAAAAATTAGTACTAACAACATTGTGTATTGCTGCGTTAGGGCTTACTGGCTGTGCAAACGAGGGTTCTCGTGTCGTTGCACCAACTTCAACACAGGCTGCTGCAACAGCAAGTACTTATCAAGGCGTAAAATCAGTCATTTCAGTAGGTAAATTTGATAATAAATCAAGTTTCCAAAATGGTGTTTTTTCAAATGGTCCAGATCAGTTAAGTAACCAATCTAAAACAATTTTGATTTCCCATTTACAACAAACAGGACGTTTTTCTGTTGTAGATCGCACTAATATGAGTGAAATTGCTTCTGAAGCAAAAATTAAGGGGCAGAGACAAAAATTAAAAGGGGCTGCTTATGTAGTTACGGGTGATGTGACTGAATTTGGTCGTAAAACAGTCGGTGATCATCAGCTATTTGGTATTTTAGGGCGTGGTAAAGAACAAATTGCATATGCAAAAGTGACTTTAAATGTAGTAAATGTAGTCACTTCAGAAGTAGTTTATTCAGTACAAGGTGCGGGAGAGTATAATTTATCTAACCGTGAAGTACTCGGTTTTGGTGGCACAGCCGGTTATGATGCAACTTTAAATGGCAAAGTGCTTGATTTAGCGATCCGTGAAGCTGTAAATAACTTGGTTAATGGTATTGAAGCAGGTCGTTGGTCCCCTGTTAACTAAGGAATAATGATGAAAAAGATTTATTTTGTCACTGTAATTTTAAGCACTGTATTTTTAGCTGCCTGTTCTTCACCTAAAAAGCATGATTTGTATTACTGGGGTAACTATTCTGATGTTGTATACAGCCATTACAATGAGGAAGGGGACTTTGCAAAGCAAGAAGAAGCATTAAATCAGATTATTGCACAAGCAAAAGAAAAGAATAAACCTGTAGCGCCAGGGGTTTATGGGCATTTAGGATTAGCTTTACTAAAGCAAGGTAAACAAGCAGATGCAAGTGTTGCTTTCCAAGAGGAGCAACGTTTGTATCCAGAAAGTGCGACTTTTATGCAGTATTTACAACGTAAGAAATAGGGATAAGTAAAATGAAAAAATTAATAATTCTTCTTGCGAGTTTTATCCTATTAACAGGTTGTGCAAATGAGAAAGTCGCATCTTATGATTATACTGCGTTTAAACAGAGTAAACCAAAATCAATTTTGATGGTAATGCCTGTCAATAATTCAGTGGATGTAAAGGCTGATACCAGTGTATTAGCTCGTGCAACCTATCCATTAGCTGAACGTGGTTATTATGTTTACCCTGTTGCTTTAGTTGATGAAGTGTTTAAACAAAATGGATTAACTGATGGTAATTTAATTCGCAGCGCCCAATTGAAAAAAATGCATGAGATTTTTGGTGCAGATAGTATTTTTTATATCAATGTGAATGAATATGGTACGAGTTACAAATTAATTGATAGTGTGACTACAGTTTCCTTGGAGGGTAAATTAGTCGATTTAAAAACAGGTCAAACGCTTTGGGAAGGGATGGGATCTTATACACAAGGGTCAAGCAATAGTAATGATGGTCTTCTAGCTGCTTTAATTAAAGCAGCTGTGACTCAAATCATTGATACAACTAAAGATAAGGGGTATCAAGTTGCCTCTCCAGCCATGAGTAATCTTGTTTATAGAGGTAAAAATGGCGGTTTACTTGTTGGACCAAAGCATCCAGCCTATGAGCGCTCAGAAAAATAGAAACTAGTGGTTTGTTTTGAACTGAATCGAAAATATAAGCCAGGAAGATTTTTTTCTTGGCTTTTTTGTAACAAAACAGACAGAAAATCGACCGCACTTTTTACACTATCTACAATCCTACTATAACAAACTAAGCAATGGTGAATACGAAGAATAAAAAAGAAGCTTGAGCTAAATTTTATACAAAACTACTTACATATTTACGTAAACTACTTGTTTACTATGTCTCATTTTTAAAAAGTAGTTTTTATTAGTTTGGTGGCTATTAATAGCTTATAAATTGCAATCTATTTTTATAAATTTTACTTGACAAGAAACGAGAAAAGTATCTTGTTTTTCTTTGATGAATTGTGCTACAATCCGCATCCTATTTACATTAGGTAAATAGGCTCGTCCCGAAAGGGTTTTATTAATTTTAGCGGAGTACTAAGATGATCCAAGAACAGACTATGCTGGACGTTGCTGATAACTCAGGCGCTCGCAGTGTAATGTGTATCAAGGTTCTAGGTGGATCGCACCGTCGTTACGCTGCTATTGGTGATATCATCAAAATTACTGTGAAAGAAGCAATTCCACGCGGTAAAGTTAAAAAAGGTGATGTATTAAAAGCAGTTGTTGTGCGCACCAAGAAGGGTGTTCGTCGCCCAGATGGATCAGTCATTCGCTTCGATGGTAATGCATGTGTAATTTTAAACAATAACACAGAGCAACCAATCGGTACTCGTATTTTTGGACCGGTGACTCGTGAACTTCGTTCTGAGAAGTTTATGAAGATTATCTCTTTGGCGCCAGAAGTACTGTAAGGAGAAGTGACAAATGGCTGCAAAAATTCGTCAAAACGATGAAGTAATCGTGCTTGCTGGTAAAAGCAAAGGTAAGCGTGGTAAGGTAACTCAAGTGTTACCAAACGGTAAAGTGATTGTTGAAGGTGTAAACATTATTACTAAACATGAAAAACCAGTTCCTGCATTAGGAAAAGAAGGTGGTTTAGTGAAGAAAGAAGCTCCAATTGATGCATCAAATGTAGCGATCTTTAACCCAAAAACAAACAAAGCAGACCGTGTAGGTTTTAGATTTGAAGATGGTAAAAAAGTACGTTTCTTCAAGTCTAACAATGAAATTATTTAACAAACTGGAGTAATGCGATGGCGAAACTGCATGATTACTACAGAGATCAAGTAGTGAACGAATTGAAAGAAAAATTCAACTACAAATCTGTCATGCAAGTCCCACGAATCGAAAAGATAACCCTAAATATGGGTGTGGGTGAAGCATTGACCGATAAGAAGTTGCTAGATAATGCAGTAGCAGATTTAGCAGCGATTAGCGGTCAGAAACCTTTGATTACAAAAGCACGCAAATCTGTTGCAGGCTTTAAAATCCGTCAGGGATATCCAATCGGTTGTAAAGTAACACTACGTGGTGAGCGTATGTGGGAGTTCTTTGAACGTTTAATTACAATTGCTGTTCCACGTATTCGTGACTTCCGCGGTTTAAGCGCGAAATCATTTGATGGTCGTGGTAACTACAGCATGGGTGTGCGTGAGCAAATCATCTTCCCTGAAATCGATTATGATAAAGTGGATCGTGTACGTGGTTTAGATATTACTATTACTACTACAGCGAAAAGTGATGAAGAAGGTCAAGCGCTACTTGCTGCCTTTAATTTTCCATTCCGTAAATAAGGCAGGTTATTATGGCTAAACAATCAATGAAAGCACGTGACGTAAAACGTGTAAAACTAGCTGAAAAATTCTATGCTAAACGTATGGAATTGAAACAGATCATTTCTGATGTAAATGCCTCTGACGAAGATCGTTGGAATGCGGTATTAAAGTTACAAACTTTACCACGTGATTCTAGCCCAAGTCGTCAGCGTAACCGTTGCCGCCAAACAGGACGTCCTCACGGTGTTCTTCGTAAGTTTGGTTTAAGCCGTATTAAGGTGCGTGAAGCTGCAATGCGCGGTGAGATCCCAGGCCTTAAGAAAGCGAGTTGGTAATTTACCACTTTATTTTGGAATCGGAGTAAAAATACATGAGTATGCAAGATCCAATCGCAGATATGTTGACTCGTATTCGTAACGGTCAGGCTGCGAACAAAGTTGCGATTAGTATGCCTTCATCCAAGCTAAAAGTGGCAATTGCCAATGTATTAGCTGAAGAAGGTTATATCGAAAGCGTTAAAGTTTTAGATGGTGTTAAACCAGAATTGGAAATTACTTTAAAATATTTCCAAGGCAAACCAGTTGTAGAAAGTATTCAACGTGTTAGTCGCCCAGGTCTACGTATTTATAAGCGTAAAGATGAATTACCAAAGGTAATGGGTGGTTTAGGCGTTGCAGTTGTTTCTACATCTAAAGGTGTGATGACTGACCGTGCAGCTCGCCAAGCGGGTTTAGGCGGTGAGATTATCTGTTACGTAGCTTAATAGAGAGGTAGGAAAATGTCTCGTGTTGCAAAAGCACCTGTTAGTATTCCTGCCGGTGTTGAGGTAAAACTCGACGGTCAGCTATTAACAGTTAAAGGAAAAAATGGCGAGTTATCTCGTACCATTCATGACGCAGTTGAAGTTAAACAAGATAATAACGAATTAACCTTCTCTCCACGTGAAGGTATCGTTGGAGCTGATGCTCAGGCAGGTA
Organism: Pasteurella oralis; assembly: GCF_042681465.1. Taxonomy (NCBI): domain Bacteria; kingdom Pseudomonadati; phylum Pseudomonadota; class Gammaproteobacteria; order Pasteurellales; family Pasteurellaceae; genus Pasteurella; species Pasteurella oralis. The sequence continues at coordinate 29,734 of NZ_JBHUFP010000003.1, forward strand.
CTGTGCGTGCATTAGTTAATGCAATGGTTATCGGTGTTACTGAAGGCTTCACTAAGAAGTTACAATTGGTGGGTGTTGGTTATAGAGCACAAATTAAAGGCAATGCAGTTGCTTTAAGTTTAGGTTTCTCTCACCCTATTGAGCACGTTTTACCAGCAGGTATTACAGCGGAATGTCCATCTCAAACTGAAATTGTGTTGAAAGGTGCAGACAAGCAATTAATCGGCCAAGTTGCTGCAGATATTCGTGCTTATCGCCGTCCTGAGCCTTATAAAGGTAAAGGGGTACGTTACGCTGATGAAGTGGTACGTATCAAAGAGGCTAAGAAAAAATAATTAAGGTAACACTATGGATAAGAAATCAGCTCGTATCCGTCGTGCAACGCGTGCACGTCATATGATGAAAGAGCAAGGTGTAACACGTTTAGTTATTCACCGTACTCCACGTCATATTTATGCACAAGTAATTGCACCGAACGGTTCAGAAGTTCTTGCCGCTGCTTCAACTGTTGAAAAAGTAATTAGTGAGCAAGTGAAATATACCGGAAATAAAGATGCAGCAGCAGTAGTAGGTAAAGTTGTTGCAGAAAGAGCATTAGCGAAAGGCGTCAAAGACGTTGCTTTTGATCGTTCTGGTTTTAAATATCATGGTCGTGTCCAAACTTTAGCGGACGCTGCCCGTGAAGCTGGTCTACAGTTCTAATAGAGGTAATTTCAGATGGCAAACATCGAAAAACAAGCTGGTGAACTGCAAGAGAAGCTAATCGCGGTAAACCGTGTATCAAAAACAGTTAAAGGTGGTCGTATCATGAGCTTTACTGCATTAACTGTAGTAGGCGATGGTAATGGTCGCGTTGGTTTTGGTTATGGTAAAGCGCGCGAAGTTCCGGCAGCGATCCAAAAAGCGATGGAAAAAGCACGTCGCAATATGATCAATGTAGCTTTAAATGAAGGCACATTACAGCATCCAATTAAAGGTTCTCATACTGGTTCTCGTGTATTTATGCAACCAGCTAGCGAAGGTACAGGTATTATCGCGGGCGGTGCAATGCGTGCAGTATTAGAAGTTGCAGGTGTACGTAACGTTCTTTCTAAAGCATACGGTTCAACTAACCCAATTAACGTTGTTCGTGCAACTATTGATGCACTTGCAAATATGAAATCACCAGAAATGGTTGCTGCAAAACGTGGCAAAACCGTTGATGAAATCTTGGGGTAATTGATAATGGCTAAAACTATTAAAGTAACTCAAGTACGTAGTTCTATCGCTCGTTTACCGAAGCATAAAGCTACACTGCGTGGTCTTGGTCTTCGCCATATGCATCATACTGTTGAGTTAATCGATACTCCAGCGGTACGTGGTATGATTAACCAAGTTTCATACATGGTTAAAGTGGAGGAGTAAGAGAATGCGTTTAAATACTCTATCACCAGCTGAAGGTGCAAAGCATAGTGCTAAACGTTTAGGTCGCGGTATTGGTTCTGGTTTAGGTAAAACAGGTGGTCGTGGTCACAAAGGTCAAAAATCTCGTACTGGCGGTGGTGTTCGTCGCGGTTTCGAGGGTGGTCAAATGCCTTTATATCGTCGTTTACCAAAATTTGGTTTTACTTCAATGAAGTCAGCTGTAACAGCTGAAGTTCGTTTGAATGAATTAACTAAAGTTGAAGGTGGCGTAGTTACCTTAGAATCTTTAAAAGCAGCTAATGTACTTACTAAAGATATTCAATTTGCTAAAGTCATTTTAGCAGGTGAAGTAAAAGGTGCTGTGGTTGTTCGCGGTTTACGTGTAACTAAAGGTGCTAAAGCAGCAATTGAAGCTGCTGGCGGTTCAGTTGAGGAATAATAAATAAATGGCTAAGCAACCAGGTTATCAAAGTAGAAGTACTCAAAGCGGTACAGGTGAACTTAAAAGCAGATTATTATTTGTGTTAGGTGCACTTATCGTTTTCCGTATTGGTTCTTTCATTCCGGTTCCTGGTATTGATGCGGCCGTGTTAGCTCAATTAATTGAACAACAAAAAGGCACCATCATTGATATGTTTAACATGTTCTCTGGTGGTGCGTTGAGTCGTGCGTCAATTTTTGCGTTAGGTATCATGCCTTATATTTCGGCATCGATTATCATTCAACTATTAACGACGGTTCATCCTGCACTTGCAGAATTGAAAAAAGAGGGCGAAGCTGGGCGCCGTAAAATTAGTAAGTACACTCGTTATTCAACTTTAGTACTTGCAACTTTGCAGGCTGTTGGTATTTCAACCGGTCTTCCAAATATGTTACCTGGACTAGTACCTAATTTAGGCTTTAGTTTTTATTTTACTGCAGTAATCAGCCTTGTTACAGGAACAATGTTCTTAATGTGGCTTGGTGAGCAAATTACAGAACGTGGTATTGGTAATGGTATTTCTCTAATTATTTTTGCAGGTATTGTTGCAGGTTTACCATCAGCGATTGGTCAAACTATTGAGCAAACTCGCCAAGGTCAAATGCATCTATTAGTTCTCTTATTGATCGCAGTTATTGTCTTTGCAGTTACATATTTTGTTGTCTTTGTTGAGAGAGGACAAAGAAGAATTAAGGTTGAATATGCTAAGCGCCAGCAAGGTCGTCAGATTCTTGGTGGTCATTCAACTCACTTACCATTAAAAGTTAATATGGCAGGTGTAATTCCAGCAATTTTTGCATCAAGTATTATTTTATTCCCTGCTACATTAGTGCAATGGTTGGGTGAAGGTTCTAGCTTGGAGTGGTTAACTAAATTATCTATGTTACTACATCCTGGTCAGCCTTTATATTTGCTTGTTTATGCTGTAGCAATTATCTTCTTTAGTTTTTTCTATACTGCAATGCAATATAATCCTCGTGATACAGCGGATAATTTGAAAAAATCTGGTGCATTTATACCAGGAATTAGACCAGGTGAACAAACATCACGTTATATTGATAAAATTATGACACGCTTAACATTAATTGGCGGTCTATATATCACATTTGTGTGTTTAGTTCCTTACGTTATGACATCAGCTTGGAATGTACAGTTTTATTTTGGTGGTACTTCTTTACTGATTGTTGTAGTGGTGATTATGGATTTCATCGCTCAGGTTCAAAGTCATTTAATGTCAACTAAATATGAATCTGCGTTGAAGAAAGCAAACCTTAAAGGTTTCGGACAATAATTTGTCCATTAAATAAAAGGGATAAGCAATGAAAGTTCGTGCTTCCGTTAAGAAATTATGTCGTAACTGTAAAATTGTTAAACGTGAAGGTGTTGTTCGTGTCCTTTGTAGCGACCCTAAACATAAACAACGTCAAGGTTAATTGATATTTTTTCTTGCAAAGAACCAGTTGAGCAGTTATACTGCTCAGCTCATTTATGTCCTTGACACTTTGTTTGAGTATCCTGAAAACGGGCTTTTCAAGATCAAAGTGTCAACTTAGTTAAATAATAGGAGTGCATAGTGGCCCGTATTGCAGGCATTAACATTCCTGATCATAAACACACTGTAATCGCTTTAACTGCAATTTATGGTATTGGTAAAACTCGTGCTCAAGCTATTTGTGCAGCAACGGGTATTGCTGAAGATGTTAAGATCAGCGAATTGTCTGAAGAGCAGATTGATAAACTGCGTGACGAAGTTGGTAAATTTACCGTTGAAGGTGACTTACGTCGTGAAGTAACACTAAACATCAAACGTCTATTAGACTTAGGTTGTTATCGTGGTTTACGTCATCGTCGTGGTTTACCGGTACGTGGTCAACGTACTAAAACTAATGCGCGTACCCGTAAGGGTCCTCGTAAGCCGATCAAGAAATAAGTCGGGGTAAGGTAAAATGGCTAAAACACCAGTTCGTGCACGTAAACGTGTAAAAAAACAAGTTGTAGATGGCGTAGCGCATATTCACGCATCTTTCAATAATACAATCGTTACCATTACTGACCGTCAAGGCAACGCTCTAGCATGGGCTACTGCTGGTGGTTCAGGTTTCCGTGGTTCTCGTAAATCTACCCCGTTTGCTGCACAAGTTGCGGCTGAACGTTGCGCTGAAGTTGTAAAAGAATTCGGCTTAAAGAACTTGGAAGTTATGGTGAAAGGACCAGGTCCTGGTCGTGAGTCTACTATTCGTGCATTAAATGCAGCGGGTTTCCGTATTACGAATATTACTGATGTGACTCCGATTCCTCATAACGGTTGTCGTCCACCGAAAAAACGTCGTGTTTAATGGCGTCATAGGATAGTTGGAGAAAGAAAATGGCAAGATATTTGGGTCCTAAACTCAAGCTAAGCCGTCGTGAAGGCACTGACTTATTCCTTAAGTCAGGTGTGCGCGCGATTGAATCAAAATGTAAAATTGATACCGCTCCAGGTCAACACGGTGCCCGTAAGCCGCGTTTATCTGACTATGGTAGTCAATTACGTGAAAAACAAAAAGTTCGTCGTATTTACGGTATCTTAGAACGTCAATTCCGTAATTATTATAAAGAAGCAAACCGCTTAAAAGGTAATACTGGTGAAAACTTACTGGTATTATTGGAAGGTAGATTGGATAACGTTGTTTATCGCATGGGCTTTGCTGCAACTCGCGCTGAAGCTCGCCAATTGGTGAGTCATAAAGCGATTGTTGTAAATGGTCGTGTTGTTAATATCCCATCATTCCAAGTTTCAGTTAATGATGTAGTTGCTGTTCGTGAGAAATCTAAAAAACAAGCACGTATTAAAGCATCATTAGAGTTAGCAGAACAAAGAGAAAAACCGACTTGGTTAGAAGTTGATACTGCTAAAATGGAAGGTGTGTTCAAACGTGTTCCTGAACGTTCTGATTTATCAGCAGACATTAACGAACATCTGATCGTTGAGCTTTACTCTAAATAATAAATAGTTAAAGCTTAGAAGCAAAGAGAGGATAAAATGCAGGGTTCTGTTACAGAATTTTTAAAGCCACGCTTAGTTGATATTGAGCAAATTAGCTCAACTCATGCTAAAGTGATCTTAGAACCGTTAGAGCGTGGATTCGGCCACACTTTAGGTAATGCATTGCGTCGTATTCTTCTATCTTCAATGCCAGGTTGTGCTGTGACTGAAGTAGAAATTGAAGGCGTATTGCACGAATACAGCAGTAAAGAAGGTGTTCAGGAAGATATTCTTGAAGTACTTCTAAACTTAAAAGGCCTAGCGGTTAAAGTTCAGAATAAAGATGATGTATTTCTGACACTAAACAAATCTGGAATTGGCCCTGTTGTTGCAGCAGACATCACCCATGATGGAGATGTTGAAATCGTAAATCCTGAGCATGTTATCTGTCATTTGACTGACGAAAATGCATCAATTAATATGCGTATTCGTGTTCAACGTGGTAGAGGCTATGTACCAGCATCAGCCCGAGTACATGCGCAAGATGAAGAAAGACCAATTGGTCGTCTATTAGTAGATGCATGTTATAGTCCAGTTGATCGTATTGCTTATAATGTTGAGGCAGCGCGTGTTGAACAGCGCACTGACTTAGATAAGCTAGTGATTGAGTTGGAAACTAATGGCACTATTGATCCAGAAGAAGCAATTCGTCGTGCAGCAACAATTTTAGCAGAGCAACTAGATGCATTCGTTGATTTGCGTGATGTTCGTCAACCAGAAGTTAAGGAAGAAAAACCAGAATTCGATCCGATTCTGTTGCGTCCTGTTGATGACTTAGAGTTGACAGTTCGTTCTGCTAACTGTTTGAAAGCAGAAACAATTCACTATATCGGTGATTTAGTACAGCGTACTGAAGTTGAGTTATTAAAAACGCCTAATCTTGGTAAGAAATCTCTTACTGAAATTAAGGATGTTCTTGCTTCGCGCGGCTTATCACTAGGTATGCGCCTTGAGAATTGGCCACCAGCAAGTATTGCTGAAGACTAGTTTGGTCATAGGTTAAAGATTTTTCTGAGAAGGATAAGGTCATGCGCCATCGTAAGAGTGGTCGTCAACTAAACCGTAATAGCAGCCATCGCCAAGCGATGTTCCGTAATATGGCAAGCTCTTTAGTTAGTCACGAAATTATCAAGACTACATTGCCAAAAGCGAAAGAATTACGTCGTGTAGTTGAACCGTTAATTACATTAGCAAAAGTAGATAGCGTTGCAAATCGTCGTTTAGCTTTTGCTCGTACACGCAACATCGAAACTGTTGCTAAATTATTCAATGAATTAGGTCCACGTTTTGCTCAACGTGCAGGTGGTTACACCCGTATTTTGAAATGTGGTTTCCGTGCAGGCGATAATGCACCAATGGCTTATATTGAGTTAGTTGATCGCCCAGAAGTAGCAACTGAAGAAGCTGCTGCAGAATAATGATTTAGATAAGTTGATTTTGTAACTTATATTTTTTTAGATAAAACCCACTGATTCTAATTAGTGGGTTTTCTTTTTTGTTCTGGTTTCAATGGATTATACTTGTCATTATTTATTGTTAGACTATTAGACTATTAGACTATTAGACTATTAGACTATTAGACTATTAGACTACTAATTTTATAGATATAGTTAGGGCTAGTAAGATTAATAACTGAAGAAATATAGTAAAACTTTCGAAAAGTTGACCGCACTTTCTTTGAATTAAGTTGTTTTTAAGCAAATGAGATACAGTGTACTCTTGTTTGGAATGGAACGGGAAACAGGAAGGTAAATTGATGATCTTTAGCGATCATCAATTCCCATCAGTAAATATTGTCCATTTATATCACACAAACTACGAAAGCCAACGTTAGTAACTTGGTAATTATACTCATTAATCATATTACTATAGTCAAAATTTTCATGATGATGACCATGAAAGATATGTCGTACATTCATTTTATGTGCAAGTTCATTTAACACTGTAAAACCTGATGGGTGTGGTTTAGGCGCTTCATGGCAAATTAAAATATCAGCTTGCATTTGTTCTAATGCTTCGATATCTGAAGGAAAGATAGACGTTCGATGACGTAACGGAATTCCGCCTCGCCAAATTTTTTCTTGTGAACAATATTGGCAATAATGAATAGGATCAAAAAAGAGCGGTTTGTTTGGCGGCATCCAAATTTGACCTCGAAATACACCACCTAAACCAGCAATACGTTTACCCTGAATTTCTACTACTTTGCCATGTAAGTTGCGTGATTGCCAGTTACTTTCCCAGATTGACTCGAATGCAGAGACGGTTTTACTATCATGATTGCCATGGATGAACCAAAGATCACAATATTGTGATAATTTCTTGAGTTCATCGGGCGTGGTGAGCTGTAAGTCGCCTAATATAATAAGTGCAACATTTTGTTGTGTTTGAATAAAAGGATATAGGTGATCAAAATTGCCATGTGGATCACCTGCAAATAAAATCATGCGTCTTCCTCAAAAATGGATTGTATCCCATGTTCACTTGTGAGTGTTGGCAATTCTTCTTCGTTTAGAATTTTTTCAACAATTTTTTTCACTTGATTATAGCGTTCTAAATAACTTGGTGATTCAATTTCAATGTAAGGTACATTGTATTTATCAAGTAATTTTTTTAATAATAATTGGAAACGTTGACGTTGTTTTTGATTGCCCAAGCTACGTAAACCATCATCAACCCATTTCGTATTATTGTTGAGTAAAATAGTGACATCAAAGGGATATTCTTTGATCATCGAATCTAGAAATGGATGTGCTTTGCCTTCATATTGAATACAAAAGGCTTGAGTCGTAATAAAATCAGTATCAATGATGGCAACTTTATGTGCGTGACGTACGGCGTAGTCAATGTAACGTTGATGACCTAATGCCATTTGTGGATAGTCAGAATATTGCATTGCTTGTTCATCGCCACCTAATTTTTCAAAAACAAATTCACGTCCATATTCCCAAGCTGATGTAGTATTAAACACAGTTGCCAGTTTATTGACGAGCACTGTTTTACCACTGCTTTCACCTCCTAAAATTGCAATTGTTTTAGCAAAGAAAGGACGTACTTCTTTAGGAATAAATTTCCAATAGTGGAATGGATTGTTGCGAATTTTTGTAGCGGATACATTAAAGAATTGGCGTTCTGGGTCAACTAATGTGACTTCCAAACCTAAATATTTTTCATAAGGCGCTTTATCTTGTACTTCGCTACTAAAGACAATGCTTGGGGTGAAGTTTTTTTCTTTGAAAAGCAGTTTAACTTGTTCTGCCCAAGCTTCCCAGCCGTTTGGATAGCTTGGAATTCCATCTTCAACCAGATGATGAATAAAAATTTGGTTTTTCTGATATTTGAAAATTTGTTGCATCCAACGTAAGCGATCTTGCACTGTTGGCATACGTTTCATTTTACTATCATAGAACAGTTTTAAATCTCTTTCTGTATCACTACATACAATAATGTGGATTTCGTCTACTTTACTGAATGCCTCATAGATCATATTAATATGACCTGTATGAACAGGATAGAATTTGCCGAAAATTACACCTACTTTCTTATTATTTGGTTCAGTAATTTGTAGCACTTTATGTAACGCACTCAGTTTTGTAGCACTTGGATTTTTTATTTTTCCACTTACCAGTTGATTAAAGTAAGCACGTGTAATATTTGCTTGCTGACAAATATCATTCACCTTTAAATTTAATTGTTTGCGTTTTTGCTGTAAGTAGGCAAAAGAAGACATAATTTATTCCTTGTAATGATTCAGAAATTTTATCAAAACAGACCGCACTTTGATTTCCGCAATGTGCAATGCAAGTTAAGGTAATGCCTTTTGTTCTAATAGTGCATTGACACGTTGTTCTAGTTCAACAAGCTTTTCACGAGTACGCATTAGGACTTGAGTTTGTACATCAAATTCTTCACGAGTCACTAAATCTAATTTTGATAATTGCGCTTGTAGTGTTTGCTTAAGTTTTGCTTCTGCATCTTGACCTAAATCTTTAATTCCTTGTGGTAATGAATCTTGGATTTGTTGTATAACTTGCTCTATTTTTTTAGGATTTAGCATAATGACCTCATATTAGGGAAAATTTTGTCTATTGTATGTAATCTTGTTGCAAATAAAAACATTTTTTCAAGATTAAGTTTGCGTTATACTATGCACGCATTCTCAGGGCAGGGTGAAACTCCCTACCGGTGGTAAGTGCCTTAGCATAAGCCCACGAGCGTTTGTTATTTATGTAAATAACAAAGTCAGCAGATTTGGTGTAAATCCAAAGCCGACAGTATAGTCTGGATGAAAGAGAATAAGCAGGTTTTGTGATCAAAACCTGTCTTTTTTGTTTGTTTAAGATTTTCTTAGCCACATAATTTTTCTCATCAGCCCTGATTCTGGTATCTAAATATCTCTATATTTCAAGGAATTTACTATGAATCAGTCAATTTTATCTCCTTTTGGTAACGCAGAAGCGCGTGTTGTTGCTGCTATTGAGGCTTTTAAACAAGGTCATGGCGTTTTAGTATTAGATGATGAAGATCGTGAAAATGAAGGGGATTTAATTTTCCCAGCAGAAACGATCAATACTGAGCAAATGACCATGTTGATTCGTTATGGTAGTGGCATTGTTTGCCTCTGCTTAACAGACCAATTATGTCAAGCGTTAGATTTACCACCCATGGTACAGGATAATACAAGTGTTAATAAGACGGCATTTACCGTGACTATTGAAGCAGCAAAAGGTGTTGCAACAGGTGTATCAGCTAAAGATCGTGTGACGACAATTAAAGCTGCTGTTGCAGATGGCGCAAAACCAAGTGATTTAAGTCGTCCGGGACATATTTTTCCATTACGTGCTGTAGAAGGAGGAGTATTAAGTCGTCGTGGTCATACTGAGGCCTCTGTAGATCTAGCGCGTTTAGCAGGTTATAAAGGTGCAGGGGTTATTTGTGAGATTACTAATGATGATGGCTCAATGGCACGCGCACCTGAAATTGTTGACTTTGCACACAAGTTTGGTTTTCCTGTTGTGACTATTGAAGATTTAGTGGCGTATCGTCAAAAATATAATGTGTAGTTTGTACGTAAGCTAATGAAGATACCTGTGTAAATATCGTTAACACAGGTATTTTGCATTAAGAAGACTAATAAATACCAAACAGGCTGAATAGTGTAATTACAACAATTGTTGCAACAATAGGCAGAATGAATGATGTCATCGCGATTTCTAAATAGGAATCGCGGTGTGTCATACCCGTATTACTTAATAATGTTAATACTGCACCATTATGTGGCATAGTATCTAAACCACCTGAAGAGAGTGAGGCAATACGGTGTAATGCTTCTGGTGAAATACTCGCCTGTTTAGCAATTGCGAGGTATTTTTCACCTAATGCTTCCAGTGCGATTCCCATTCCACCAGAAGCTGAGCCTGTTGCGCCAGCTAAGATGTTTACTGCAACAGACAGTGAAATAAGTGGGCTTCCTGGTACGTTTAAGATCATTGCTGTTAAATGTTCAAAACCCGGTGCGATACGTACGACGCTACCAAAACCAACAGCCGCAGCAGTATTAATAATGGCACCTACAGCACCATTTGTACCTTTGCCAATTGCTGGAATAAAAGTGGCGCGTTTGTTTAAATTCAAGATAATTACCAACGCAATTCCTGCTAGTAAGGCAAGTACAATATTTTTAGGATCACCATTTTTTAGCCCAATTAATTCAGGAACAAAATTAAGCACAACAATGACACTGATTAATGGCAGAATGGCTAATAGAGCTGAGGGTAGATTTGTTTGATTATCGTCAGCAGAATTTTCTACTAATGGTTCAATAAAATATTCTCCATTTTTTGCATATTTTCTACGACGCATTTCTAAATAAGCTACACCACCAAAGAATAAGATTGCTGCTGCAATTGTACCCATAATTGGTGCAGCCATTGCACTTGTACCGAAGTAGGCTGTTGGAATTAAGTTTTGAATTTGTGGAGAGCCGGGTAATGCTGTCATTGTAAAGGTAAATGCACCACAAGCAATGGTACCTGGTATAAGACGGCGAGTAATATTGGCTTCTTTAAAGACAGCGAGCGCTAATGGATAAACTGCAAAAACGACAACAAATAAACTCACACCGCCATAAGTAAGTAAAGCACAACCTAATACAATAGAAGCGATAGCACTTTTGGCGCCTAGCATTCGAGTTAACCAGATCGCAATTGATTTTGCCCCACCAGTTACATCCATTAAATTACCAAAAATGGCACTGAGTAAGAATGCAGGAAACCAAGCTTTAACAAATCCAACTAAGCCTGTCATGTAGCTGCCTAAGTAAGCATCTAAGACATTTAAATCCCCTGTAAAAGCAACAACTGTTGCACAAAGAGGCGCAATCCAAACGATGGAATAGCCTCTAAATGCTAAAAACATCAGTAGTACTAAACCGATAAAAATTCCTAATAAACTGAACATGGTTTTCCCCTATGTAATTTGGCCACAATTGTTTACAACAATTGTGGCTAAAGTTGTGCTTGATTAGCCTGCCGTCCAACCGCCGTCGACGGTTAAGCAGGAACCTGAAATAGATGCTGCGGCATCAGAACAGAGGAACTTAACAAACTCACCAATATCAGCAGGCTCAATTAAACGTTTCACTGCTGCCTTTTGTAGCATAATTTTGCTGATGACATCAGTTTCTGAAATATTATGATGAGCGGCTTGATCGGCAATTTGTTTGTCAACAAGTGGGGTTCTTACATAGGCAGGACAGATTGAATTCACAGTAATACCATACGGTCCACCTTCAAGCGCCGTTGTTTTAGTCAAGCCTGATAAACCATGTTTGGCAGATACATAAGCAGATTTAAACTCAGAAGCAACGACACCATGAATAGAATTTAAGTTAATGATACGTCCCCACTGATTTCTTTTCATATATGGCCAAGCGTATTTTGTTAATAAAAATGGTGCTGTTAGCATGAGGTTAATCATGAAATCCCATCTGTCTTCTGGGAAATCTTCAACTGGGGAAACGGTTTGAATGCCTGCAACATTGACTAGAATATCTATACTGCCAAATGTTTTTACAGCATGATCTACTGCAAGTTTACAAGATTCGCGTTTTGATAAATCCGCAACAACATAGGTTGCTTGTAATTTTTCAGCTTGTTTTTGCAGTAAAGTTTCGTTGATATCGACCATAACTACGTTAATGCCTTCTTGTGTTAACGTTTGGCTGACGGCGAGACCAATACCACTTGCTGCACCAGTAACTAATGCAACTTTGTTTTTTAACATAGTGACTCCTGAATCCATATAGGAATGTGATACCCGCAAAAGTGCGGTGAGTTTGATGAGAGTTTTGCACCTTATCTGCCAAGCGAATACATAAGGTGCAATTGGGGTGATATAGTTATATGCGCTCAATAACCATCGCAATACCTTGACCGCCACCGATACACAGTGTTGCTAAACCTAAGGTTTTGTTCCTTGCATGTAGTGCATGGATAAGCGTGACCAGAATGCGTGCACCGCTAGCACCGACAGGGTGACCTAATGCAATGGCGCCACCATTAACATTGACTTTTTCTGGATCAAAACCAAGCTCTTTACCTACAGCAAGGAATTGTGCAGCAAAAGCTTCATTGGCTTCAACCAAGTCAATGTCATTTAAGCTCAAGCCTGCTTTAGCAAGAGCTTTTTGTGAAGCGGGTACTGGGCCCATTCCCATGATTTCTGGTGCAACTCCACCACTTGCATAACTTTTAATACGAGCCAAAATAGTTAAGCCTAGTGCTTTTGCTGTTTCTTCTTCAACAATGACTAATGCTGCTGCACCATCATTGATACCAGACGCATTCCCTGCAGTCACTGTACCTTCTTTATCAAATGCGGGACGAAGCGCTGATAAACCTTCTAATGTTGTTTCTTTTTTTGGGAATTCATCTGTATCAAAAAGTATTTCTTTTCGTTTCACTTTAACAGTTACAGGAACAATTTCATTTTTAAATGCGCCAGATTCGATTGCGGTAACAGCTCTACGTTGTGATTCAAGTGCCATTGTGTCTTGTTGTTCACGTGTAATGCCATATTTTTTGGCGACATTTTCAGCAGTGATTCCCATATGGTAATGGTTTTCAGCACAGACTAAAGCATCTAATAAAATGACATCATTAAGCTGTCCATTGCCTAAACGATGTCCCCAACGTGCTTTAGCATCTAGTAAGTAAGGGGCTTGGCTCATATTTTCCATACCACCTGCGACGATGATATTAGCATCGCCTGCACGAATTGCTTGCGCGGCGAGAGCGACTGTTTTTAAGCCTGAACCACAGACCTTATTCACAGTGTAAGCAGTCACATCTTGTGAAATTCCGCTGTGCAATAAGGCTTGGCGAGCAGGGTTTTGTTTTTGTCCGGCTTGTAACACTTGACCCATGATGACTTCGTCAACAGCAGCGATATCAATCCCTGATTTTTCAATTGCTGCCTTAATGGCAATAGTTCCTAATTCCACCGCACTGACATTTGATAGACTTCCATTAAAATTACCAATTGGTGTGCGTACTGCACTTGCTATAACGACATTTTTCATAACCTCTCCTTTGTTTTAAAATACTGTTAATCCAATAATAAATATCACACTTGAGAAAATGAGCGCAGTCATACAGTAGCCCATAATATCTCTCACACCTAGTCCAGCAATGGCAAGTGCTGGTAATGCCCAGAAAGGTTGTGCCATATTCATCCATTGTTCTCCATAAGCGATTGCCATCACTGATTTTCCTAAGTCCGCATCCAATGCTTGTGCTGCTGCAAGTACATAAGGACCTTGAATTACCCAGTGACCACCACCTGAGGGCACAGCAAAGTTGATAAATGCAGAGCTGAAGAACGTCATTAATGGGAAAGTTTCTTTAGTAGAAACGTTGATAAAGAATTCTGTGATTAATCCACCTAATCCAGAATGTTCCATCATTAACTGGATACCTGCATAGAATGGGAATTGGACCAAAATACCTGCGGTGCTACCTGCTGCGGCTTTGACTGCACGCATATAAGCCATTGGTGTTTTGTGTAGTAGTACCCCTGCGACTAAGAAGATGAGATTGACGGTATTGATCGTGATATTGAAGCCTTTATCCATGAAGTATATGACTAAGTAACCAATACCAAATACGCCAATAACCCAACTTAATATACGGCTTTCTTCCAATTTTTCAGAGGGCGGTGCATCTTTCGAAAGGGTTTTTTGGTAATCAGCTTCTTCTTTTAAAAGATCTGGATCAACCATAACAACTTCATTTGGCTTAGGCACCATCATTTTAGTCAGGAATGGTAAGAAGATGACGAGTCCCAGTGTGATGAAGATATTGAAACCCGTTAATAATGTATTTTGAATTGGAATAAGTCCTGCAATGTGTTCAACTGGATTTCCTGGTGTTGCGGCTAATAATGGCATTGAACCAGATAAACCACCTCCCCAAGACATAAAACCAATATAAGCACAAGCAATTAATAGAGGATAGTCAGATCCTTTGACTCTACGCGCAACTTCACGTGCGAACATCGCACCAACTACTAAACCAAAACCCCAGTTAATAACACAAGCCAATGCACTGAAGAAGGTAACCAGCATAACCCCCTGTGTTGGTGTTTTAGCAAGTGATGCGATGTTACGCAATATAGTTTTTATTGGTGGTGAACTAGCTAGTGCATGACCTGTGACAACAATTAATGCCATTTGCATACCAAATCCGAGTAGATTCCAGAAACCATCACCCCAATATTTCACCATTTGTACAGGCGTTGAGTCTGTAAGACCCAACGCGACAAAAAAGGTGATTAGCGTCAGTAGTAATGCGAAGATAAGTGGATCTGGTAAGTAACGGCTGACAAACTTCGTCATTCCTCTGGAAATAGTGCTAATCATACAATCTCCTTATTGTGCTAGCGGCATAACTTTGATAAATGGCGAAACAACAAATTCCGCTTCAGTTTTTGCCCGAACAGCATCTACGTCATAGCCTTCTGCAATTTCGGTTAAGTGCAATTTTCCATCAATAAATTCGAATACTGCTAATTCAGTGACTAACATATGTACTGCATGTATTGCTGTGAGAGGTAATGTGCAACGTTTTAACACTTTGGAGGAGCCATCCTTGGCACAGTGTTCCATTGCAATAATAACTTTACGAGCACCAGTCACGAGATCCATCGCTCCACCCATGCCTGGCACCATTTTTCCGGGCACCATCCAGTTTGCTAAATTCGCTTCTTCATCTACTTGTAAGCCACCAAGCACGCAAGCATCAACATGACCACCACGAATTAATGCAAATGATGTTGCACTATCAAACATCGCTGCGCCAGAGAGCATGCCACAAGGCTGACCTCCAGCATTAACTAAATTAGGATCAGCTTCCGTCACAGGTCCTAAACCTAAAAATCCATTTTCAGACTGTAAGGTAATATCGATACCTTCAGGTAAGTAGTTTACAACTTGGGTCGGTAAGCCGATGCCTAAATTTACAACATCACCATCACGTAATTCTAAAGCGACTCGGCGAGCAATCAGTTCTTTTGCGTTCATCTTAGTGTTCCTCTGGAAGAATAATGTAATCAATAAGTGCAGCAGGGGTGATAACATGGTCTGGTTGAATTTGACCTACTTCGACAATTTGTGTTGGTTCAACGAATGTTTTTTCTGCTGAGAATGCAATGATAGGATTGAAATTACGAGTGGTTAATTGGTAAGTTAAATTGCCTTTTTTATCTGATATATGCGCTCCGATAATTGCAATATCTGCTTTGATTGGTTTTTCAAGAAGGTATTTTTTATCGTCTAATTCAATCGTTTGTTTACCTTCTTCAACGACGGTTCCTACACCTGTTGGTGTTAATATACCGCCTAAGCCTGCGCCTCCTGCACGAATCCGTTCAATCAGTGTTCCTTGTGGTACGAGTTCAACTTCAAGTTCGCCAGAAATCATTTGCCGACCTGTTTCTGTATTCGTACCAATATGAGATGCAACGACTTTTTTGACACGTTTGTTGGCAATTAATGGACCTACACCAGTATCAACGAAAGCAGTATCATTGCCAATAATGGTTAAGTCTTTTACTCCAGAGTCTAAAATGGCTTGGACTAGGCGAGTTGGGGTGCCTACCCCCATAAACCCCCCAAATAAAATCGTCATTCCATCAGATAAATGACTTTGTACATCAGTAATAGGTATTACTTTAGACATAGTAGTTCTCCATATATTTTAATAAAATAAATTTATATTAGACAAAGAAACCCTGATTAAACATGTCTATAAAGATGTTTAATTACTTTAGTAAATATTAAAATTTAGCTTTATAAATACGCGCCAATTATTAATTTTTTGTTAAAAATATTAATTTTATGTAATTTGATGTGGTTTATTTATTCAAAAAGATAGCAAGAAATATTCTATGTAGGAAATATTGTTTTTTTAATCTTATATAAATTTATTTTATAGTTTGAGTTGACTATTGAAGTGGATACTTTTAAGCTTAATTTGCCTAATGGAATCAGAAGGGGAAATCTTTATGGATATTAGACATCTACGTTACTTTATCTCTATTGTAGATAATGATTTTAATTTAAGCCGAACCTCACAAACCTTATATATTTCACAACCGGCTTTAAGTATGATGATTAATGAATTTGAACAAAGAGAATCAGTACAATTATTTAAACGCGCTAAAGGAAAAATTATTGGTCTAACTTATGCTGGTGAAAATTATTATAATGATGCTAAAGAGATTATTAATAAATATAATGAAATGAATAAAAATCTCCATAAAACAGCAAAACAAATTACTGGTAATATTACCATCGGAATCCCACCTCTAGTCTTATCTGTTGTCTTTTCTAAAATAATGCCTAAATTAATTTTAAATAACCCAGATATTAATTTTACAATTAAGGAGCAAGGGGCTTACGTACTAAGAAATGAATTATTATTGGGTAATATTGATTTTGCTGCGTTATTATACCCAGAACATATTTCAAAAAATATTATTGATTCTTTTGAGTTAATTCATTCTGAATTGGCTGTTTTCCTGTCACCAGAGCATCATCTTACTCAGAAAAATATATTAACTTGGCAAGATTTACATAATGAAAAACTAGCAATTTTTGATAAAACTTTTTTCATTTATCACCAACTCATTTCAGCATTTGAATTACATAATGTGTATCCTAATATTATATTAGAATCAAGTTCTTGGGACTTTTTGCTAAATTCAGCAAAAATTAATAAAGATTTATTAACGATTTTGCCTTTACCTATTGTAGAACAATATCCTTCTCATGATTTTGTCTGTCGACGAATTAAAGATCCTATTCCTTGGATTGTCACTTTATGCCGATTAAAGAAAAATAATTATAGTCGGGTGGAAAGTTATATTTTTGATTCTTTATTAAAGGGGTTTAGTTAATTGAAATATTTTTTAATCAAAGTGCGGTCGAAATATTCAATATATTGACCGCACTTTAATTTTGTCATTATTAATTTGTTTTTAGTCTATTCCAATATTTTTCATAGAGATCAACAGCTTTACCTACATCAGCTTGCATAATTCCTTTTTGTACTTCTTCAGCTGGTGGGAATAATACTGGATTATTTACCATTTCAGGTGATAGTAATGCTTTTACGCCTTCATTTGGCATTGAAAAACCCATGCGTTCAATTACGATTTTAGCGTTTTCTGGACGTAAGAGGAAATCAATAAATTGATAGGCACCCTCGACATTTTGTGCTGTTTTAGGAATAGCGTAGTTATCCATCCAGAAAATTGCGCCCTCTTTGGGATAAATGAATTGAATATTTGGATTTTCTTTATTGCCTAAATACGCTGAACCATTCCAAATCATACCTAAAGCAACTTCACCTTGCACATAAGGGACTTCAGGCGAATCAGAGTTAAAGACAAGAACATTTGGCATCAGTTTTACTAAGCGTTCATAAGCTGCTTTGATTTCACTTTCTTTAGTCGTATTTGGCGATTTACCATTTAATAATAAAGCAATATGAAAGACTTCACGTGAATCACCGGTTAACAGCACTTTTCCTTTATATTCTGCTTTCCATAAATCTGCCCAACTAGTAATTTCTTGTGGATCGATTTCTTCAGCGTTAATGCCAATACCCGTTAAGCCATAAATATAAGGGAGCGAATATTGGTTATTTGGATCAAATTCTTTGTTTAATAAATGGGATGGAATGTGATGAAAATTGCTTAATTTAGTGTGTTCGAGCTTTTGTAGCATGCCATCTTTTACCATTTTATTAATGTAATAACTTGATGGAAAAACTAAATCATAGCTGTTGTTTTTAGACAGCAATTTTAACTTAGCATACATTTCTTCATTGCTTTCAAAAGTAGAGTAAATGACTTCGATACCAGTTTCTTTGGTAAAGCTTGCAATTAGACTGGAAGGAATATAGTCAGTCCAGTTGTAAACATAGAGTTTTTTGGCAGCAAGAGCAGAATGGGTGAAGAATAAGAGAGAGGTTAACGCAAGTGATTTGATCACATTGGTAAAAAGTCTTTTCAATTTTTAGTCCCTCAAAGTCCAAAGACAATAAAGTGCGGTTAAAAATGAACGGATTTTAGTATGTCGATCCGCATGAATACTAAGTTTAAAAACTTGGCGCCGAGTATAGCAAATTTTATAACCTGATTGAATTAAATTGACATCTTGTTAAGTAAGAGTAAACTGCCGGCAATTTTCATTACCAAGTCATTTTATGTTGAAATTTTCTCATCAAGAGCATATCCAATCTTATTATGCTGCTACTCGTCATTTTCATTTCACTTTACCTACATTGACACAACGTAAATCAGCAGATGTTTGTGTGATTGGGGCGGGGTTTTTTGGTTTATCTGCCGCCCTTGAGTTAGCAGAACAGGGCAAAAAAGTGATTGTGTTAGAGGGTGCGCGTGTAGGATTTGGTGCTTCGGGGCGAAATGGCGGGCAAGCGATTAATGGTTTTGAAGAAGATATCAGTGCTTATATTGATGCAGTTGGCTTTGATACGGCAAATCAACTCTGGCAAATGTCACTTGAAGCATTAGATATTATTGATGAACGTATCACTAAGTATGCTATTCAATGTGATTGGCAGCGTGGTTATGCTACGTTGGCACTTAATCAGCGCCGTATGGAGGATCTGGTTGCGATTGAGCAAGCTTGTCGTGAATATTTTAATTATCAATCAATGACGTTATGGGACAAGGCGAAGTTAGCACAGAATTTAGGCAGTGACATTTATACAGGAGCATTGTTTGATCCAAATTCAGGGCATTTACATCCACTGAATTATTGTTTAGGACTCGCGCAAGCCTGTTTAGATTTAGGGGTTGAAATTTATGAGCATTCGCCAGCCATGGATTTACGGGTAGGTAAATCTAAAGTCAAAGTCAGTACGGATCAAAGTTCAGTTATTGCAAAAGATGTTGTGTTGGCAACGAATGCTTATATTAGTGTGCTACCTAAAACAATGCACCGTGGCATTGCTAGTAAAATTTTACCTGTTGAAAGTTTCATTATTGCCACTGAGCCATTAACTGATGCGATGGCAGACAGTTTGATTCGTAATCGTATGTCTGTGTGTGATAATAACTATTTTTTAGATTATTATCGTTTGAGTGCAGATAATCGTTTGTTGTTTGGGAGTGATTCCAGTCCAGGATTAGATATGACAACAGTCATGCGCTGTAATATGCTACATGTCTTTCCACAATTAGAAGATGTCAAAATAGACTATGGTTGGGGCGGTCCGATTGATATGACGTTAAATTCTAATCCACATTTTGGACGTATCGCACCGAATATTTATTTTGCGCAAGGCTATTCAGGGCATGGTGTTGCTTTAACGGGGTTAGCTGGGCGTATTGTTGCTGAGGCAATTTTAGGTAATGATGAGCGTTTACGTGTTTTTGAGAAATTAAAAGTCCCGACAGTACATGGCGGGAAATTCATTAAGCAAGCTGCATTATTTATTGGTACGAATTACTATCGTTTTCTCGATAAATATCGTTAGTGAAATACATAAGAAGAAATGGCGAATAACAATATATTCGCCATTTTTTTATAGCAGAGGGCTATTGCTTTTGTGTGTTTTGTTTTATGCTAGCACTGTTTTTTGCTTAGGTAATAAACAATAACAACAAGCAAAGTGCGGTCTGATTTTGCAATTATTTTGTAACACTTATTAAGAGGTAAACTAAGACATTGGAACAAGTCATTTTAAAGTCTGATACCACTTCGTTAACATTCGCTGAAAATACTGTGCGTGAAGTGTGTAATATCAATTATTGGGGTATGCGTTATTATAACGTGGATGAAAATGGTGATATTTTTGTTTGCCCAGATCCAGATAAACCACAAAATCGTATTTCTTTAGCCGCGCTAGCCAAGAAAGCTCAACAGGAACAAGGCGCACATTTACCAACCCTATTTTGTTTCCCACAAATTATCCAACATCGCTTACGTTCGATTAATCAGGCATTTAAACGTGCACGTGAAGATTTTGGTTATGAAGGTAATTATTTTCTTGTTTATCCTATTAAAGTAAATCAACATCGCCGTGTTGTTGAGTCACTAATTAACTCAGCACAGCCATTAGGTCTAGAGGCAGGCTCTAAAGCAGAATTGATGGCAGTATTAGCGCATGCAGGAATAACACAAACTGTGATTGTATGTAATGGTTATAAGGACCGTGAATATATTCGTTTTGCTTTAATGGGTGAGAAGTTAGGTCATAAAGTCTATTTAGTGATTGAGAAGTTATCTGAAATCCAATTAGTGCTAGAAGAGGCTGCAAAGTTAAAGGTAAAACCACGTTTAGGCGTGCGTGCCCGTTTAGCTTCGCAAGGATCGGGCAAATGGCAATCTTCAGGCGGTGAAAAATCAAAATTTGGCTTATCTGCATCACAAATGTTGACGCTGGTGGAAATGTTAAAGGCGCATGCTTGTTTAGATTGTTTACAACTTTTACATTTTCATTTGGGTTCACAACTTGGCAATATTCGTGATGTAGCGACAGGTGTCCGTGAAAGTGCACGTTTTTATGTGGAATTACATAAATTAGGTGTGAATATCCAATGTTTTGATGTCGGCGGTGGTTTGGGTGTGGATTATGAAGGTAATCGTACACAATCGGATTGCTCAGTGAATTATGGTTTAAATGAATATGCGGATACGGTGGTATGGGGAATTGGTCAGGCTTGTCGTGAACATGGTTTACCACATCCAACGATTATTACCGAATCAGGTCGTGGTGTGACAGCACATCATGCGGTATTAGTTTCTAATGTCATTGGGATTGAGCGCTATAAGCCTGAACCATTAAATGCACCAGAAAAAGAAGCACCAAGTGTACTGCATAGTATGTGGGAAACTTGGGTAGATATTCAATCATCACGTGAAAAGCGTTCATTACGTAGCTGGATTCATGAAAGTCAATTTGATTTATCTGATGTACATAATCAGTACAATGTGGGTTTATTGAATTTAGCGCAACGCGCTTGGGCAGAACAGCTATATTTAAATATTTGTCACGAAGTAGGGCAATTATTTAATGAAAAACATCGTTCACACCGTACAATTATTGATGAGTTACAAGAGCGTTTCGCAGATAAACTGTATGTCAATTTTTCTTTATTTCAATCACTACCTGATGCTTGGGGCATTGATCAATTATTTCCCGTATGCCCCATTTCAAATTTGAATCAGCCTGTGAGCCGTCGAGCAGTATTGCTGGATATTACTTGTGATTCAGATGGTTCAATTGACCATTATATTGATGGTGATGGTATTACAACGACAATGCCAATGCCACATTATGAGGAAGATAATCCACCGCTTGTTGGCTTCTTCATGGTCGGTGCTTATCAAGAAATTTTGGGTAATATGCATAATTTGTTTGGTGACACGAGTACGATTGATGTTTTAGTTGAAGAAAATAACCAGGTCAACATTGTGGATTATGATGAAGGTAATACGGTAGCAGATATGTTGCAGTATGTGTATCTTGATCCCAAGAAGCTACTGGCTCGTTATCGTGAGCAAATTGAACATTCCAATTTACCTGCTTCAGAAGCGATTCAGTTCTTAAAAGAACTTGAAGCAGGTTTGAATGGTTATACTTATTTAGAAGAAGAGTGATTGGTGACAAAAGTGCGGTCACTTTTTTACAAGTTTTGATAGTGCTTTGTTAGTTAATAGGAACAACTATGTACAATACGTTACACAATAAAGAAGATATTTCATTAGTTTCCAATAATTTTGGTTTTTTACGTTTGCCTGTTAATTTCAATCCAACAGAAACAGAAGCAGAATGGGTAATTACTGGCGTCCCTTTTGATGCCTCTGTTTCTGGTCGTGCAGGTACACGTTTTGGTGCGGAAGCTATTCGCCGTGCTTCAGTTAATCTCGCTTGGGAACATTGTCGTTTTCCTTGGGATTTTGATGTGCGTGAACGCTTAAATATTGTGGATTGTGGTGATTTAGTTTATTCGTTTGGCGATAACCAGAATTTTGTTGAAGAATTAGAGGCACATACAACCGCATTACTTAAAGCAGGTAAACGTTGTTTAACCTTAGGTGGGGATCATTTTATTACCTTGCCATTGTTACGTGCACATGCCAAACATTTTGGTCAGTTAGCGATGATTCACTTTGATGCACACACCGATACCTATGAAAATGGCAGTAATTACGATCATGGTACGATGTTCTACCATGCGTCAAAAGAAGGTTTAATTGATCCTGCTCATTCTGTACAAATTGGAATTCGTACAGAATTTGACCGCACTTTGCCATTTACTGTGCTTTCCGCACCGCAAGTTAATGAGGAGAGTGTTGAGCAAATCGTCGCAAAAATTAAAGCGGTGGTTGGCGAGTTGCCAGTGTATTTGACCTTTGATATTGATTGTTTAGATCCTGCTTATGCGCCGGGAACGGGGACACCAGTTTGTGGTGGTTTAAGCACCGATAAAGTGTTAAAGCTTTTACGTGCATTAAAAGAGGTGAATATCGTAGGGATGGATTTGGTGGAGGTTTCACCTGCTTATGATCAATCCGATATTACGGCATTAGCGGGCGCTACTGTCGCATTAGAAATGCTATACATGCAGGGTTGGAAAAAAGGTTAATTGCGCTTTTAAAAAAATCCACCTTAATTCGTTGTTTGTAGTAACGGTTATGGTGGATTTTTTATTGAGTGTTAAAGAGCGTTCAGTTTCTGTTGTAATTCTAATTGTTTAAAGGGTTTGACTAAAACCGGGAATTGTTCCGCTTTTTCTAATTGCTCAGTATGCCCAGTCATTAAGAGAATTTTGACCTGCGGTAAATGAGCGACTACCCATTTTGCTACATCTGTGCCAGTGAGTTTGCCAGATAACATAATATCAGAAAGTAAATAGTCAATGGTTCGCCCTTGGCTGAGTAATTCAATTGCTTGTTCACCAGATTCACACAACATGACTTGATAGCCCATGGTATGCAGTTGCTCTGCCAATGTTTCGCGTAAGCTGGCTTTATCTTCTACCACTAAAATCTGATATTGGATATCACAAGTTGCACAGTCTTGTTGTGTGACTCGCGTTTGTGTTTGAGTCTGTTTCATAATTGGCAATTGTAAGTGAATTGTAGTGCCTTTATTTAAGCGAGAGTCAATCGTCACACGGCCTTTTGATTGGCGAATAAAGCCATATACCATAGATAAGCCCAAACCACTGCCACGTCCATTTTGTTTAGTGGTAAAAAAAGGCTCAAAGACATGTTTCTGTGTTTGTTCATCCATGCCACAACCATCATCAATAATGGATAATTGCACCATATGTTCTTGGCGATGTGTGCGTTGTACATTGAGTTGTGTTGTACGAATAATGATGTTACCTTCGTTATTTAATGCATCTTTTGCATTGACAATTAAATTGACCAGTGCGGTTTCAAGTTGATTTTTATCAATATAGACTTGTGGTAAATTTTCGGCTAAATCTAACCGCACTTTAATTGTTGGTGGAATCGTGTGTTTGATTAGATCATTAAACTCTAGAACAAGCTGATTGATATCTAACGTAGTTGGATGCAGCGGTTGTTTTCTGGCATAAGCTAATAAACGTTGCGTGAGAGTCGCGCTGTTTTCGGCAGCTTTCAAGGCGCGTTGTAGACGCTTAGCTTGGCGCTCGTTTAGAGTATCAGGATCGATTAAATCAAGGTTGCCAATAATGACTGCTAAAAAGTTATTAAAGTCATGAGCAATACCACCCGTTAAGTGACCAATAGCACGCATTTTTTGGCTATGTGCAATTTCATTTTCTAATTTTTTACGTTGAGTACGGTCAATAAGAAAGGTGACTAAACCATCTTTTAATGGACTCACACGCCATTCCAAAATTTGTTGTTGGTATTCAATTTCCAGTAAATCTTGCGCTTGGCGAATTTTTTTCAACAGCGCTAAATTAATAGCTTGCTCGCTACCAACCACTTTCGCTTGTTGTGCGTTGAAGTAGTCAACGAGTGAGTGAATACTCAGTTGCTCATGTTGATTGAAACAATCTTGGAGCAGGCTTTTGAATTGGACATTATAAGAAACTAAATTAAGTTGGCCATCAAAAATGGCTAAACCATCGCGCATAGCTAAAAAAGTTTGTTCTAATAATTCGCTTTTTTCTTTGAGCAAAGAATCCGTTTGTTCCAACGTAATTACATTTTGATGAAAGATATCAAAAGTACGCGCTAAATCACCAATTTCATCTTGAGTTTGCTGCTGTGGTACAGTGACATTTTTATCACCTTGCGATAAGCGTTTTAACGCGTCTGTAATTGAATAAAGACGTTTACCAATCAAGGAATAAATGTATTGACCAAGAATAATGATGAGTAAAATAGTGAATAAAGAAAACAGTAAAATAGATAGTGAGAAGGTAGATAAGAGTTGTTGAATTTGTTCAGAATCAACATTAACGCTGTCTACTTTTTCTTTAGCAAGTTGAGTGTATTGTTGATTAATTTGTTGTACTAGCGCATCAATTTGAAAAGTCAAAAATTGAATACGTAGATTAATTTGTGCCAATGTTTCCGCATTTTGAATCATGGTTGGAAAAAGCTGTTTGAGCTTGTTAAATTCAACATGGATATCTGTGAAGTCTTCGACTGATGGAAAGAACAAAAAGTTAGATTGAATACTGAGAAAGACGCTGGTGGAAAAACTGCTTTTGGTGGCATCTTCGATTAATTTTTCTACGCGAGCCAGCTGTAACATAAAATTGGGTGACAACTCACTGGTAAGTGCGGTCCGTTTTTCTAATCTTTTGATATGCTGGATATAAAGTAAACCTTGATTTAATTCACTAATGATATTGGTATGCAGTACATGACGTTTGTGAGTTTGCAGTAATAATTCTTGTACGCTTTTACTTAATAAATCAATGTGATGTACGATGTGGGCGAAACGCTGATCCTGCTCTGAAGTTGATTGTTTTGCTTGAGCAAGCAGAGTTTGTAGCTGTTGTGCATGCAAAGTCAACGCTTTGGATTCCTCTTGATACTCTAAGGCGCGTGTTGTTTGGGTAAGGCGCTTGGCATAAGTGGAGATTTGTGCTGTTTTTACACCTAATGTCATAGAGGAAAACATTTGGGTAAGTGAACGATCACGTAAGTTAGATAAAGAATTATAGGTGCTGTTTAAGCCAATGATCGCAGTCATACTGATCACAACGATCAAAAAAATAGCTGTGATCAAAAAGAGCATTAAACGAAAGCGTACACTGTAAGACTTAGTAAAAAAAGTGTTTTTCCAGTTTTTCATTATGTAGACCGCACTTGAGTTAGATAGTCACTATTTTAAGCATAAATGGTGGAAAAAAAATGATAAATATGAATTGAATTGTGTTTTTTATGCTAAGAAACGACCTACTTAACATTAAAGTAGGTCGAGGGAATGTGGTTAAACAGTGACAACACTCATTTTTGGTCCAAACGGCTCAAAGTGGATATCATTCTCATGCCAACCTTGTTGTTTTAATAAATCAATCATACTTTCCATAAAACTAATGGTGCCACAAACATATACGTCAGCACCTTGTGGAATATGTTTAGCAATGAAGTTTGCATCAATACGCGCTTGTTGTGCAGTATAAATTACATGATTTTGAGCATGCCTTGCTTTGTTAATTAAAGTGTCAACTTCTGCTTTGAAAGCATGGTTTTCGCGGTTACGGCAAGAATGAATCCAATGAATTTTACGTTGATCATTCGTATTCACTTGTTGTTCTAACATAGCTAATAATGGGGTAATACCAACGCCACCACTAATTAAAACAAGTGGTTTATCGCTTTGTGCTAATAAGAAATCTCCAGCTGGGGCGGTAAAATCTAATTTATCACCCACTTGTACATGATCATGTAAATAATGTGAAACTAAGCCTTTTTGTTCACCTACACCTTCACGTTTTACGGCAAATTTTAAACCATTATTAGTGTCCGTTGAACAGAGCGAATAATGGCGCCATGCTGTATTGGTTTCACCTTCAGGTTGTACGCGTACAGTAATATATTGCCCTGCTTTGACTATTGGTAGTGGGAAATCAGCTTGTACAGTAAATTCTGTGATTTGATCAGAAACAGCACGTTTAGCTACGACTTTAAAAGGCTTATAACCTTCCCATGCCGCAGCATCATACATTGTTTGCTCAACTTGAATAAAGACATCTGCAATCACCCCATAAGCTTTTGCCCAAGCATCAATAATTGCGGGTGTGGCAGCCTCACCTAATACTTCTTTAATCGCTTTAAGTAAATTTTCACCAACAATGGGATAATGTTCTGCTTTAATTTCTAGCGCTCGGTGCTTATGCCCGATTTGCATCACATTAGGCAAAATTGCAGCCAGATTATCAATATGTTTTGCGGCAGCTAAAACAGTACTGGCGAGCGCCATTGGTTGGCGACCTTGTGTTTGGTTAGTTTTATTAAAGACGTTTAATAGCTCAGGATGGGCACTAAACATATTGTGATAAAAGGTTTTAGTAATGGTTGTGCCATGTTGTTCTAAAACAGGAATTGTCGCTTTGATAATGTCACGAGTTTGTTGATCTAACATTTTTTCTTCCTTGTTATTAATAATTGAGTAATTTACTCAGATTTATTTTTTGCTCAATTTACATAAACTAGGCAATAGCTTGCTATACCTCATTAGATGTATATAAATAGTGTTTTTGATGTAGATCAAAGTGAATGTTTATAATAAAATTTGTTATTTTGAACTAAAATTAGTGCTAATTCATTTTGGCATAAAAAAACCTGAGGATTGCCTCAGGTTTTTTTACTTGTGATAGGGAATTATTCGACCGCCATTGGTACTTCCATCAGCAAAACTTCTGCATCGCTTGTGGCAATGATATCAATACTGTCTGTATCCCATAGCCCTAAACCATCACGTTGGTTTAACTCAATACCACCAATATTCGCATTCCCTTTTATCACAAAAGCGTACACACCATTGCTAGCGTTGTGTAATACGTAATTTTTAGTGACACCTTTATCAAATTTTGCAAGTGAAAACCAAGCATCTTGATGAATCCAAACCCCCTCATCTTCTGGATTAGGCGATAAGATTTGTTGGAAATCATTTGGTTTTTGTGTGTTTGCAATCGTAATTTGTTGGTAGCGTGGTTCCACATCACGTTTATTTGGAAAGACCCAAATTTGTAAAAATTGCACAGGCTTATCTGGGTTAGGGTTCATTTCACTGTGCGTAATGCCTGTCCCAGCAGACATGACTTGAATATCGCCATGACGGATCACACTTCCATTGCCCATACTGTCTTTATGTGCTAAATCACCACTCAATGGAATAGAAATAATCTCCATATTATCGTGAGGATGAGTACCAAAGCCCATACCACCTTCAACAAAATCATCGTTGATGACTCGTAACGCGCCAAAATGAACTCGAGTTGGATCATAATAATGCGCAAAGCTAAAAGTGTGTCTGCTTTTTAACCAACCGTGATCTGCGTTGCCACGACTGTTTGCTGCGTGATATACCGTTTTCATTCTTTTATTCCCTCTCTGTTCAACATATGAGGGCATTATATATTTTCTAATAAATAGATAAATAGACGAAATATTGATTCTGTTTTAACAAAGAGTAAATAATTCATCTTTTAACTAAAGTTTGAGCAGTGTTATGTTGCATTAATATTGGAGTAAAGTGCGGTCGTTTTTGTGCGAATTTCGTGATCCCTTTCGCAAAATTGAGAAAAACTGAGAATTATGACAATTATGAATGAGATTCAACATTTTTCATTCATATTGCTGTGCTTAAATGCAAACTATGTTTAATTTGAAAAGGGATTTATGAAGATGGCACAAGTTAGTTCTGATTCGCCTGTTCGCCCTCTACTGGAAATGAAAGGCATTGCCAAACGATTTGGTACTTTTTATGCCTTACAAAATGTGGATTTGTCTATTTATCGTGGTGAAATTCATGCATTGATGGGAGAGAATGGAGCAGGTAAAAGTACACTGATGAAAATTCTTGCTGGCGCTTATACTTCGTCTGCTGGTGAGATTCTCATTGATGGTGAGCATTTTTCTATTTCTTCACCTAAGGATGCAATTAAAGCAGGGATTACGTTAATTTATCAAGAAATTCACCTTTCCCCTAATTTAACTGTCGCTGAAAATATTTTTCTTGGACGTGAAATTAAAAATCTGTTTGGTTTAGATCGTAAAACCATGGCTGAAGAGTCACAAGAAGTATTGGATCGATTAGGCGCACAATTTTCTGCAACACAAAAAGTTTCTTCGTTAACCATTGCCGAGCAACAACAAGTCGAAATTGCACGTGCATTGCATCGTAATAGTCGTATTTTAGTAATGGATGAGCCAACTGCAGCGCTTTCTTCACGTGAAACTGAGCGTTTATTTGAATTAGTGAAAAAATTACGTGATGAGGGGATGGCGATTATTTATATCAGTCATCGAATGGCAGAAATTTATGAATTAGCAGATCGTGTTAGTGTATTGCGCGATGGGAAATATGTAGGTTCATTGACCCGCGATAACTTAGATTCGGCGACGTTGGTACAGATGATGGTAGGGCGTCCACTGACGGATTTATTTAATAAAGAAACTGTCCCTGCTGGTGAAGAAGTGTTACGTGTCGAACACTTGTCTGATGGTAATAAAGTCAAAGATGCTTCCTTAGTAGTAAGGGCTGGAGAAATTATTGGTTTGTCTGGTTTAGTGGGGGCGGGACGTTCTGAGCTGGCACATTTATTATTTGGGGTAAAACAAGCAACTCACGGTAAAATTTATTTAAGTGGTGGTGAAATCAGTTTCCACTCGCCGCGTGATGCTATTGCACACCATGTCGCTTTGTTACCTGAAAATCGTAAAGAAGAAGGTTTGTTTCTTGATTTAAATATTTTGAAGAATGTCACGATGGCGACCATTGAGCGTGATGCTACGATGTTAGTGATTAATCAAGCAAAAGGTAAACAAGCCACGCAAGAAGCGATTGAAGGATTAAAAATGCGGGTGCCAAGTGCGAATGTCAATGTAAGTGGTTTATCTGGGGGAAACCAGCAAAAAGTGTTGCTTTCTCGTTGGGCGGCAATTCAGCCGAAATTGTTTATTATGGATGAGCCAACCCGTGGTGTTGATGTCGGCGCAAAAAGTGAAATTTATCGCATGATGATTGACATGGCAAAACAAGGTGTCGCAATTTTGATGATTTCTAGTGAGTTGCCAGAAATTGTGGGTATGAGCGACCGTGTATATGTTATGCGCGAAGGCTATACGGTAGGTGAGTTAACAGGCGATGAAATCAATCAAGAACGCATTATGGCATTTGCTTGTGGTGCAGAATCATAGAATCAGATTAAAAAGAATTAAAAATTGAGGAGAGGTAAAAATGGGAACAGCACAACCAGCCAAAGCAGGTTTTAAAAAGATTGCAATTGCGGATGCAATGCAAGCAATGGGGATTTTGCCGATTTTAATTTTAATCGTCATTATTTTCTCTTTTGTCGCACCAAATTTTATGACCGAAGCCAATATGTTGAATATTACACGGCAAGCGTCAATTAATATTGTATTAGCGGCAGGGATGACATTTGTTATTTTAACTGGAGGGATCGATCTTTCTGTTGGTTCTATTCTTGGCGTAACCGCTGTAATTGGTTTAGTGACTTCACTTAACCCAGCTTTAGCTGAATTTGCTGTACCACTTGCCTTGCTTGCTGGTCTTGGTATGGGCGTATTTAATGGTTTGCTCGTTGCTTACGCTGGGCTACCTCCTTTTATTGTGACACTAGGAACTTATACTGCTCTGCGTGGCGCTGCATATCTAGTCGCAGATGGCACCACAGTGATTAACTCAAAAATTTCATTTAGCTGGATCGGTAATGGTTATCTTGGCTCCATTCCTTGGTTAGTGATTATTGCCTTTGCTGTTATTGCAGTATGTTGGTTTATTTTGCGTCGTACTACATTGGGTACGCATATTTATGCCGTGGGCGGTAACTTACAAGCTGCTCGCTTAACGGGTATTAAAGTGTCTTTAGTATTAATTTTTGTTTACGCAACCAGTGGTTTGTTATCTGGGCTTGGTGGCGTAATGAGTGCATCACGTTTATACAGTGCTAATGGTAACCTTGGTGTTGGTTATGAACTTGATGCAATTGCAGCTGTTATTTTAGGCGGCACAAGTTTTGTGGGCGGTATCGGTACAATTACAGGTACGCTCATCGGTGCGTTGATTATTGCCACCTTAAATAATGGTATGACGTTAATGGGCGTGTCTTATTTCTGGCAACTCGTTATTAAAGGTGGGGTAATCATCGTTGCTGTATTAATCGATAAATACCGTACTCGTTCAGCTTAATATCCACTTTATAGGAGAAATTGTAATGAAATTAAAAACTTTAGCAGTATCTTTAATGTTAGCAGTCGCACCTTTTGCGCAAGCAAAAGAATTAAAATCTATCGGTGTTACAGTGGGCGATTTGGCTAATCCCTTCTTCGTGCAAATTGCGAAAGGAGCTGAATTAAAAGCCAAAGAATTAGCAGGTGATAAAGTGAACGTTGTTTCTGTATCAAGTGGTTATGATTTAGGTCAACAAGTTGCACAAATTGATAACTTCATTGCGGCAAAAGCGGATATGATTATTCTTAATGCGGCAGATTCTAAAGGAATTGGACCCGCAGTACAGCGTGCACGTGATGTGGGTATCGTAGTAGTCGCGGTTGACGTCGCGGCTGATGGTGCGAATGCAACAGTGACTTCAAATAACTACCAAGCAGGAGAAATTGCTTGCCAGACTATCGTTGAAAAATTAAATGGTAAAGGGAATGTCGTCATTATTAATGGACCACCAGTATCTGCAGTACAAGATCGTGTACAAGGTTGCCAAGATGTATTTGCAAAACATAGTGATATCAAAGTGTTATCACATAACCAAAATGCAAAAGGTAGTCGTGAAGGTGGTTTAGAAGTGATGACCTCATTATTAATTGCACATCCGAAAATTGATGCGGTATTTGCCATTAATGATCCAACTGCGATTGGTGCAGATTTAGCTGCAAAACAGGCGCAACGTAGTGAATTCTTCATTATGGGTGTGGATGGTTCGCCAGATGGTGAAGAAGCATTGAAATTATCAGACAGTTTATTCCGCGGTACGCCAGCTCAGGATCCACAAGTAATGGCGGCAGAAGCAGTGAAAATTGGTTATGATATTTTACAAGGCAAACCAGCCCCGAAAGATCCTGTGTTAATCCCAGTACATTTAATTACTCGTGATAACATCAAAGATTACAAAGGTTGGACTGTTAAGTAATTGAATTTCCCCCTCTTTCTTTTTTCAGAAAGGGGGGAATTATATGAAAAAATTGAGTTTTATTTGAGAGATAGACGTTATCGAGGTAATTCGAAATATAATGGAAGGTGAAATCCTTCCATTTAGTCTATAACAATGAGTTGTCGCTAAGAGGAAAGGTGCTTTACTTATTGATTTTATATTAAAAGTGGTAGAATTCTAGTTAATTAGATAAATTAACAGCGTTCAACAGCAGCAGAAAATAAATAACCAGTACCACGTACAGTTTGAATATAAGTAGGCGCTTTGGGATTAGGTTCGATTTTTTTACGTAAGCGCATAATTAAAACATCGATAGTGCGATCGAAAATTTCTAAGCTTTCACTGTGAGTGAGTTCGAGTAACTTTTGGCGAGAAAGGACTTTTTGTGCATTAGCAATTAGTGCATATAGCAAGGTATATTCACCTTGAGTTAGTTCTACTTCCTGTTTTTGTGGGGTATAAAGTTTATGATTTTCAGTATCAAGGATCCAGTGATTAAAGGTGAGTCCTTGGTGGATATTACTTGCAATAAAAGGTTGTGGTTGATGGCGGCGTAAAACTACTTTTGCTCTTGCAACTACTACACGAGGATAAAATGGTTTTGGAATGTAGTCATCGGCACCCATTTCTAAACCTACCACAATATCAGATTCAGAGTCTAGCCCACTTAACATGATGACAGGTGCTGACGTCATTGTTTTTAAACTTTGTAATAGGACTAAACCATTCACGTCAGGCAGAATTAAATCCAGAAAAATAAGAGAAAAATGGGCGCCAGATTGCAGCAAACTTAATGCTTGTTTGCCTGTTTGTGCACTGACAACAGCATAACCATGCTCTTCGAAAATATCGGTAAGCAGTTCACAAATTTGAACATCATCATCAATAACAAGAATAGACGTATTTTGTTGCATGGCTGGACTCATTTATGACACAAAGAATTTCTAAAGTATATATAATTTCGTTCTGAAATAATATTCATCAATTCACAAAATTAACATTATGAGGTGGCTATGCGTATTGGCATTGATTTAGGTGGGACAAAAATTGAAGTGATTGCACTTTCTAATGATGGAAAGGAATTGTTTAGAAAACGTGTGCCAACACCAAGAGGTTCATATGAAGAAACATTGGCAGCAATTAAAGGACTAGTTGATGATGCAGAACAAGCTACAGGACAAATGGGTACGGTGGGTATTGGTATTCCAGGAACGATTTCACCTTTTAGCCATAAAGTGAAAAATGCCAATTCGGTTTGGCTAAATGGGCAAGCGTTAGATAAAGATTTGTGTCGTGTATTAAGTCGAGAAGTACGTATTGCCAATGATGCAAACTGTATGACCGTATCTGAAGCCACTGATGGTGCAGGAGCCGGATATGAAGTGGTACTCGCGTTGATTTTAGGTACGGGTTCTGGTTCAGGTATTGCGATTAATGGTAAACCTCATAATGGAGGTAACGGTATTGGTGGTGAATGGGGGCACAACCAGTTACCTTGGATGGATGAAGAAGAACGAGAAGTCGCACGTCATAATCAATGCTATTGTGGGCATTATGGTTGTGTTGAGCAATTTGTTTCTGGTACGGGATTATGCGATGACTATGAACGTCGTTCTGGTCAGCGTTTAAAAGGGAATGAGATTGTTGCTCTTTCTGAACAGGGGGATGTGCTCGCCGAGCAATCAATTCAGGCTTACGAACGTCGTTTAGCCAAAGCGTTATCGGCTTATGTCAATATGCTGGATCCTGATGTTATTGTATTCGCTGGTGGGGTGTGTAATATCGATCGGCTTTATACGAATGTACCAAAATTAATGCCAAATTACATTTTTGGTAAAGAGTTCCATACGCCAATTCGTAAAGCGTTACATGGTGATTCAAGTGGTGTGCGCGGTGCCGCTTGGTTATGGCCGTTGGAGAAATAAGCAAAACTTTTGCAAAATCGACCGCACTTTAGACCTTATTGAAGGGGGGAGGGGAGCATGAAACGTTCTGAAATTAATCAAGTGATTGAGGAAGCAAAGGCGCTAATGCAGCGCTATTGTTTCCATCTACCCATATTTGCTGATTACAGCTTGCAAGATTGGCAACAAGCAAATCTTAGTACACAACAAGAAGTTCTTGATGCACGTTTAGGCTGGGATGTGACAGATTTTAATTTGAATGATTTTGCCAAATTTGGTTTAACGTTATTCACCATTCGTAATCAGTCTGCAACTAACAATAAGCCTTATGCAGAGAAAATTATGATGGTAAAAGAAGGGCAAATTACCCCCATGCATTACCATTGGAAAAAAATGGAGGATATTATTAATCGTGGCGGCGGGACTTTAGTGATTCGCTTATATCAACGTGATGAGCAAACGGATTTGTTAGATGATAGCGCAGATATTCACGTTGCGATTGATGGCAAGCAAATGACTGTGCCAGCAGGTGGTCTAGTTAAACTTAAACCCGGGCAGAGTATTTGTTTAACCCCATTGCTCTACCATAGTTTTTGGGCTGAAGATGGCGTGGTGTTAGCGGGTGAAGTTTCTATGGCAAATGATGATTTAACTGATAATCGCTTTTTAGAGCCTTTAGGGCGTTTCTCACACATTGAAGAAGACGAAACACCAATTCACTTGCTGTGTAGTGATTATAACCATTATTTAAAAGGGGAATAACATGGCATTGTTAAATTTAAAATCCATGTTGGCTGTCGCAAACCAACACAAATTTGCAGTAGGCGCATTTAATGCGATTGATTCCAATTTTATTGATGCAGTTTTTGCTGCGGCGCAACAACATCAATCGCCAGTGATTATTAACGTAGCAGAGGTACATTTACAGTATATTGATTTAGAGCCAACGACAGAATATATCAAGAAAAAAGCAGCACTTGCTGGGATACCTGTTTGTTTAAACTTGGATCATGGCTTAACTTTCCCTACGATTGAGCGTGCGATTAAGTGCGGTTTTTCTTCAATTATGTTTGATGGTTCACAATTACCTTATGCCGAAAATATTACACAAACTCGCAAGGTAGTTGAACTGTGTAAAAACTATGGTATTTCAGTGGAAGGTGAGCTAGGCGCAGTGGGGGGGGATGAAGGCGGTGCATTAGAAAGTAGCGCTGATGTGGCGTTATATACCAAAGTGGAACAAGCAGTGGAATTTGTCAGTGAAACGGGGATTGATGCACTTGCTGTTGCAATTGGTAATACGCATGGTAAATATAAAGGCGTACCTAAATTAGATTTTGCGCGACTTGAGCAAATTCATCAGGCTGTTTCTGTACCATTGGTTTTACATGGGGGGTCAGGCTTAAGTGTAGAAGATTTCCAACAGACGATTCAGCGTGGCATTTGTAAAATCAATTTCTTTACTGGTATGTCACAAGCCGCGTTACAACAAGTTGAACAAGATATAAATAATACTGAATTAGACGCTAAATATAATTATTACTTGATTATGATGAATAATGTGCAACAAGCAATTAGCCATACTGTTGCAGAACAAATGCACATTTTTAATAGTATTAATAAGGCACAATACTATGCAGGCACGTAATGGTATTCTCGCAATTGGTAATTTGTTAGTTGATCGTACTTTATTGATTTCAGATTATCCGCAAGAATCTATGTTAGCCACCATTTCAAAAGTCGAACTTCATTGTGGTGGTGGCTGTACTAATATATTGTTTAATTTAGCGAAACTTGATCCAGACTTACCGCGTTTTCTTGCGGGGGCAATTGGTAAAGACAGTGAAGGACAGTTTATTTTACGTCAAGCCCAGCAACATGATGTGAATGTAGATAATGTGGTTGAATTAGATTTACCTACTTCGTTTACAGATGTGATGATAAATTCACACACAGGTGACCGCACTTTTTTTCATTATGTGGGAGCGATGGCACAGTACCAAGCGGAGCATATTTTGCAAATTCATCATCCCGCTAAAATTGCACATATTGCATACCTTCCGTTATTGCCACAATTATTGGATGTCGCTCAGCTCAAGAATACACTGACACAATTACATCAACAAGGTTTACTGATTTCTATTGATTTAGTTTCTGTGTCAGATAAACACATTTTCATCCAACAAATCCAACCAATTTTACCTTTTGTCGATTATGTCATTATTAATGATGTTGAAGCGAAATGGCTGACGGATTGTGAGCATTTAGCATCTACACCAGAAGTATTACAACAAATGGCAGCACAAATTATGGCACAAGGTGTGCGAGATACCGTGATTGTGCATGAACCAAAATGGGCAGTGGCAACAAATAAACAAGGGGAACAGATTGGAGTGCCATCTTATTGGGTGGAGAAGAAACACGTTATCAGTACGTTAGGGGCTGGTGATGCTTTTTGTACTGGTGTGCTTTATGGTTTACACCATCATTTGCCTTTAGTTGAGGTGTTAAAGCTCGGGCATGGCTTGGCATATTTCAATTTATTCTCTATGTCAGCCACAGGTGGTGCGGTCAGTTATGAAACATTGCAAAGTTTTATTGCGGCACAAACATAAAATGATTGTATGATCTGATAGCACTATTTTAATCTAAATTCTTTTGGGGTTTTCCCATATTCTCTTTTAAATACCGCATAGAAATATTGTACTGATGGATAACCGCAAATTTCAGCAATTTCTTGCGTAGAAATATCAGTAAAACGTAGCATATATTGTGCTCGGGTTAATTTTTCTTCATGAATGATTTGATGAATTGTTTTGTTCATTTCATTTTTAAAACGCTGTTCTAAATTAGAACGGGAAATACGTAAATGATCTAATACTTGTTCGGTTTTAATACCTTGGCAGGCACGATGGCGAATAAAATGCATGGCTTGAATAACTAAAGGATCTTGTAACGAGCGATAATCTGTTGAACGGCGTTCTGCGACATTAATTGGTGGAATTAATATAGGTTTATGTGATACTGGATACCCACTGAGTTGCTGATGAAGCAATTTAGCGGCTTGGTAACCAATTTGGCTAGTTCCTTGTACAACGGAAGAAAGTGAGACTCTGGATAAGTATTGAATCAGTTCTTCATTATCGATCCCAATGATACACAGTTCATCCGGAACAACAATGTGGAGCCGTTCACAAGCTTGGAGTAAATGTCTCGCACGAGCATCGGTTACAGCAATAATCCCAGTATGTTTTGCAAGCTTTTTTAGCCATTCACACAGCCTGTCTTGCGATTCTAACCAATTTTGCGAGTTAGTTTTATCGCCAAGATAATACTGTGGCTTATGTTCATAACGCTGCATTAGCTGAATAAAAGCATTTTGGCGTTCTAATGACCAATGTTTTTCACTTTCAGCAGGATAACCATAAAACGCAAAACGATTAATTCCTTTCTGTTGAAGATGAAGAAAAGCTGTTTCGATTAGTGCATAATTATCTGTTGCGACATAAGGGAGATCAGGATAATAAGCTGGGTTTTGGTATGAACCACCTACAGCAATAATTGGTACATTAATGTTATGCAGCAATTCTGCGGTTTCAATGTCATCAAAATCAGCGATAATACCATCAATAGATAAATTTCGGATGTCTTCTTTGTGATAGACAAAATCATCCTCCATAAAAATATCCCAGGTGCATTGTGATGCTTGGATATATTGTCCAATCCCCTCAATTACACCACGGTCATAAATTTTATTTGCATTAAAGAGTAGGGCAACTTTGTAAGGTTGTTCTGACATTTTTATCTCCTTTGCTTGTTCCACTATAAGATAAAAAAGTAAACTTAGCAAAATGATAAAAATTCCACCGCACTTTTGGCTAAACAAAGTAGTCAGCGGTGGAATGAGACATGAATTTGAGAGTAAATTACGTTTTTTTCTTGCTTACTGTATCAAGCCATACTGCGAGAAGGAGAATGCCGCCTTTTACGATATATTGCCAGAATGTAGGGACATCTAACATACTCATTCCGTTATCCAGTAAAGCAATAATAAATGCACCTATTACTACACCATAAATAGTACCTATACCACCAGCAAGGCTCGCGCCGCCAATTACACAAGCTGCAATCGCATCAAGTTCTGCATTTTGACCTGCCGATGGTGCGCCTGCGCCTAAACGTGCAC
The DNA here is from genome assembly GCF_042681465.1 of Pasteurella oralis. Lineage (NCBI taxonomy): Bacteria > Pseudomonadati > Pseudomonadota > Gammaproteobacteria > Pasteurellales > Pasteurellaceae > Pasteurella > Pasteurella oralis. The sequence continues at coordinate 67,635 of NZ_JBHUFP010000003.1, forward strand.
TTAAAATTAAACCTGCAATGGCGACTAAAAGTCCATTTAAAGCAAAAATAATTAGCTTGGCTTTTTCGACATTAATACCAGATAATCTTGCCGCATCAATATTGCCACCGATGGCATAAATATGGCGACCAAAAGCGGTTTTTCTGGCTAAAAATGTACCAATAATAGTCAGTAAAGCCAATACTAAAACGGGAAATGGCACGCCTCGGTAGGTATTTAGCAAATAAATTGCACCTAATACTAAAATAGTAACTACAGCATAGGTTAGTGTGTCTTTTGTGACAGGTTGTACTGCTAAGTTGAGTCTTTGGCGAGCTTTACGTTGATAGCTGCCCCAAACAACAAAGAAAAACAACACAATGGTCGCCAACAGCATGCCTAAGCTATCTGGTAAATAACCTTGCCCGATAGCAGTCATTTCTGCACTAATTGGTGAAACTGTTGTACCATTAGTTAAACCAATTAAAATGCCTCTAAAAGCTAACATACCTGCTAATGTGACGATGAAAGAAGGTACTTTTCGGTAGGCAACCCACCAGCCATTCCAAGCACCCAACATAAGCCCTAATATTAATGTAATCAGGATAGTTAAGGGTAATGGCCAATGCCACCAGACATTAGTAATCGCCGCAAACCCACCCAACAAACCCATTAAGGAACCAACAGATAAGTCAATTTCTGCCGAGATAATAATAAAGACCATGCCGATAGCTAATATTCCCGTAATGGAAGTTTGGCGTAGTAAATTTGATATATTTCTTGCACTTAAATAGGCACCATCGGTTGCAAATGAGAAAAACGTCATAATAATCACAATGGCAATAAGCATAATATAAACTTGTAAATTAATTGATTTTAATTTGTTCATTGGTTACTCCTTAAGTGCCGCTTCCATCACTTGTTCTTGGGTCAGATTGTTATTAATAAGATCTGCTTTAATTTTTCCTTGATGCATCACTAATATGCGATCGCTAATACCAAGTACTTCAGGTAGTTCAGATGAAATAACAATAATCGCCATACCTTCTTGTGCGAGTTGGTTGATTAGCTTATAAATTTCATATTTGGCGCCGACATCAATTCCTCTGGTCGGTTCATCTAAGATCAAGATTTTGGGATTCAGTAACAAGCATTTTGCCAGAATCGCTTTTTGTTGGTTGCCACCACTTAAACGCCCAATAGCCAGCTGTGTTGAGGAAGTTTTGACGGTGAGTTTAGCGATGGATTGATTGATGATCGTTTCTTCAAGCGGAGCATTAATGATTTTTTTTCCAAAACAGAATTGTGAGAGAGAGGCGAGAGTAATATTTTGCCCCACTCCCATAATTGGAATAATGCCATGTTTTTTACGATCTTCTGGCACCATGACAATATGATTGGCAATAGCTTGCGCACAGTTTTTAATCTGGATAGGCTGATTTTCAAGGATAATATTACCCTGATATTTTCCTAGATAAGATCCAAAGATACATTGTGCCATTTCTGTGCGCCCAGAACCTACGAGTCCTGCTACGCCAAGAATTTCCCCTTTGTGTAAAGCAAAATTTGCGTTATCAACGCGTTTGATATGGGTATTTGTTGGATGCCATGCCGTTAAGTTTTCTATACGTAGAATTTCATCACCAATGGAATGCGCTTGATGAGGATACAATGAAGTGATTTCTCTACCGACCATCATCGTGATAATGTCATCTTCGCTCATCTTTTTAGCAGGATGCGTACCAATATGCTCCCCATCTCGAATAATGCAAATATTATCGGAGATGGCTTTGACTTCATTTAATTTATGTGAAATATAAATACAAGCAATATTGTGTGCCTGTAGATCCTTAATAAGATTTAACAAAATTGCCGTTTCTTTTTCAGTTAATGAGGCAGTAGGTTCATCTAGAATGAGTAAACGGACTTTTTTATTTAATGCTTTCGCTATTTCCACTAATTGTTGTTGTCCTAAACCCAGTTCTCTAACTTGCGTATGTGGATCAACCTCTAATTGCACTTGTTGTAATAATGCTTGACAACGTAAGTACATTTCATTGTCATTAGTGAATCCTAGCTGCGTCATTTCATTGCCTAAAAACATATTCTCCAGAATAGACATGTTTTTTACTAACGCGAGCTCTTGATGAATAATTGAAATACCCTTTTCTTCGGTATCTTTGATATTTTTAGCAATGAGTTTTTCGTTTGAAAAGTAGATTTCACCTGCATAGTCACCATGTGGATAAATACCACATAATACTTTCATTAAGGTGGATTTGCCGGAACCATTTTCGCCACAGAGAGAAAGCACTTCTCCCATTTCTAGCGAAATTGAAATATTATTTAAAGCAACAACATCACCAAATTTTTTTGTGATGTTTTTCATTTCTAATAATTTCGCCATAATTTATCGTTCTCTAACAGGGAAGTGCAGTGTAGTTGCACTACCCTGTTATTTTAATTAAAAAGATTATTTATAAATTGCCTCTTTACTATGAAAACCATCTTTAATCACGGTGTCATCAATGTTTTCTTTAGTGACGATAACAGGCTCTAACAAGTAACTTGGCACCTCTTTCATGCCATTATGGAGGGTCGAATTCGCGTCTATTTTTTGCTCTTTACCTAATTCGACAGCGATTTCAGCGGCTTTATTGGCTAAATGAGCAATTGGTTTGTAAACTGTCATAGTTTGTGAACCATCAACAATACGTTTGATTGCGGCTAAATCAGCATCTTGCCCTGAAATAGCCACTTTACCCGCTAGACCTTGTGCACTTAATGCTTGGATTGCACCACCTGCCGTAGCGTCATTAGACGCGACTACTGCATCAATATTGTTTTTGTTAGCAGTGAGCGCATTTTCCATAATTTGTAAGGCTTTTTCCGCTAACCAAGAATCGACCCATTGATCGCCAACCACTTTAATTTTTCCACTGTCAATATGTGGTTGTAATACTTTCATCTGCCCTTTACGAAACAACTTTGCATTATTATCTACAGGTGAGCCACCCATTAAAAAATAATGACCTTCTGGTTTTTTCTCGATAATACTTTGTGCTTGTAACTCACCGACTTTTTCATTATCAAAAGAAACGTAGAAATCAATATCTGCGTTATTAATTAAACGATCATAGGCTAATACTTTTACGCCTTCTTTTTTGGCTTCTGAAATGACATTCCCTAAAACTTCACCATTAAATGGAATGATAACCAGCACATCAATATCTTTGTTTAACATATTTTCAATTTGAGAAATTTGAGCGCTAGCATCACCATTAGCAGATTGGACAAAGACTTTTGCCCCTAATTCTTCGGCTTTTTTTACAAAAATATCACGGTCTTTTTGCCAGCGTTCTAAGCGTAAATCATCAATAGACATCCCAATTTTTAAATCTTTTGCAATAGCAGTATTGTTTAAGAACATTAATGCAGTAGTGATTGCGAGTAATGTTGATTTAATTTTCATAGGCCACCTCAAAGTAGTTGGATAAGTGATATTTTGAGTAGTCACTGCTTAACTCATAGTCAGTTTGAGCAGATTGCAAATGAAGTGCAATTATCAGATCTTGTAATAGCATTACGTTTTTTGTTTTTTGTGATTTGCTACACAATAACCAATAATCTAAAGTCCAAAGTGAAATAACATAATGCCTTTATTGGAAGAATAAAAAAAATCACCGCTCATCAGGTTGAGCGGCGATGTTATTATGGTAAAAAACGGCAGCTATTTTAATTTTGCAATACCAAATCCTGTCACTCCCCATAGCATGGCAAAGACAATACCACTCCAGCACAATACAGCCCAAGGTAGGTAAGAGAGTGTCGCGACACCAAGTGTGCCTGCCATATAAGCGCCTGCTGCTGTCCAAGGTAGGATAGGTTCGATGACTGTGGCAGAGTCTTCAACTGTTCGACTGAGGTTTTTAGGATGTAATCCACGTTCAATGTAAGCTTCTTTTAGCATTTCACCCGGAATTAAGATAGAAATTTGCCCATTACAAGTCACTCCAATCATGGTTAATCCACAAAGGATAGTCGCAAAGATTAAAGAAGCTGTAGATTTTACTAGTTTAAGCAAATGTTTGATGATCACATCTAACGCACCGCTGAGTGATAAAATACCAGCGAAAGATAATGCGCAGAAACAGATTAATAAAGTGCCCATCATCGCATTCATTCCGCCTCGATTTAAAAGCCGCGCTAGATCTGCACTGATTGCTATATCATTTTTGATCATTGAAACATTAAATCCGTTGACCGCACTATTGATCACATCATGCAATGAAAACCCTTGAATGAATAATGCATTTAATACAGCAATCGCGGCTGAAAGTAGCATAACGGGGATTGTCGGCTTTTTAGTAATAGACCCCCATAAAATAATGACGATAGGAATAAGTAACAAAATGACATTAAAATGATAAATTTGCTCTAATCCTGAAAGCATTGCTAATACTTTTTCTGGGGTTGCAACATCATGAAAATTACTACTCATGCCGTAAACAACATAAATGATCGCTGCTAGTATGAAAGAAGGCAGAGTAGTATAAAGTAAATGAGCGATATGTTCATAAAGATCAACGCCAGTGGCGGCTGAAGCGATGTTTGTTGTATCGGATAATGGCGATAGTTTATCACCAAAATAAGCCCCAGCGACGACCGCACCTGCCGTCGCCGCCAAGTTGGCGTCTAATCCGATTGCAACACCCATAAACGCAACACCAACTGTGCCCGCAGACCCCCAAGATGTACCTGTACAAACAGATACAATAGAGGTTAAAACAAGTGCGGTGATATATAAGAATTGAGGGTCGATAATTTTTAAGCCGTAATAAATCATCATAGGGATTGTACCGCCAGCAATCCAAGTACCGATTAATAATCCAACAGTAATTAAAATTAACAATGCGGGCATTGTTTTAGCTATTTTAGCTGCGATCGCATTTAAGATATCGCTGTAATTGTACCCTAAATGTTTTACTAAAAATCCAGCAAATACACAGGAAATTACCATCAATGGTTCAGGCGGTAAGTCAAAGAATGCATAACCTAAACCTAATAGAACCAACATAACCAATATAGGAGATAAAGCTTGTGGCAATGTGGGGATTTTTATTTCATTGTTCATCTTCATAATTAAGCTCCTCTTGCATTAATAACGCTAGACCTTGTTTCATTTTTTGTAGGCTCTCTTTTAATAAGGCGCGCGGCATGGCGACGTTCATTCTGAAAAAAGACTGTCCTTCGCGACCAAAATCACTTCCCCAAGACACTTCGATATGGGATAAATCAAGAAACCAGTGTTTCAGCTTTTCTTCATTGATCTGTAGCTTGCTATAGTTAACCCAAATCAGATAAGTGCCTTCGCTGTTGAATACCTCCAATTGTGGTATTTCTCGAGTGAAAAAATCTTTTACAATCAATTTGTTGTGATAAATATAATGTTTTAGTTTATCAAGCCAGTCGTCGCAATATTGATAAGCAATCTGAAGGGCGGGAATGGAAAAGAAATTTGGGTTATGCATACCTAAGGCTTGCATACAGCCTCGAAATTTATCTCGGACCTTTTTATTGCAAATAAGTAGATTGGCAATTTCAAGTCCCGGGATATTGAATGTTTTGGCGGGTGACGTACAAATGATGGAGTGCTTTTCAACATATGCGCTTATTGCGGAAATAATCATATGTTTGTCACCAGAAAAATCGAAATCAGCATGAACGTCATCAGATAAAATAAACACGCCATATTTTTCTGCTAACGCTGCAATATGTTGTAAATCGCTACGTGACCAGATAATGCCTGTTGGATTGTGGGGTGAAATTAAAATGAATGTTTTAGCTGTTTGGAAGCATTTTTCTAATTGATCGAAATCAATCGTATACTTGCCTGCTTGATAAATTAATGCACAACGTTCAACAGTGCGTTTGTTCAATAAAATGGCGTTTACAATAGGCGCATAGGAAGGCGTTAGAATAGCTATACTCTCCGTTGGAGAAGTAAATTCTTTAATATAAATAGAAATCGCTTGAATGATTCTTGGACAAAAAACAATGTGTTCGTTGGCAATCTCATATTGATAATGGCGAAATAGATATCTTCTGACAATATCGTAATAATTATCAGGTAATATCGTATAACCGTAGATCCCTGTTCGATTTTGTTGCGCTAAATAATCAATTAACATTTGAGGTGCGGGTAAATCCATATCTGCGACAGACATCGAAATCATGTCCTTGCCATATTGACGAGTAATTGCCCATTTGGCGCTATTACAATCCGATCTGTCAGTAAAAACATCAAAGAGATTATCTGCCATACATATTCTCCAATATTGGATTTATACAAACTTTAGATCCTGAAGTTAACGGTTAAAATTGTTAAATCTGATATTCCTATTACGTTTTTTCTTTTTTGTGATATGAACCACAATAACCAATAATCTAAATCCCAAAGTGAAATAACATAATTGAGCGGTTTTTTTGTTTTTAGCATGATGATGTCGAGATTTGTGTTTATTGAAATTTACAGGAGAATTAATTATGTCCGATTATTTCCGTCAAATTGATAAAATTCGCTATGAAGGGGCTGATTCTACGAATCCTTTTGCATTTAAATATTACAATCCTGACGAAGTCATTTTAGGCAAAACGATGGCTGAACATTTACGTTTAGCGGTATGTTATTGGCATACTTTCTGTTGGACAGGAAACGATATGTTTGGGGTTGGATCTTTAGATCGTAGCTGGCAAAAAAACAGTGATTTGTTAGCAGGTGCAAAACAAAAAGCAGATATTGCTTTTGAATTTTTTAGTAAATTAGGTGTGCCTTATTATTGTTTTCATGATGTCGATGTTGCTCCAGAAGGTCATTCATTCAACGAATATTTAGCAAATTTCAATACGATGGTGGATATCTTGGCGCAAAAGCAAGAAGAGACAGGGGTAAAATTGTTATGGGGAACCGCGAATTGTTTCACTCATCCTCGTTATATGTCTGGTGCAGCAACTAACCCCAATCCAGAAGTTTTTGCTTGGGCGGCAGCACAAGTGTTTACCGCTATGGGTGCAACTCAGCGTTTAGGTGGTGAGAATTATGTATTATGGGGAGGGCGAGAAGGCTATGAAACCCTGTTAAATACCGACTTAAAACAGGAGCGAGAGCAAATTGGGCGCTTTATGCAGATGGTGGTTGAGCATAAATATAAAATCGGTTTTAACGGGACTTTGCTGATTGAACCAAAACCACAAGAGCCAACTAAACATCAATATGATTATGATGTCGCCACTGTATATGGATTCTTAACACAATTTGGTTTAGAAAAAGAAATTAAAGTGAACGTTGAAGCTAATCATGCCACCTTAGCAGGACATACTTTCCAGCACGAAATTGCAATGGCTACTGCATTGGATATTTTTGGTTCTATTGATGCTAATCGTGGTGATACGCAATTAGGTTGGGATACTGATCAATTTCCAAATAGTGTTGAAGAAAATACATTGGCGATGTATGAAATTCTCAAAGCCGGTGGTTTTACAACAGGAGGCTTTAATTTTGATGCCAAAATTCGTCGTCAAAGTATCGATCCTTATGATTTGTTCCATGGGCATATTGGTGCGATTGATGTCCTTGCATTATCGCTTAGACGTGCAGCGAAAATGTTAGAAGCACAAACGTTACAACAAGTGGTGAATCAACGTTATGCAGGCTGGCAATCAGCACTTGGTCAACAGATTTTATCAGATCAAATGTCGTTATCTGAACTGGCCCAGCTTGTAGCAACGCAGGGATTCGATCCAAAACCTGTTTCAGGTCAACAAGAATATTTGGAAAATCTGGTTAATCACTATATTTTCAGTAAATAAGTCATAAAAGTGCGGTATAATTTTGCGCAATTTTATACCGCATTTTTTAGGGGGAAGGGTATGTATATTGGTATTGATTGTGGTACACAAGGCACAAAAGCGATTGTCGTAGATAGCCAGCAGAAAAAAGTGATTGGTGTTGGTTATGCACCACATGAAATCATTGAGAACAGCGAAGGACGTCGAGAACAACAACCGCAATGGTGGACTACAGCATTAGTGAAAGCATTTCATGATGCAATAAAATTAGCCAAAATTGAACCGTACTTAATTAAAGGTATAGGGATTTCTGGGCAACAACATGGCTTAGTTGTATTAGATGAAGATGATCAGCCTTTGTATCATGCAAAATTATGGTGCGATACTGAAACAACCATTGAAAATACAGAGTTTGTGAGTGCATTAGGTGGTAAAGAGAAGGCGTTTTCTGAACTCGGTATTATGGTACAGACTGGGTATACCGCGTCAAAAATTCTGTGGTTCAGAAAATATTATCCAGAACTGTATCAACGTATTGCTAAAATTATGTTGCCTCATGATTATCTCAATTATTGGTTAACAGGGCATTTTTGTATGGAATATGGTGATGCTTCAGGCACGGGTTATTTTGATGTGGTGAATCGTCAATGGCATTCTGATGCTTTCCGTTTACTTGCCCCTGAACTTGACCCACAAAAAGTATTGCCACCTTTGGTTTCTGCTGAACAGAAGATTGGTACTGTACGCCCTGAAATCGCTAAGTTATTAGGTTTATCTCATCATGTGATTGTTTCTACTGGTGGTGGTGATAATATGATGGGGGCGATTGGTACTGGTAATATTAGACAAGGTATTGCCACCATGAGTTTAGGCACATCAGGCACACTGTATGCTTATACGGATACGCCTCTCGCTGGTTTACCAATGGAAATCGCGAATTTCTGCTCAAGCACGGGAGGATGGCTGCCTTTAGTGTGTGTCATGAACATGACCTCTGCCAATAAAAATTTAATGGATTTACTCGACATCGACGTACAAAAATTTAATACCTTGATTCAACAAAGTCCGATTGGTGCAGAAGGTATCACAATTCTGCCTTTCTTCAATGGTGAACGTGTCCCTCCACTACCACAAGCGAAAGCCAGTATTTTAGGGTTAGACGCAGCTAATTTTACTCAAGCCAATTTATGCCGAGCGATGATGGAAGCCGCCAGTTTTACCTTACGTTATGGTTTAGATTTATTCCGTCAGGCAGGCTTATCAACTTCACAAATCCGCTTAATCGGCGGTGGGGCGAAAAGTGCAGTTTGGCGGCAGATGATCGCGGATATTATGAACACTGAAGTAGTCTGTTTAAAAGAAGAGGAAGCTGCTGCATTGGGTGGTGCGATTCAGGCTATGTGGGCAAATGGTGAAGGAGATTTAACCGATTTGTGTGAAGCCTTTGTGCATATTGATACTGAATCTCGCGTTCAACCTAATCCAGAAAATACAGTGCAATATGAGAAAGTTTATGCGAGGTATGTAGAGAAGTTGAATGCATATTTATAGTTTTCATCTGGTTTAAATAAAGCTAAATAACGATGCATGTTGTTTAGCTTTTTTATTAAGCTTATCTTTTGTTGTATTTTTTATGATGCATAAAAAATAGATTGACTTGTGTTATTTTTACGCTATATTATTTGCATCATCTTAGTTACAACTTAAAGGGCTGAATGATGGAAAAACTTTCTGACATTGCACAAATTCGTGCTGGTTTTCCTTTCAGGGGAAAAATCCCAGAAGGAGAGCAGCATTTTGTTGTTCAAATGAAGAATATTTCCCTTGATGGCGAGATTGCGTGGCAAGCTTGTGATAAAACGAATATTGAAAAATCACATACTGATTGGCTGGAAGACGGTGATATTTTACTTTCTGCCAAAGGAGAACGTAATTACGCTGTTTTGGTTAAAAATGTAGAAAAGCAAAAAGCCGTAGCATCTCCCCATTTATTTGTGATGCGAGTCAAACATCATAATGTCTTGCCTGCCTTTTTAGTTTGGCTACTTAATCAGCGAGTTGTGCAAAAATATTTTGAGCAAAATGCGGAAGGATCAGGCATGAAAAATATTCGACGTCCTATTCTAGAAAATACCCCCGTTATAATCCCTTCTTTACAGAAGCAGCAGACAATTGTTGCATTAGCACATAACTTAAAACAACAAAGAAAATTGCTTGAAAAACTCATGGCAACAGAAGAGCAAATGATGATAGGTATTGCACGGTCCATCAGGGAAGAACAGAAGTATACAAAATGGTCTAATGAGGAAATAGACACAGTGTAAAATGGCTGAAGGAATCAATAAGCACAAGGTTTCAGACCATTTTACTGACATCAGTAAAATGCTTTTTAGTAAAGCGATTCACAAATCAAAAAATTAACACAAAAGGAATAAACAATGACACAAATTAGCCAAGAGACCATTAACAACGCATTAATGGCAGCTTGTGATACCTTCCGAGGTACCATCAGCCCCGATACTTATAAAGATTTCATTCTTACTATGCTGTTTTTGAAATACGTTTCAGATGTATGGAAAGATCATTACCAACACTATCAAGCACAATATGGCGATGAACCTGAATTAATTGAAGAAATGATGAAAAATGAGCGGTTTGTGCTACCCAAACACGCCAATTTCTATGCCTTATATGAACAGCGTTTTGAACCCGGTAATGGTGAACGTATCGATCAAGCCTTGCACGCCATTGAAGAAGCCAATGGCACCAAATTACGCGATTCGAGTAAAAGCGTGTTCCAAGATATATCCTTTAACACCGATAAATTAGGCGATCAAAAGCAAAAAAATGAGATTTTACGTCATTTATTGGAAGATTTTGCCAAGCCTGAATTAGACCTTAGCCCAAGACGAGTGGGGTCGTTAGATATTATCGGTAACGCCTATGAGTACCTTATCAAACATTTTGCGGCAAGCGGTGGGCAAAAAGCAGGGGAATTTTACACGCCGCCTGAAGTGTCCGATTTAATCGCAGAGCTACTCGATCCACAATTAGGCGACAGCATTTGCGATCCTGCTTGTGGCTCAGGTTCGTTATTGATGAAGTGCGGTCGAAAAGTGTTACAAAATCACGGTGAACGCCAATATGCCCTCTTTGGTCAAGAGGCAATCGGCTCCACGTGGTCACTGGCAAAAATGAATATGTTTTTGCACGGTGAAGATAACCACCGCATTGAATGGGGCGACACCATTCGCAACCCTAAATTACTGGATCAACAAGGCAACCTGATGCAATTTGACATTGTAACCGCCAATCCGCCCTTTTCTTTAGACAAATGGGGCGTGGAACAAGCGGAAAACGATCATTTTGGGCGATTCACCCGTGGGCTGCCGCCAAAAACCAAAGGCGACTATGCCTTTATTTTGCATATGATCGAAACCTTAAAAACCAAAACAGGGCGAATGGGCGTGGTGGTGCCGCACGGCGTGCTGTTCCGAGGGGCGGCAGAAGGCAAAATTCGTCAAAAATTAATTGAAGAAAATTTATTGGATGCGGTCATCGGCTTGCCCGAAAAACTGTTTTTTGGCACGGGGATTCCTGCGGCTATTTTGCTGTTTAAAAAGCAAAAATCGCACAATAAGGTATTATTTATTGATGCCAGCGGTGAATTTAAGGCAGGGAAAAATCAAAATCTATTAACGGAAGAGAATATCCAAAAAATTGCTAAAACCTACCGCACTTACGCCCCTGTGGAGAAATATGCTTATGTGGCTACCTTCGAGGAAATCAAAGAAAATGATTTTAATCTGAATATTCCTCGTTATGTGGACACCTTTGAAGAAGAGGCGGAAATTGATTTGCCAGCGGTGCGTACAGAGCGAGAGGCATTAAAGGCACAGTTAGCCGAGCTAGAAAAGCAAATGGACGATTATTTGCAGGAATTGGGATTTTGAGGATAACAAAATGAATACGTTGCCAAGCGGTTGGGAAAGAAAAAAATTAGGTGATTTAATGAAGTTTAAAAATGGTTTGAATTTCACTAAATCAGATTCAGGAGAAGCGATAAAAATCGTTGGAGTCACAGATTTTAAGAATTTTACTGAGTTAAAAACAACAGAAAACTTAGATATTGTTAATGTTGAAGGTAAAGTTAAAAATGATGAATTACTTTATTCTGGCGATTTATTATTTGTAAGGTCTAATGGTAATAAAGATCTGATTGGTCGTTGCCTATATTTCCCCTTTGTTAATGAAAAATTATCCTTTTCTGGTTTTACAATTAGAGGGAGAGTTGTTAATGAAAATACATACTCAAAGTATATTTCAATATTCTCTCATTCTTTTTGGATGAAGCAACAGATTAAAAAAAAGGGTGGTGGTACAAATATTTCTAATCTTAGTCAGCAAATTCTTAATGATATATGGATTAATTTACCCCCCCTCTCAGAACAAACCAAAATCGCAGATATTCTTTCTACGTGGGACAAAGCAATTCAAACCACAGAGCAGTTGTTAGCAAATAGTCAGCAACAGAAAAAAGCCTTAATGCAGCAATTGCTAACGGGCAAAAAACGTTTGAAAGGGTTTAGTGGGGAGCGGAGAAAGACTAAATTAATCAATCTGTTAAAAGAAGAAAAAGCAAGAAATAGAGATAATCAAGTAACACGAGTTTTAAGTGTCACTAATCATAGCGGTTTTGTATTACCAGAAGATCAGTTTTCTAAGCGTGTTGCAAGTGAGGACATTTCTAATTACAAAATCGTCAAAAAAGGTCAGTTTGCTTATAATCCTTCTCGATTAAATGTTGGATCTTTTGCACGATTAGATAAATTTGGTGATAGCACATTAAGTCCTATGTACGTCGTTTTTAGCATAAAATCTAAAGAATTAGATAGCGATTTCTTTTTGTATTGGATGCAATCTCACGAAGCTAAACAACGCATTAATAATAGTACTCAAGGTTCTGTTAGGGAATCAGTAGGATTTGATGCGTTATGTTCATTTCCTTTTGCATTGCCACCATTATCAGAACAACAAAAAATCGCACAAATTCTTTCAACACAAGATCACGAAATCGACACCCTTCAACAAAAACTCGCTTGTTTAAAGCAAGAGAAAAAAGCCTTAATGCAAAAATTGTTGAGTGGGAAAGTGAGGGTAAAAGTTTAGGAGGAAATATGTCACTATCAGAAAATATTACATTTACTCAACGAGATGAATTTAATCGAAAACTTATCGCCGAGAATTTAGTTCACCTTCTAGATTCTAAATTAAATTTATCACCAATGGTGATAAATGGTGGATGGGGAATTGGTAAAACAGAGTTTTGCTTGAAAACAATTAAGCTCATTGAAGATAAATTAGAAGATAAATATCATCTAGTTTACATAGATGCATTTAAGTCCGATCATTCTGGAGAACCATTAATTGCCATATTGTCTGAAATAATTAATGTGTGTAAACCTAATGAGGAACAAATAAACCGTTTAGGAAAATTGGCTGCAGGATTATTTAAATTTATTGTTAAAGCTTCGGTGGGCTATTTACTTAGAAGTAATACAAATGATATTACAGAAGAATTTTCTGATGCAATAAAAACAACAACAGACAGTGCGGTAGAAAAATCCGTTTCTTATTTATTAAAAGAACAAGCAAATTTAAATAAAAATATTAATTTATTGAAAGAATTACTTAAAGAAATCTCTGGAGATAAAGAGATTATCATATTTATTGATGAGTTAGACCGATGTCGTCCAGACTATGCACTAGATATGTTAGAAGTAATCAAGCATATTTTGGATATTGAAAAAATCAAAGTTGTTTTGGTCACGAATATAGAACAATTAAAATCAGCTGTGACTCAACGATATGGTACTACTATTGATGCTCATCGTTACTTAGATAAATTGTTTAAATTTACGTTTAAATTACCTTCCACAGTAGTCGGAAATTACTATTCTGAATTAGCTGCTTATAATTTATTTTTATCAAAACTTCGTCAAAGTGATAATGACTTTTTCACGATGTTATCACTGGATGATACTACTTTAGATTTTATAAAAGATCTCATTGAAATCCATAATGTTTCTCTGAGAGAAGTCGAAAAAGTGATTCATTTTCTTGATGTTTACTTGATTATTGGAGAAATAGAGAGTAGTAAGCAGGATTATATGAGAAACATGATAATTATTTTTTGTATTTTTTTATCAGTTCTTAAACCAAAATTACTAGATGATTTTTTGAATAGCCGAGTAAATCAGCAAGAATTGTTAGAGTTTTTAAATTTAAAACTCAATAAAGAAATTTTTGAAAATGGAATCAGGCGAGAATTATTAATATATGTCATTTCAGCTGGACATTTTTATGAAGCCAAATTGGATATTAGGTTCGATTTATCCAATAATCAGAATTGGAACGAATTCATAAATGGACTTTCTTCTTGGCATGACTATAGGATTAATTTATCAACATATGAAGTTAGAAATAGATTTGGAATGTTATCAAAAACTTTAAATATACTTTCACTATATTCATAAATAATTAAGGAAGAACTATGCAACACCTACCCCGTTTTCAAGAACGTTTTTCTTCTCATCTTCCTGCGGCGATCTTATTGAGCAATTTAGGCTGGGAGTACCTTTCACCGCAGGAAATAGTGACGCTACGAGGGGGGAGTTTGTCTTCGGTGGTGTTGGTGGAGGTATTGCGAGCGGCATTGGCAAAACGGCAGTTTATGTTTGCAGGCAAATCTTATCCGCTGTCACAAAACGCCATTGATAGTATTGTGGCGGAGGTGTGCAATGTGGATTTATCACAGGGCTTATTGCACGCCAATGAAACGCTGTATCACCATTTGTTGTATGGCATTTCAGTAACCGAGTTTGTGGAGGGCAAAAAAGTCAATCCCACCGTCTTTCTTATCGACTGGCAACAAGTTTCTAATAATCACTTCTGTTTTTCTGATGAATTTCAAGTCACTCGCACCAATGGCGTGGCACATCGTCGTCCTGATTTTGTGTGTTTTGTTAATGGCTTACCTTTAGTCGTCATTGAAGCTAAACGTCCTGATGGCAAAGCCTTGCCTAGCATTGAGGAGGGCATCTCTCAGCATTTGCGCAATCAACGGGCGGACGAAATTCCCCAGCTGTTTATGTTTAGCCAATTATTGCTGTCAATTAATGGCTCGGCAGGCAAATATGCCACTTGCGGCACGCCTGCGAAATTTTGGGCAATATGGCGTGAAGAGGATATAACGGAAGCGGATTTATTGGCGAAAAAAAATCAAAAAGTGACCGCACTTGTTGCGCAAAAAATGATGAAAGAAGAGGAGCGGGCTTGGTATGAAAATTGGTCTCAATCGCCTTTGTCTGTGACCGAGCAAGATCGCTTGCTGATTGCCTTGCTTTCACCAGACCGGCTTTTGGAATTTGTGCGTTATTTTATTTTGTTTGATAAGAAGTCAGGCAAGATTGCGGCACGTTATCAGCAAGTGTTTGGCATCAAACGTTTAATTGAACGGATTACGCAAAAACGCCCAGATGGCGGACGTGAAGGTGGGGTGATTTGGCATACCACAGGTTCGGGTAAGTCCTTTACGATGGTGTTTTTGAGCAAAGCGTTGATTTTGCACGATGGTTTGAAGCAATGCCGTATTGTGGTGGTGACCGATCGTATTGATTTAGAAAAGCAACTCAGTCGCACCTTTGCCTCTAGCGGTGAGTTGGGCAATAAAAAAGATCAAGAAAATGCCTTGGCAACATCGGGTAAGCGTTTAGCGGAACAAATTGGTTCGGGCAATGAGCGGATTATTTTTTCCTTGATTCAGAAATTCAATACCGCCACGAAATTAAAGGCGTGCTTTAATGACAGTGCGGATATTGTGGTGCTAATTGATGAGGGGCATCGTAGTCAAGGCGGTGAAAATCACATTCGGATGAAACAGGCATTGCCTCACGCTTCTTTTGTGGCATTTACTGGTACGCCATTATTAAAAGAGGAGAAAACCACCAATAAATTTGGTCCTATTTTGCACGCCTATACGATGCAACAGGCGGTGAAAGATGGGGCGGTGACGCCTTTGCTGTATGAAGAGCGGATTCCTGATTTGGAGGTGAATGAACGTGCTATTGACAGCTGGTTTGAACGGATTACGGTGGGGCTTTCTGAACAACAAAAAGCCGATTTAAAACGAAAATATGCCAAAAAAGGGCAGGTGTATCACGCTGAGGATCGCATTCGTTTAATTGCTTTAGATATTACCAATCATTTTGTGAACCATGTGGAAGCAGGGCTAAAAGCACAATTGGCTTGTGACAGTAAGTCTTCCGCCATTAAATATAAGCAGTATTTAGATGAAATTGGGCTGTTTGAGTCCGCTTTGGTGATCAGTGCCCCTGATAGCCGAGAAGGCAATACTGAGCTTGATGAATCCGCAAGTGATGATGTGGTGAAATGGTGGAAAGACAATGTGGGTGCCCAAGATGAAACCACTTATACCAGTACGCAGATTCAACGTTTTGATAAAGATGATCAGCTAAAAATGCTGATTGTGGTGGATAAATTACTGACGGGATTTGATGAGCCGAAAAATGCCGTGTTGTATATTGATAAACCACTGAAATCGCACAATTTAATTCAGGCAATTGCACGAGTTAATCGTTTACATACGGCGAAAAAATATGGCTTGTTAATTGATTATCGGGGCATTTTAAAAGAATTAGATATCACCATTGAACAATATCAGGATTTAGCCGAACGTACGCAAGGGGGCTACGATCTTGCTGATCTTGCTGGGCTTTACCAACAAATGAGCAGGGAATATAAACGCTTGCCAATGCTATATCGACAATTGTGGGCAATTTTTGAGAAGGTAAAAAATAAACAGGATATTGAGCAACTACGCCAAGTATTGATGCCAAAAATGGAGAAGGTGAATGGTCAGTTGGTGGATATGAACGTTAAAGCACGGGATGACTTTTATGAGGCACTGACTGCGTTTTCAAGTTGCTTAAAAGTAGCGTTGCAGTCCGCCAGTTTTTTTGAAGATAGCCAATTTTCTGATGAAGACAGAAGCCATTATAAAGCGACCTTACAACAATTTTCTGCACTACGCTTGATTGTTCAACAAGATGCAGGCGAAAAAGTGGATTACCGTGAATATGAAGATCAGGTTAAAAAACTATTAGATAAACACGTGGTTGGGGTGCAGGTTAAGGAGCCTGAAGGTAGTTACGATGTATCCAAATTGGGGAAACAACAAAAGCCTGAGACATGGTCGCCAGAAAAGACACGCAATGAAACAGATATAATCAAAACCCGTGTGATCAAAATGATTGAGCAAGAGATGGGCGATGATCCTTATGCGAAAGAAGCCTTTTCTCAATTATTGAAAAAAATTATTGCAGAAACTACCGCACTTTTTGAGCATCCGTTAAAGCAATATTGGTTGTTTAAAGAATTTGAGGAAAAAGTACAAGCACGCCAACTCGATGAGCTGCCAGATTTTCACGGGAATCACCAAGCTCAAGCCTTTTTTGGTGTGTTTAAACTGAATTTGCCCGATTTTTTTGCACAAATTCACCCTGAAGAGCAACAAAGCTGGGTGGATTTTGCATTTGAAGTAGATCGTAGCGTGGATCAAGTTGTGAAGCTCTTTTCCATTAACCCACAAGCCATTGAAACGGAAATTCGCAAGCAATTGTTACCGCTTGTTTTCCAACGTTGTAAAGCCATAGGGGCAGGCATGGATCAAACCAAACGAATTTTGGAAATGCTGATACAGATTGTGAGAGGAGGAATGTGTAATGGTGGATAGATATTCTTTATATCAAGATGCAAAAGAAATAAAGAAAATTATCGCTTATTTAGATTTTTTATTTCGATATAATAAATATAAACCAAGGCTAATAGAAAAGAAATGTAATGATTATATGAGGAACATTACTATAACATTCTCCGTTATCTTGTTGGTTATATATTTCTTTGTTCTTTTAGATAATTTTGAAAATGAATATGTAAAAATAGTATTTTTCTCTATCACTCTTATTTTTTCTTTTTTCTTCACTATTTTTTTATTTTCTAATGTTGGGATAAGTATTTTTTATATGATAAAAGATAGAACTTTGAAAAATAATGAAGTTAGAAGTGTTTTATATGATGTTATAGCTTTAGATAAATTGATGGGTTTTGATGAAGGTTTATTAAAGTTAACAAAAGCTGACTTTACTTATCAGATGGAACGGCATATGTTCCTTGGTAAAATTTTCTTCTCAATATTATCGATATTTGCAGTTAACCAAGTTTTTGGTATATCTATTTCTTATAAAGAATTACTAAAAAATATGTCTATTAGCATATTGGATCCTGAGTTTTGGATTTTAAATATGGCAATTATATTAGCAACGATTTCTATCTTAGGGTTGGTATCGCTCAGGAAAATATACAAATATAGATTTTATATCCATATTATTGAAGTTGTATTGTTTAAAAAAAATCATGTTAATAAGTAAACAATTAGTTTTTGTATATGGCAAGCAAGTTATAAGTTTTACTTACCAGTACAGCAAGAATGCAAAACGTTTACGGATTTATGTTTACCCTGACTGTCAAATTCGCCTTATTGTGCCTGAAGATACTTCGGAATCTGACATCTTGGTGGCGGTGCAAAAGCGACGATGTTGGATTGTGAAGCAGTTAGCGTATTTTCGGCAGCAACAACAAGACATCACGCCTCGTCAGTACATTAGCGGGGAAAGTCATTATTATTTAGGGCGACAGTATGTGTTAAAAGTGATTGAAAATCCTCAATTGCTAGAAGGGGTTAAATTTTTGCGTGGCAAGTTAGAGGTTTATGTAGCAGAAAAAAACGCAAGCAAGGTGAAAAAACAGTTAGAAAACTGGTATCGAGCAAAAGCCACTATTATCTTTGAGCAACGTTTAACAGCGTTATTAGAGCAGGCATTATGGATGACATTTCGCCCCGACATTAAATTAATCAAAATGAAAAAACAATGGGGCAATTGTTCGGTTAAAGGGTATTTGACGTTAAATCCCATGTTGGTTAAAGCCCCAAGAGAATGTATTGATTATGTGATTTTGCACGAGCTTTGCCATTTTGCAGAGCATAATCACAGCCCGAATTTTTATAGTTTACTCACCCAAGTGATGCCTGATTGGAAAAAAAGAAAAACACGTTTAGATGGATTGGTCGAACAGATTTTAACTGAATGATGTTTTCTTCTTTGAGAGTGCTTGTCCGCTAGCTGTACAGTGCTGGTGGTTTTGAACATTTCCCTTAAACCGCTTTATAATTCTTTATGCAAACTCCACTCAGTGATAAACTAAGCCACAATTTTTTCGATTTATAAACCGTTTTCATTTAACAGGTATCTCAATGCGTACAAGTCAATATTTATTCTCAACCTTAAAAGAAACGCCTGCGGAGGCAAGTATTGTTAGCCATCAATTAATGTTGCGTGCGGGCATGATTCGCCCATTGGCATCGGGGCTTTATACTTGGTTGCCTACAGGGCTACGTGTGTTACACAAAGTAGAAAACATTATTCGTGAAGAAATGGATAAAAGCGGTGCGTTAGAAGTGAAAATGGCGGTTACGCAACCAGCAGAATTATGGCAAGAGTCTGGACGTTGGGAAGAATATGGTCCCGAATTATTGCGCTTTAAAGATCGTGGTGAACGTGATTTTGTGATTGGACCAACCAATGAAGAAGTGATTACCGATTTAGTGCGCCGTGAATTGAGTTCTTATAAGCAATTACCACTCAATTTATACCATATTCAAACTAAATTCCGTGATGAAGTACGTCCACGTTTTGGTGTCATGCGCTCGCGTGAGTTTGTGATGAAAGATGCTTATTCTTTTCATACTACACATGAATGTTTGCAAAATACCTATGATGTGATGTATCAAACCTATTCCAATATTTTCAATCGTTTAGGTTTAGATTTCCGTGCCGTACAGGCTGATACAGGTTCAATTGGTGGGAGTGCATCCCATGAATTCCAAGTGTTAGCACAAAGTGGTGAAGATGATGTAGTGTTTTCAACAGAGTCAGATTTTGCCGCCAATATTGAACTTGCCGAAGCAGTAGCATTAGGTGAGCGCGGACCAGTAACAGAAGAATTACGTTTAGTGGATACGCCTAATGCAAAAACCATTGCGGAATTGGTAGCACAATTCAATCAACCAATTGAAAAAACAGTAAAAACCTTAGTGGTGCACGCGACTGAAGAAAGCGGTCACAAGTTAGTGGCATTGTTAGTACGTGGTGATCACGAGTTAAACGAAATTAAAGCGGAGAAAGTGGATATCGTCGCAAGCCCATTACAGTTTGCTACCGATGAAGAAATTCGTGCAGTAGTAGGTGCGGGTACAGGTTCATTAGGTCCAATCAATTTACCAATGCCGATTGTGATCGATCGCACCGTCGCCAATATGGATAACTTCTCTGCGGGTGCAAACCAAGACGGTAAACATTATTTTGGTATTAATTGGGAACGTGATTTGGCGGTACCACAAGTAGCCGATTTACGTAATGTAGTAGAAGGTGATCCTAGCCCAGATGGTAAAGGTACTTTGCAAATTAAACGTGGTATCGAAGTAG
Source organism: Pasteurella oralis (assembly GCF_042681465.1). Taxonomy (NCBI): domain Bacteria; kingdom Pseudomonadati; phylum Pseudomonadota; class Gammaproteobacteria; order Pasteurellales; family Pasteurellaceae; genus Pasteurella; species Pasteurella oralis. Next base: position 88,085 of record NZ_JBHUFP010000003.1, read on the forward strand.
GTCATATTTTCCAATTAGGCACCAAATATTCCGCTGCGATGAATGCCACGGTACAGGGCGAAGATGGTCGTCCACAAACCATGATCATGGGCTGTTATGGTATCGGAGTAACGCGTGTGATTGCAGCAGCCATTGAGCAGCATCATGATGAGCGTGGCATTATTTGGCCAGACAATATTGCTCCATTCAAAGTGGCGATTGTACCAATGAATATGCATAAATCAGAAAGCGTGCAGCAATTTGCTGAAGAATTATACCGCACTTTAATGGCACAAGGTGTGGATGTTATTTTTGATGATCGTAAAGAACGTCCTGGTGTGATGTTTGCGGATATGGAACTTATTGGCGTGCCGCATATGATTGTGATTGGTGAGAAAAATCTTGAGAAAGGCGAAATTGAATATAAGAATCGTCGTTTAGGTGAGAAAGAAATGATTGCTAAAGAGCAGCTATTAGCAGTGCTCAAGGCTAAATTAGCTTAATAACAGACAAAAAATGCGAGTATTAAACTCGCATTTTTTATTGGTGGGGCGATTATTTAATTTTAGCTAAAACTTCACGTACTAAACGTCCAATTTCATCCCAATTTTTCTCTTGAATTAATTTTTTCTCCACAAACCAAGAACCACCACAAGCAACAACATTTGGAATTGCTAAATACGCTTGAATATTATGTAAACCAATTCCTCCTGTTGGCATGATTTGTAATTGTGCATAAGGACCTAGTAAGGCTTTAATCATTTTTACGCCGCCAGAAGCTTCAGCTGGGAAGAATTTAACCGCAGTGATGCCCATTTCAAGTGCGGCTTCAATCGACATGGGATTGTTGATACCCGGTGTAATAGGAAGTTGTAACTCTTGACAAAGTTTGACAATGTTAGGATTAAAGCCCGGTGTGACAATAAAATCAGCTCCTGCATTTTTGGCTTGGATGACTTGCTCTGGTGTTAATACTGTACCTGCTGCAATTAATATTTCAGGATAATGTTGGCGAACTAAACGGATTGCTTGTTCAGCCGCAGTAGAGCGAAAAGTAATTTCTGCAACAGGTAAGCCATTTTGGACTAAAGTTTCTACTAAGGGTAAAATTGTTTCCGCTTCTTCTACTGCAATCACTGGCACAACTTTAATTGTTCTTAACTTTTCAATAATTTGATCAGTATTATATTTCATAAAAATCCTTAAATATGAATTAGTTGAATGTATTTATTAAATGAGCTGTTACTGATTTATCAATAATTGCACCTTGATACTGGATGACAAGCCCTGCTAATTGGTGACCCTGTTCACAACAAACATATAATGGTTTACCTTGCAAATAGCCATTAAGGAAGCCTGCATTAAATGCATCACCTGCAGAAGTTGTATCAACAATATTGTTGACTTCTTGTGTTGGCACAAAGCATTGATTGTTATGACGATCACTGCACATTGCCCCAGATTTTCCTTGTTTGACAATAACTTTTTTGACTCCCATTTGTTTTAAACGATGGATGGTATCAAGAGCATTTTTATCTTGCCAAATAGCTTGTTCATCCTCGAACGTGACTAACGCCAGATCAACAATAGGTAAAAGTGCGGTATAAATTTCTTGTGTTTTTTCCAGTGATTCCCAAAGTGCAGGGCGGTAGTTACTATCAAAAGCAATTTTTATGCCTTGCTTTGCAAGTACAATTAACTTTGTAATTAATGCTGTTCTGTCATGATCAGGTAAAATAGCTAAAGAGATACCACTTAAATAAATCATATCTACTGCTATCAGTGCTTCAAATACTTTTTCTATCTCAATATGTTGCAATAAATAACGCGCAGCGGATTGATTACGCCAATATAAAAACGTTCGCTCACCTTGTGCATCCAGTTGAATTAAATAGAGACCTGCATGTCGTTTCGGGTCACGCAGTACCCAATTGGTATTGATGCCATCAATTTGCCAATGCTCAATCATTTGTTGGCTCAGTTTATCTGTTCCCATTGCTGAGATATATTGTACTTCAAGTACTGTTGATGGGGTGACGCGAGTTAAATAAGTTGCTGTATTCAGGGTATCTCCACCATAAGTTTGATACATACGACCAAATGCCTCACCATTTAGCTCAATCATACATTCACCAATAATTGCTATTTTCTTCATGGATTTTCCTTATTTAAAATAGCGTTTTGCATTATTAAAGCAAACATTTTGAACCATACTACCTAATAATGTTAAATCATTTGGTGCTTCTCCGTTTTCAACCCAACGACCTAATTTTTCACATAAGATGCGGCGAAAATATTCATGGCGAGTATAAGAAAGAAAACTGCGAGAATCCGTGAGCATACCAACAAATTGGCTTAATAATCCCAGTTGAGAGAGTTGTTCTAATTGACGCTCCATGCCATCTTTTTGATCATTAAACCACCAGCCTGAGCCGAATTGAATTTTACTGGCAATACCATCGCCTTGGAAGTTACCTATCATACTGCCGATCATTTCATTATCACGAGGATTTAAGCAATAGAGGATTGTTTTAGGTAACTGGTTTGTGTTATCCATAGCGTCTAAGAGTTTTGCAAGTGGTTGTGCAAATATACGATCGCCAATAGAGTCGAAGCCACTATCAGCACCTAATAATCTAAACATTCTGCTGTTATTATTACGAATAGCACCAATATGCAATTGCATTACCCACTGACGTTTATGATATTCTTGTCCTAACCAAACCAATATTGCAGTACTAAATTGCGCAATTTGTTGTTCGGTCAGTGGTTGATTTTGACGGCGTTGTTGTAGGATTTTATCTAGTTCTTGTTCTGTTGGTATGTCAGCAAAACGGACAATTTCAATACCATGATCGGCAGATTTACAGCCATGTCGATCAAAATGATCAAGTCGTTTTAAAATCGCTTGTTGTAATGTTGCAAAATTAGTAATTTCAATATCAGCGACTTCAGCAAGCTGTTGTATATAGGGATTAAATGTTGGGAGTTCAATTTTAAAAATTTTGTCTGGTCGCCAACTTGGTACGACATCAATATCAAATGTTTTATCTTCTGCAATTGCTTTATGATAGATTAAAGAATCAGTAGGATCATCAGTAGTCCCTGAAAGTTTGACATTCATCTGTTGCATAATGCCTCGTGCAGAAAATGCTGGCTGCTGCAACATCTCATTGCATTCATGCCAAATTTTTACCGCACTTTCGGGATTAAATAACTTATTGTGGAGACCAAACGGACGACGTAATTCTAAGTGTGTCCAGTGATAAATAGGGTTGCCAATACAAAGAGGAACTGTTTTCGCCCAAGCTAAATATTTTTCATAATTGGTGGATGGACCTGTAATTAAGTGTTCTTCAATGCCAGCAGTGCGCATTGCACGCCATTTATAGTGATCGCCTTCTAGCCAAATTTCTGCTAAATCTTTAAATTGCCGATTTTCAGCAATGTCTTTTGGATTAAGATGACAATGATAGTCAAAAATAGGCATATTTTCTGCATAGTCATGATACAGCTTTTCTGCAGTTTTTGTCGAAAGTAAAAAGTTTTCACATAGAAAGGATTTCATTTCACCTACTCCTTAAAACAACTTATTACACACCACTATACGCTGAGAAACCACCATCAATAGGTAATACAACGCCGTTCACAAAACTTGAATAGCGTTCATCAATTAAGAATAAAATGCCACCTACTAACTCTTCGGCTTCACCAAAACGCCCCATTGGTGTATTAGTTAAAATTTTATGTGCTCTTGCTGTTGGGCTGCCATCAGTATTAAATAACAACGCACGATTTTGGTTACTCACTAAAAAACCTGGTGCGATCGCATTACAACGAATACCAACATGAGAGAAATGCACTGCAAGCCATTGTGTAAAATTACTGATGGCTGCTTTAGCGCCTGAATAGGCAGGAATTTTAGTGAGTGGAGTAAAAGCATTCATACTAGAAATATTGACAATGCAACTACCTTTTCTCCCTACCATTTCCTTCGCAAAAACCTGAGTAGGAAGAAGTGTGCCGAGATAGTTAAGGTTGAAAACAAACTCTACGCCGCTTTTATCTAAGTCAAAAAAGGATTTAGTATTGTCAGGTAGTTCAAATTCATGAAATTCATTGTCTGTTGTTGCGTTAGGATTGTTACCACCAGCACCATTAATGAGAATATCACAGGGACCAAAATCTTTTTTAATTTGTTCGTTTGTTGCTTGAATACTATTCAGTTCTAAAACATTCGTTTGATAACTTTTCGCAATCCCTCCCGATTGCGTGATTTCCTCTGCAAAATGATTTGCCATTTCTAAGTTAATATCTAGTAAGGCGATTTTGGCTCCTGTTCTTGCTAGCTGCTTAGATAGAAAGCCACATAACACACCGCCAGCACCAGTAATCACAATAACTTTATCTTTAAATTGATGATTAAATGGAATTTGCATAATTTTTCCTTATCAATAACTGTATTCGAGGTTTACCTAAATGATTTAATTACATGGGTGAATAATTAAGGAATAATTTAGGCAGTAATAAGCTGATATCAGGGATGAATGTCACCATTAATAACGTGACAATGAGTGCAACGAAAAATGGCAACATCGGTTTTAATACTCGATCAATACTCACATGACCTACTGAGCAGCCAATAAATAACGCGCTACCAACAGGTGGTGTACAGATACCAATACAAAGGTTAAAGGTCATGATGATACCGAAATGAACGGGATCAATGCCGAGTTCCATCGCAATAGGTAAGAAAATAGGTGTGAAAATTAACACTGCTGGCGTCATATCCATAAAAGTACCAACGATTAATAAAAGTACAGTGATAAAGAGCATAATAATAATTGGATTAGCAGAAACAGCGAGTAAGGCATCTTGGATCAAATAAGGAATATCTGCATTTGCCATTGCCCAAGACATGCCGGATGAGGCACCTATGAGTAATAAAACAATTGCTGTTGTTACGCTTGATTCTAGAATGATTGCTGGGAGTTCTTTAATTTTTACTTCTTTATAGAATCCAACAGCAAGAATTAAAGTATAGATGACGGCAATTGCAGAGGCTTCTGTTGCAGTAAATATTCCAGCAATAATGCCACCAATGACAATAAAAATAAGTAATAAAGAGGGTAATGCATCAATAGTTTTTAGCATGACATCTTTGCAACTTGGCGCAGGTTCTAGGGGATAATTTTTACGTTTGGCAATAAAGCCCGCTACAAGCATTATGCCTAATCCCATTAGCATGCCTGGAAGATAACCTGCGAGAAAGAGAGCGGAAATAGAGGTACCACCTGAAACAAGAGAATAAACAATCAAAGTATTACTTGGTGGGATAAGTAATCCTGTTGGACAAGATGCAATATTGACTGCAGCTGAAATCTCAGGGTCATAACCTTCTTTCTTTTGTAAAGGTGACATGATCCCTCCCATTGCAGCTGCTGAGGCAACGGCGGAGCCAGAAATTGAGCCAAATAGCATATTGGCAAGTACATTACTGTGGAATAGTGAGCCTGGTAATCTAGCGCCTAATGCTTTAGCGAGAGCAATTAAGCGGATGGCAATGCCTCCACGATTCATGATATTACCCGCTAAAATAAAAAAGGGGATTGCTAACAACGCAAAATTATCTAAACCAGATGCCATTTTTTGAGTGACAACAGTTAAGGCTCCATCTAATGGTAAACTAATTGTAATCGTGATTAATGTTGAAATTGCAATAGCAAAGGAAATTGGCACTGAAAGTACTAACATTAAAACGAAAGAGCCAAAAAGGGCGAGAATACTTGTCCATTCCATAAGTAAGTTGCTCCTTAATTAAGTTGTTGACCAGTTTTATTAAATTTTGAAATAAGGTCTATAAGAATATAGAACATCATAATGATTCCAGAAACAGGTAAACAAAGGTAAACAAGCCCCATGTCTATACTAAGTGATGGTGAAATCTGTCCTGATACATGAGTATCCCAAGCAAGATTAGCACCACCATAAACAAGAATAAATCCTGCAAAAAAGAGCATTACGCAAGAAATAAAGATTTCAAGAAGTGTTTTATTTTTTCCTTTACTTTTCATGAGTAATAAATCAATCGCAAGATGTCTTTTTAATCCCGTTGCATAAGCTGCGCCGATAAGACCTACCCACATAAAGAGAAAGCGAGCTAGTTCATCAGTTACAATGCTTGCTGAGCTGAGAATATAACGAGAGATGACTTGCCAAACGACACAGATTACAAGTACTGCGGAAAGTGAAACTAAGAAAGTAATTAATATTTGGTTCACCAATTTAAACAATTTTTCCATGAATCCCTCCTGTAATGATAAATATGCAACAAATTCTATAATAATCACACCATTTTAAATGAGATCGAGGTCACATTTTTTAAATTGGAATTCCAATTTTGTTTATTTTGTGATTTTGGTCTCATTTTTAGATAAATAATTTTGACTAAAACGAAAAAAAATACAATTATTGGCATGCCAAATGGGGTATTACTCTTATAGATCTAAAGTGAATGAAATGAAAGGAGATGATTATGAAAAAATTCTCATTAAATGTGGTTATTACTGCGATTGCATTGGGGCTTTCTCTTAATGTATTAGCAAGTACGACTTTAAAATTAAGCCATAATCAAAATAGGGCGCATCCAGTTCATGAAGCATTACAATTCATGGCGAAGCGTACTGAAGCATTAACAAATGGCGAGCTTAAAATTCGTGTTTATCCCGATGCTCAACTTGGTTCACAACGTGAGTCTTTAGAACTTGTACAAAAGGGCGCTTTAGCATTAGCAAAATCGAATGCTGCTGAATTAGAAGCTTTTAGTAAACCATATGGTGTATATAATTTGCCTTATTTATTTAACAGTAAGGAACATTATTATAAAGTGATGGAAAGTCCAATTGGACAAAATATTTTACAGTCATCGAAAGAAAATGGCTTTATTGGTTTAGCTTACTTAGATGCTGGGGCAAGAAGTTTCTATACATCAAAACCGATTAAAACACCTGCGGATTTAAAAGGCTTGAAAGTACGAGTCCAGCCTAGTCCAACAGCAGTCAATATGGTGAAATTCTTAGGAGGAAATCCAACACCATTAGCTTATGGTGAGCTTTATACAGCTCTGCAGCAAGGAGTAGTTGATGCTGCTGAAAATAACATTCCGTCTTATACATTGAGCCGCCATAGTGAAGTATCTAAATATTTTAGTTTAGATGAACACACTATGGTACCTGATGTGTTAGTGATTTCAGCAAAAGTATGGGATGGTTTAAGTGAAAATGAACAAAAAGCATTGAAGCAAGCCGCTAATGAGGCTACGGTTAAAATGCAAGCGCTTTGGGTTGCTTCTGAAAATAAAGAAAGAGAATCTGCGATTAAGCAGGGGTCAACCTTTGTTGAAGTAGACAAATCGACATTTAAAGCTGCGGTTATTCCAATGTACGAAGAATTACAAAAAACAGATCCTGACACATACAAAATTGTAGAAGAGATCCGTAAAATACAGTAGTTATGTTATATTAAATTATAATTTGTTATACCAATATTTAAATTGGTACTGTTATTGTTTGTAGTATTTAAGGCTTTTTAATTATGAGTGAAAACTATCCATTACGATCTTATAAAAAAATTGGTGAATTATTAAAAGACGAGCTTCGCAAAGGGATTTATACAATTGGTGAGCGATTACCTCCAGAGCGTGATATTGCGGAACGTTTTGAAGTCAGTCGGACTGTCGTTAGAGAAGCATTAATTATGTTGGAACTAGAGAACCTGATTTCTGTTAAAAAGGGTTCTGGTGTCTATGTCATTAATTTACCAAGTAGTAATGATAGTTTTGATTATTTAGATGTAGGACCATTTGAATTGTTGCAAGCTCGACAATTATTAGAAAGTAGTATTGCTGAATTTGCAGCAATTCAAGCAAACCGTAATGATATTGTACGCTTGAAGGAAATTTTAAAGCGCGAATATATCACTTTAGAGAAAGGCGGTGATGATGATTATTCTGAAGATGAAGAATTTCATACTGCGATTGCAGAAATAACGCAGAATGAAGTTTTAATTCAGATGCAAAAAGAGCTATGGAAATATCGTTCTAATCCGATGTGGAAAGGGCTTCATTCGCATATTAAAGTACATCATTATCGTCGATTATGGTTAAAAGATCATGAAGCGATTCTCAATAGTATTCAACGAAAAGATCCTGCGCTTGCTAAAAAAACCATGTGGCAGCATCTTGAAAATGTAAAACAGAAATTATTTGAATTATCTGATCTTGATGACCCTAATTTTGATGGTTATTTGTTTAATCGAAATCCAGTCTTTGTTGGGATTTGATATTGCTACATTGGCGTTCAAAGTCGGAAAATTCGATTGAGCTCCTAAAGTAATCGAATTGTTGTCTGATGGATATGAAATTTACCTAGAGCATACTACTATTGAATCTTATGGAACACAAGAAGCAAAAGTGTTACAAGAAGATCCGATGAGAATGAGATGTTCCTCCATAAAAAGTATAGCAAAGGGTAGGTAGTGATATGTTTGATGACAGAATGATCATATTTATAAAGCCAAATAATTTTGAATGGAGAAATTCTTATGGAACAAACATGGCGTTGGTATGGACCAAAAGATCCTGTTTCACTAGCAGATATTCGTCAAGCTGGCGCAACGGGAATTGTCACTGCGCTTCATCATATTCCAAATGGGCAAATTTGGTCAGTAGAAGAGATTGAAAAACGTAAAGCAGAGATTGAACAAGCTGGTTTGGTTTGGTCAGTAGTAGAAAGTGTACCGGTTCACGAAGAAATTAAAACACAAACGGGACAATATCAGCAATGGATTGATAACTATAAGCAAACACTGCGCCATCTTGCTCAATGTGGTATTGATACGGTGTGTTATAATTTTATGCCTGTGTTAGATTGGACGCGTACAGATTTGGCATACCAAATGCCAGATGGGTCAAAAGCATTGCGATTTGATCATATTGCCTTTGCTGCCTTTGAACTTTATATTTTAAAACGTCCGAATGCGGAGCAAAGTTATTCTGTTGAAGAATGTTCGCAAGCAAAAGCTTATTTCGAAAAAATGAGTGAGCAGGATATTCAACAATTGACGAATAATATTATTGCAGGTTTACCTGGTGCGGAAGAAGGCTATACACTAAGCGAATTCCAAGGGCAGTTAGATCGTTATCAAAATATCACTCCAGAAAAATTCCGTACGCATTTGGCGTATTTCTTAAATGAGATTATTCCTGTCGCAGAAGAAGTGGGAATTAAAATGGCAATTCATCCTGATGATCCTCCTCGCCCAATTTTAGGTCTACCACGTATTGTTTCGACAATTGAGGATATGCAATGGTTTGTCAAAACACAACCATTAACGGCGAATGGTTTTACAATGTGTACGGGATCTTATGGGGTTCGTTCAGATAATGACTTAGTGAAAATGACGGAACAATTCTCTGATCGCATTTACTTTGCACATTTACGTTCTACCTGCCGTGAAGACAATCCACTGAGCTTTCACGAGGCCGCACATTTAGAGGGCGATGTAGATATGTTTAAGGTTGTAAAGGCTCTCTTAACGGAAGAATACAGACGAAAAGCTAATGGGAATTATCGTTTAATACCAATGCGTCCAGATCACGGTCATCAAATGCTTGATGATCTGAATAAAAAAACTAATCCTGGCTATTCAGCGATTGGTCGTTTAAAAGGTTTAGCAGAATTTAGAGGCTTGGAATTAGCACTTAAAAAAGTCTATTTTGAAAAGTAGCGTAAAAACGTAGAGAAAAAATGCGAGTTGAAAAACTCGCATTTTTATTTGCTTGTTTAATGTTTGCAAAATTTATTTTCTTGCAAGAGGCGGAACGAAAGTTAAGCCTAAATCCCAAGGTTGTTCGATCCATGTATTTTGTGGGATATCAATAACATAGTCATCCACTAACGGTGCACCAGCGGGTTTTGCAAATACTGTAACAAATCTTGCTTTTGGATACATTTCACGGATTGCACGTGCAGTATTACCTGTATCAACTAAATCATCAACCACGATAAAACCATCGCCATCACCTTCTGCACGGTGTAATACTTTGAGTTCGCCTTGTTCAACATGATCATGATAGCTTGCAATACAAACAGTTTCTACATGACGAATACCTAATTCACGCGCTAACACAGCTGCAGGAAATAAGCCACCACGACTGACTGCGATAATCCCTTTCCATTGAGAGGCGGGTAGTAAACGCTCTGATAATTTACGTGCGTGCATTTGGAACATATCCCACGTCACTACATATTTTTCGCTCATAAACACACCTTTTTAAAATAAGAGGGCAATTTTGCCCATAAAATAAAATTGCGTTAGGATAACCTGAAATAGCCTTTTATGCTATAATTTTGCTGGTTTTTTTCGCATTTTTATAGACAACATAATAACGGATTTCAAAATCGGAGGAGTTATGTCAGAGATTCAAACATTACAGCCAAAATTATTATGGAAATGGTTTGGTCAAATCTGCGCCATCCCACATCCATCTTATCAAGAAGAACAAATTGCACAGTTCATTATACATTGGGCGAAAGGAAAAGGCTTTTACGCACAACGTGATGAAGCGGGTAATATTTTGATTCGTAAGCCAGCAACAGCAGGTATGGAAGATCATGTACCTGTAGCGTTACAGGCACATTTAGATATGGTACCACAAGCAAATGAAGGGACTGTGCATGATTTTAGCCAAGATCCCATTCAAGCCTATATTGATGGTGAGTGGGTGAAAGCACGCGGCACCACTTTGGGGGCAGATAATGGGATTGGGATGGCATCTGCATTGGCAGTATTAGACAGTGATGATCTGGCTCATCCTCCACTTGAAGTATTATTAACCATGACTGAAGAAGCTGGGATGGAAGGCGCAATTGGTTTACGTCCAAACTGGTTACAAAGTGAAGTCATGATTAATACGGATACGGAGGAGAATGGCGAAATTTATATTGGTTGTGCTGGTGGTGAAAATGCCAATATTTCATTAGAAATTGAACGTAAACTGAATACGTTTGAACAGAGCTATCAATTAGTGTTAAAAGGCTTGTCTGGTGGACATTCGGGTGGGGACATTCATACAGGGCGCGCCAATGCAATTAAGGTGTTAGCTCGTTTTTTAGCGCAACTTACTCAAAATGAGCCTCAATTTCAGTTTGCGTTAAGTGAGATTCGTGGAGGTTCTGTGCGTAATGCGATTCCACGCGAAGCTTTTGCGACATTAGCATTTAATGAGGGTTTAGCAACATTGCAAAGTGCGGTGCAAAATTTTGAAATTTTGTTAAAGCATGAGCTAGCAAAAGTAGAGCCTAATCTTACATTTACTCTACAACCAGTGGAAAATGCAGATACCGTGTTCTCGCAAAGTACGACACATAAAGCTATCCACTTATTTAACGTGTTACCAAACGGTGTCATTCGCAATAGTGATGTACTTGAGAATGTAGTAGAAAGCTCATTAAGTATTGGTGTATTGCGGACAGATGAAACCCATATTAAAGGGACTATTTTAATTCGTTCACTGATTCATAGTGGCAATCGTTATGTAGGTAGCTTATTGAAATCATTAGTTTCTTTGGTCGGTGCTGATGTTGAATTTAGTGGCTACTATCCGGGCTGGGAGCCGCATAGCGATGCACCAATTGTGAATTTAACCGAGAAAGTCTATGCAGAGGTACTGGGTTATGCACCAGTGGTCAAAGTGATTCATGCGGGCTTAGAATGTGGTTTATTGAAGAAAATTTATCCAAATATCGATATGGTTTCTATTGGACCAACCATTCGTAATGCGCATTCACCAGATGAAAAAGTACATATTCCCGCAGTACAAACCTATTGGACATTGCTAACCAAGCTGTTAGCGGCAATGCCGAAAAAATAATGGTTAAACCATAGCATGAAGTGCGGTCAAAATCTTGCAAATTCTGACCGCACTTTTTTAGACCAATAACAACTCAATGTCCATTTCAACAATCTTTTCTTGCGCATTAATCAAGAGTGATTTATCACAGATGATTTGATCAAATGTATCTAGTGGATAGAGTAGAAAAGTAGCAACTTTGCCGTATTTTGATGAGTCAGTGACGAGGATATTACGCTGGCTTGACTGCACAATTGTCCGTTTGACAGGTAATTTATCTTCATCAGGTGTGGTTAAACCTTGTAAGTTCCAAGAAGAGGTGGAAATGAAGGCCAAATCAATGGAAACATTGCGCAGAAATTGTGCGGAAAGTTCACCTACAGAAGAACGGTTCTCTTTACATACTCGTCCACCCGTATGAATTAAATCGCAGCGACCATTTGCGATGAGGAAATCAACAATACCAAAATCATTAGTAATAATTAACACATCTTCACGTTCAGTAATTTGCTTGGCAATTTCTAATGTAGTGGTACCTGCATCAAGATAAATCGTCGCATTAGTGGGAATCAGTTCTGCTGCGGCAAGACCAATAGCAGCTTTTTGTTGGTGGAAAAGTAATGATTTGTCGTCACGAGTAGGCTCTGAAATTAAACGCTCTAATAACTGCACACCTCCAGAAACGGAAACCACTTTGCCTTTTTCTTCCAGTTTTTGGATATCACGGCGAATTGTCATATGGGAAACACCCATGATATCGACTAAATTAGCAATTCGCATAATACCTTGCTGATGAATTAAGTTAAGAATTTTTTTCTGGCGTTCTACGGGAATTAACATTCTTTTACATCCATTCAAATAAAACCAGGCAAATTATACGCTTATTTCTCCTTTATTGTATAAAAATTTAACTTCGCAGTATTATAAATAGACTTTATTAACAAAAATTAACATTAAATTGTTAATTTTTGAGATCTAGATCGCAGATTTATTTGTAAAAAATAGGCAATATAACTAATAGTAAAATATTCGTTCAAAAAATAGGTGGAGGAACTTATGAATCAAGATTTTTCAGTTGCAGTCATTGGTTTAGGAGCTATGGGAATGGGCGCAGCACAATCTTGTGTGCGTGCAGGTTTGGCGACTTACGGCGTAGATCTTAACCCCGTTGCCTTAGAAAAGCTTAAAGCAGATGGTGCAAAGCAAGTTGCACAAAGTGCGGTGGGTTTTGCACAAGATTTAGATGCTGTTGTGTTACTGGTAGTCAATGCAAATCAAGTCAATGCGGTACTTTTTGGTAATAACGGTCTGGCAGCGCATTTGAAACCTGGTACGGCTGTGATGGTATCTTCGACAATTTCTGCCCAAGATGCACAACAAATTTCACAAAAATTAACAGAGTTAGGTTTATTTATGTTAGATGCTCCTGTTTCTGGTGGCGCGGCAAAAGCAGCTGCTGGCGAGATGACAGTAATGGCGTCTGGTTCAAAACAAGCTTTTACGAAGCTACAACCTGTGTTAGATGCTGTAGCAGGCAAAGTGTATAACATTGGCGAGGAAATTGGTTTAGGTTCAACAGTTAAAATTGTGCACCAGCTATTAGCAGGCGTTCATATTGCTGCTGGTGCTGAAGCAATGGCATTAGCAGCGCGTGCAGGAATCCCACTTGATTTAATGTATGACGTAGTGACTAATGCGGCAGGTAATTCATGGATGTTTGAAAATCGGATGAAACACGTGGTAGAGGGTGATTATACGCCGTTATCTATGGTGGATATTTTCGTCAAAGATTTAGGCTTAGTCACAGATACTGCGAAGTCGTTGAAATTCCCATTACCACTCGCAAGTACAGCTTTTAATATGTTCACCTCTGCTAGCAATGCAGGTTATGGCAAAGAAGATGATAGTGCAGTGATTAAAATTTTCAGTGGGGTTGAATTACCAAGTAAAAAAGGAGAAGCGTAATGTTAGGTGTGATTGCAGATGATTTCACTGGAGCAAGTGATATTGCTAGCTTCTTAGTAGAAAATGGACTGAAAACAGTACAGATGAATGGTGTACCTGATTGTGCATTACAAAGTCAAGTTGATGCCATCGTAATCAGCTTAAAATCGCGTTCAAATCCAGTCGAAGAAGCGATTGCCCAATCGTTACAAGCATTAGCGTGGTTGCAGCAAAATGGGTGTAAACAGTTTTATTTTAAATATTGTTCCACTTTTGATAGTACTGAGAAAGGTAATATTGGTCCGGTTACTGATGCATTATTAGATGCGTTACAAGATGATTTCACGATGATTTGTCCTGCGTTGCCTGTGAATGGTCGTACTATTTTTAATGGTTATTTGTTTGTGGGTAATGTGCTTTTAAATGAATCTGGCATGCAAAATCACCCAATTACACCGATGAAAGATGCTAATTTAGTACGCTTAATGGATAAGCAAGCACGAGGTAAGACGGGTTTAGTGAGCTATGCAGATCTCATGAAAGGCTGTGAATTTGTGAAGTCACGCTTTGCTGAATTAAAGCAGCAAGGCTGTCGTTATGCAGTAGTGGATTCTGTGGATAACAGCCAATTAGCGGTCCTTGCAGAGGCGATCGCTGATTTTAAATTAGTCACAGGGGGTTCTGGTTTAGCTGCTTACATGGCAGCACGTTTAAGTGGTGGTAAGCAAGGGGATAATGCGTTATTACCAAGTAAAGCAAAAACGGTTGTGTTGTCAGGTTCTTGCTCTGTCATGACTAATAAACAGGTGGCAAAATATGCCGAAAAAGCACCGCACTTTTACTTAGACGTAGCACAAAGCATTTCGAATCCAGCTTACGCTGATGAGCTAGCGCAATGGGTCATTACAAATTTACATCATGCATTAGCCCCGATGGTTTATGCCACAGTTTCGCCAGAGAAATTGAAACAGATTCAAGCAGAATTTGGTGCAGATAAAGCAAGTCATGCAATTGAGAATACCTTTGCTCAATTAGCACAAAAATTAAAAGCAGCAGGTGTAGTAAATTTCATCACGGCGGGGGGAGAAACTTCAAGCATTGTTGTACAGCAACTGGGCTTTACTGGATTCTATATTGGTAAACAAATTGCGCCAGGCGTGCCTTGGTTAAAAGCATTAGATGACAATATTTTCTTAGCATTGAAATCAGGTAACTTTGGTACAGAAGACTTTTTTGCTTTTGCACAAGGAATGTTTGTATGACGGAATTAGAACAAAAAATCGAAATGGTCAATCTTGCACGCTCGTTGTTTGAGCGTGGTTATACCGTAGGAGGGGCAGGAAATTTATCAGTTCGTTTAGATGATAAACGGATTTTAGTTACCCCCACCGGCTCATCTTTAGGTCGTTTAGAGGCTGAAAGCTTATCTGTGCTTGATATGGATGGGAATGTGTTATCTGGTAAAAAACCGTCGAAAGAATCGGTATTTCATCTCGCTATGTACAAAAAAAATCCAGATTGTAAAGCCATTGTGCATTTACATTCCACTTATTTAACGGCGTTATCTTGTTTGGAAAATTTAAATCCAGATAACGCGATGCAAGCGTTCACACCTTACTATGTCATGCGAGTAGGTAAATTGCCTGTGATTCCTTATTATCGCCCAGGAGACGTGAATATTGCACGTGAATTGAGTGAAAGAGCCTTATCTGGTAAAGCATTTTTATTAGCTAATCATGGTGTTGTCGTAACAGGCTGCGATTTAGTTGATGCAGTAGACAATACCGAAGAATTAGAAGAAACCGCAAAGCTGTATTTTATTTTGCAAGGACAAAAAATTCGTTATCTCACTGATAACGAAGTGAAAGATCTCGAAAATAGAGGAAAGTAATATGCCAAAATTTGCAGCAAATTTAACCATGATGTTCACTGAGGTGCCTTTTTTAGATCGTTTTGAAGCCGCTGCGAAAGCTGGGTTTAAATATGTTGAATATTTATGGCCCTATGACTATCCAGCAGATGTGCTGAAAGCGAAATTAGATCAATATAGTTTACAGCAGGTGTTATTTAATACATCAGCAGGCAATATTGATGAAGGTGAATGGGGTGTTTCTGCTATTCCAAATCGTGAAGCAGATAGCCAACGTGACATTGATTTAGCTTTAGAATACGCACTTGCCCTGAATTGCCCTAATGTACATATTATGGCAGCTGTTGTGCCAGAAGGTGCAGATAAAACGCAATATAAACAAACATTTGTCAACAATCTTCGCTATGCGGCAGAAAAATTTAAACCGCATGGAATCAAGATCTTATTAGAAGCGTTAAGCCCGCAAGTTAAGCCGAATTATTTGTTAAAAAGTCAGTTTGATACCTTAGAAATTGTCAATTTAGTGGATAGAGATAATGTCTTTATTCAACTGGATTATTTTCACGCGCAAAATGTTGATGGCAATTTATCACGCCTAACTGATCAACTCAAAGATAAAGTCGCACATATTCAAATCGCATCAGTGCCCGATCGTCATGAGCCTGATGAAGGTGAAATAAATTATCAATATCTTTTTGATAAGTTGGATCAAATTGGTTATCAAGGATTTGTTGGTTGTGAATATAAACCAAGAATTGAAACTGTCGCGGGTTTAGATTGGTTTAAACCTTATCAGCAAGAATAGATCAGGTGATAGCAATGAATTATCAGTTACTTTCTTATCCATTAGATGTGAAGGACCCAGGATTTCCGGGTGAGCCTACACTGACTTATGATATTTGTACAAGCACGGCACAAGGTGATGTGTATAACAGTGCCATTATTCATTTGTTTAATCATTTTGGTACGCATTTTGATGCGCCTAAGCATTTTAATCCAAATGGGTTATCTATTACCGAGTTACCTTTAACACAGTTTATTTATGAAAAGCCCCTTTTGATTGATGTGCCTAAAACGGCAGGCACATTAATTGAGCCAGAAGATCTTGAACCTTATTTAGCACAAATTCAGCAAGCAGATGGTTTATTCATTCGCACTGGATTAGAGCAATTAAGGGTTGATGATCCACAGCAATATGCAGCAAATGGTGGAGCAGTCAGTATTCAAGCTGCGAAATATTTGATTGATCATGCGAGTAATTTGAAAGCCATTGGTTTTGATTTTATTTCCCTTGCTTCACCGGCGAATCCTGATCATGGTGTTGAGGCTCATCAAGTGATGCTGGGAATGTATAAAGATAACTTTATTTGCATTATTGAAGACATGAAATTATCACAGCTCAATAACAAAACTTTAAAACGTGTTTTAGCAATGCCTTTATTAGTCAAAGGAATTGATAGTGCACAAGTCACTGTACTGGCAGAAGGAGTTTAATATGAATTTAACAAAAAATTATCTTTGGGGGAGTGTATTTTTGTTATTCACTTTCCTTTGTGCTTATCTTGCCTCTTCTATTGATCGTGATTTCGGGCGGATTGAAGTAAGTTCGGTCAGTTTTATGACTGAAGAAATGCAACCTATGGTTGCTAAATTATATCGTCCTGTTTCTGCAAGCGCAGAAAATCCCAAAGCAGGCTTACTTGCTTTGCATGGCTACCAAAGTGATAAAGAAGCAACCAGTACTTTTGGCGCGTTAGAGTTAGCAAAACGTGGTTTTGTGGTATTGGCGATTGACCACTTTGGGCATGGTTATTCGACAAAGTTGCCTGCTTCGAATAAAAATATGAGTGGGGCAAATAACGGCTATCAATATTTGAAATCCTTACCTTTCGTAGATAAAACACGTTTAGGCGTTTTTGGGCACTCAACAGGTGCGCTGAACGCGATTCGTGTCGCTAAACTTAATCCAGATCATAAAGCAGTCAATGGATTAAGTAGTAATGGTGGCGATATGGAGCTGAATAACTACTTATTAACTCAAGGTTTATATGAGGAAATTGGTGGTTACCGTGAAAGAACTTTCCCTGTGAAAGATTTAGTCACTCACCCTAAACGTTTGAGTGCTTTTGGTTTGGCGGAAAGTGACACATTAAAATGGGATCATACTTATGGTGATTTTAACGATGGTTCTGCACGTCGTGCTGCTATAGTTGATGGAACTCATCTTGGTGTGATGATTGCGGCTGACAGTAATAAGGAAGCCATTCTTTGGTTTAACCAAGCGCTACAAAATGGCGAAAAAGGGACAGATTGGCTTGAACCTGATCAGCAGACTTATTGGTATAAAGAGTTTGCGGGGTTATTTGCTTTAGGCTCAGCCTTAATCGCCGCATTATTTTTCGCAAGTGGCTTATTAAACAGCGCATATTTCTCTGCCGCACGTAAACCTGTGACAGAAAAAACCGCAATTTCTGATAAACAATGGTGGGTGTTTGCTGCGGTCAATATTGTGTTAACTATGTTGCTGTATCCATTGTTTACTCAGTGGGGTGGTGCGAATGAACCTATTGCATCTAAATTGAGCTTTATGCCATTAGAAATGGGTAATGGTATTGTTTTATGGCTAGTTGTAAGTGGTATTGTTGGCTTAATTTTATTTAGCCTATGGAAAAGAAAAGCGGCTATTTCACTGGCGGAATTTGGTGTAACCAGTCATTCTTCGGTATTAACAACAGGTCAAATTATTGGGCGTTATTTACTACTCAGTGTGATATTAGTTTTAGGTTTGTATTTACTTACAAGCTTAATTTATCAAGCTTTGAGCGTAGAATTACGCTTCTTATGGCCATTGTTGAAACCGTTAACTGCAGAACGTTTTAGTTTGTTCTTTGTTTATTGGTTACCGATTTTAGCCTTTTTCTTCATCTTTAATGGATTGATTGTGTCAGTACAAATGAAGCAAAAATTGGCGGCATCTTTCCATTCAACACTAATTATTTGGAGTATCAAAACAATCATTTTTGCCACAGCGGGATTAGTTATCTTGTGGCTATTCCATTTTGTGCCTGGCTTTATGCAAATTGGTCCTGGCTTCGATTTACTCGGTTTACCACAATTTGGTGGGCGCTGGATGATGATGTTAGCTGTCATTATTCCACAGTTCATTGTGTTTACTGTAATCAATCACTGGTGCTATTTGAAAACGGGTTACATTTATTTGGGTGTATTTTTCACCTCTCTCTTAATGACTTGGGTTTTAGTAGGCGGTCAAGTAATTGGTCGATTCCTCGCATAAAACTTAATTAGTCAGCAACGTTGTTATTAATTGGTAAAAATGCCCTGCTGTTGATGGGTAGGGCATTTTTTACATCCTAAACCGTGATTTGCACAAAATATAGCCAAAAGTGCGATCAGAAATTGAGGAGAAAATAATGAAAATTGTTATTACGGGAGGACAAGGATTTCTTGGACAACGTTTAGCAAAAACCTTGTTATCCCAATCTAATGTGGTAGTCGATGAGCTTATTCTGATTGATGTGATTAAGCCTGTGGCGCCAAATAATGATCCAAGAGTACGTTGTTACGAAATGGATTTACGTCATCCAGTGGGATTAGAAGACATTATTGATAGTAAAACAGATGTGGTTTTTCATTTAGCTGCAATTGTGAGTAGCCATGCGGAACAAGATCCAGATCTGGGCTATCAAATTAATTTTTTAGCAACACGTAATTTGCTTGAAATTTGTCGTCATAATAATCCTAAAATTCGTTTCATTTTCACCAGTTCTTTGGCGGTATATGGTGGTCAGTTACCTGCATTGATTCAAGATCATACCGCAGTCACGCCACAGTCAACCTATGGTGCACAAAAAGCGATGTGTGAGCTATTAATCAATGATTATAGTCGCAAAGGTTTTGTGGATGGGATTGTTTTGCGTTTACCAACGATCTGTATTCGTCCAGGCAAGCCAAATAAAGCAGCTTCTTCTTTTGTGAGCAGTATTATTCGTGAACCTCTACATCAAGAAGAGGCGATTTGCCCTGTATCAGAAAAACTGAATTTATGGTTATCCAGCCCGAATACCGTCGTCAACAATTTTATTCATGCACTTCAATTACCTTCTTTACCTGCACGCGATTGGCATGTCATCAACTTACCGGGCTTTAGCGTGAGTGTTGAACAAATGCTGGCTGATTTAGCGAAGGTTAAAGGAGAACAGATTTTACAGTATGTGAAATTTGAATTTGATGAAGGCGTAAATAATATCGTGGCAAGTTGGCCTGCTGCGATTAACTGTTCACAAGCGTTTGGTTTAGGTTTTAGCGCCGATCAAAATTTTGCTGATGTGATTCAACAATTTATTCAATGTGATATGTAACGGGAGGCGTTATGTTTGGATTACCTATTCCAATTATCGGCTTGTTAGTTGCCGTATTTGTCTTAGTATTTTTAGTATTAAAAACTCGAGTACATGCGTTCATTGCAATGCTGATTGCCGCCGCGATTGCTGGTTTAATTGGGGGAATGAGTGTAGATAACACTTTAGGTGCAATTACGAAAGGGTTTGGTGGTACTTTAGGGGGAATTGGGATTGTTATTGGTCTTGGTGTCATGATGGGGAGCATTCTTGAAGTATCTGGTGCTGCTGAAAAAATGGCATATAGCTTCATTAAATTCCTAGGTAAGAAAAAAGAAGAATGGGCATTAGCGATAACTGGTTATGTTGTTAGTATCCCGATTTTCGTTGATTCTGCGTTCGTTATTCTTTATCCAGTCGCTAAAGCATTGGCTAAAAATGGTAAACGTTCATTATTGACATTGGGCGTTGCATTAGCTGGAGGATTAGTCGTAACCCATCATACTGTACCACCAACACCAGGTCCATTGGGGGTAGCGGGCTTATTTAGTGTCGATATTGGCGCAATGTTGTTAGTTGGTATGGCAATGGCAGTATTACCTGTAGTGGGTATGGTTCTTTATGCGAAATGGCTAGATAAAAAATATCCAACTTTTAACCAAGAAGTGTTTAGCCAAGAAGAACTAAAACAAAAATACGATGATTATATTGAAAGTCGTGAGAAGAAAAATCTACCAAGCCTAGGTTTATCATTATTACCAATTTTATTACCAATAGGTTTGATTTTCATAAAAGCTATTTTAGGTTTAATGGCGAAAACAAATCCGACATTAGCTGAAAATACACTTTATCAAGTCTTCAATTTCATTGGTCATCCAATGATTGCATTGGCAATTAGCGTATTAGTCGCAGTGTATACTTTATTACCTAATGTAGATAAAACCACAACTGCATTGCATTTAGAAGAAGGCGTAAAAACCGCAGGGATTATCCTATTAGTGACGGGTGCAGGTGGTGCGTTAGGTGCAGTTTTACGTGAGAGTGGTGCAGGTAAAGAGCTTGCAGAACAGGTTGCGGCGTTACCAATTTCACCGATCTTGATTCCGTTTATCGTCTCGACGTTAGTACGTTTTATTCAAGGTTCAGGTACAGTGGCAATGATTACCGCAGCATCAATTTCTGCGCCTATTTTGGCACAAATTCCAGGTGTGAATATGTTATTAGCTGCGCAAGCTGCAACAATGGGGTCTTTATTCTTCGGTTATTTCAACGATAGTTTATTCTGGGTTGTAAATCGTATGATGGGAATCAATGATGTGAAGAAGCAAATGATTGTGTGGTCTGTGCCTACTACAATTGCATGGGCAATTGGTGGTAGTTCTGTGATTTTAGCCAACTTAATTTGGGGCAATGATGGCTCAATTACTGACTTGTTATTACCACTGGGTGTACTTGCTGCGATTCTTGTATATGTCAATGTACAAAGTAAAAAACTGTAATTAATTAACTTAATGAATAGCAACAATCTCGCCTAGTTTGTTGCTATTCTTTTATGGAGCCTCGTTATGTTAAGAAAAATACTTATTTTATCTTGTGCCAGTTTTCCTTTATTTAGTACTGCTTCTACTCAAATACCAGATAGTCCACAAATGCCAAAAGCGATCAATGCCACCTTGTTAGCAGATGTGACAGAAAAAGGCGCGAAAATTACGGGTATTGCAGTGGAATATGAAGCGAATTTGCTGGCAGGCAGTGATTTACGTCAAATTTACCAAATTCAGACCGCACTTGAGCAAGCAGAAGCGATGCCACGAACTTTACTTCGAGCTTATGTGAATGATACGCCGAATAAGGCATATCAAAGTAAAGCGGGACGATTTGTGATTTTAGAGTTAGATGAACGGGATAAAAATGCGGATTTCTACTCGTTGAAAGTAGAAAATAATCAACCCGTTAAATTTAAGTCAAAAGATAGTACAGGACAGCTTGTTGACGTTGAAAAAGTACAGGCTAATCGCGTCCCTGTATTTTATGACGATAAATTAGTGTATACGATTAAGCAAGCAGGCTTATTAAAATTAACTAATGGTAAGACATTACAGTCTAGTGAAATTAAGCAAGCAGCAACTAAAGCGCAAGTGAAAACTCGTTATATTGATGATTTTACTGCTCATTCAATTTCTTTAGCTAAGGCAGATAATCAGTTACTTTATCGTTTATACAAACCGACTTTGCAAGAGGGCAAAAAGTATCCATTAACGCTGTTTTTACATGGTTCAGGGCAAGTTGGCAAAGATAATATGGCACACTTATTGTCAAGTAAAGGTGCAATCGCTACTTTGCAATATGAAGATGGATTTGTACTCGCACCACAATATGCTTCTGTATTTGATCCGTTTGATAAAAAAGGTATCCATTGGCAAACAGATAATCGTCATCAGCTAGTATTTAAAATGTTAGATGAGGTGATGGCGAATAATCCTAATATTGATACAAAACGTATTTATATTGTAGGCTTATCGCGTGGTGCAGAAGGTGGCTTATATTTGTTGCAAAAACGACCGCACTTTTTTGCTGGTGCATTACTGATGAGTGGACGAGAAGCTAACACTGTTGAATGGATAGATGGTAATGCGACGGTCGAGAGTTTATCTGCGTTGAAAGATGTACCGATGTGGTTTTTCCATAGTATCGAAGATAAAGTTTCACCTGTAGTAGGATCACGAATTAATTACGATATTTTGCAGAATAAAGTGAATGCAAAAAATGTGAAATATACCGAATTTAGCGTACAACAAGTAGGCGATAATGGCATTATTAATAATAATCCACATAATACATGGGATGCTGTGTTTAATAGCCCTGAAGTGATAATGTGGCTATTAGAACAACGGTTAGCTAAATAATATGATGTCACTAAGCTTTAGTGAAACAAGATTGGATATAAAGTGCGGTCAGTTTTTTTGAAATTTTGTTGTATTTAAGCTAATAACGCTAAACACTTGATATCTTGTTTATGATTTCAGTTATGTGGAATAGAAAACTCATGCAACTTAACGCATGAGTTTTTGTATTTATTATTTGTTTACAGAAATATTGGAAACAAAAAAGGCGTACCTCTCGATACGCCTTCCTCTATTATTCAATCTAATTGAAAATTCAATTATTTGATAATTTTCGCTACAACACCAGCACCCACTGTACGACC
>NZ_JBHUFP010000004.1:0-263219 GCF_042681465.1 Pasteurella oralis
GCAGTGGACCCACCTAATTCCATGCCGAACTTAGAAGTGAAACGCTGTAACGCCGATGGTAGTGTGGGGTATCCCCATGTGAGAGTAGGACACCGCCAGGTATTATTTTGTTAATTCATTTTAGAAGAAGTGAATTAACAAAATAGAATTTTTTGGTAGCAATAGTGCAGCAGAACCACCTGAATCCATGCCGAACTCAGAAGTGAAATGTTGTAACGCCGATGGTAGTGTGGGGTATCCCCATGTGAGAGTAGGTCACTACCAAATATCAATTTTGCGGAGCGGTAGTTCAGCTGGTTAGAATACCTGCCTGTCACGCAGGGGGTCGCGGGTTCGAGTCCCGTCCGTTCCGCCACTTAATTAAGCGAATTAAATTTCGCTTTCTTTCTAGGGGCGTAGTTCAATTGGTAGAGCACCGGTCTCCAAAACCGGGTGTTGGGAGTTCGAGCCTCTCCGCCCCTGCCATCTACTAATATCATATTTATTCTAATCCTAAATTAGGTTCCTTTCTATTTTAATTGAATACGAAAATCTGTTATGTGAAAAGACTTATCTATCCAAATTAGTTTTTAAAATTTCAAGGTATTTAGGTAATCCAATGAGAAATTTTTTATAGTAATTAAATTTTGATCATAATTGGAATGAGCTACAATCAGCTATTGTTTCAAGTTGTTGAATACAGTTAATTATAACAGCCTGTATTTTGAACAATTTTGTTCTAGTCTATGTTGTGTGGTGTAAAGCATTTATTGTATTTTATTATTGCGTTAAAAATACCGTTATAATTGATAACTTTATACTACGATCTTTTCACAAACCTAGTGCTTGTTTCATTAATTCTGTTTTTACAAAATCTAGTTTGTCTGTTGCACTTAATCCAATACCTCTAACTAGTTTTTTAATTGGATTTTCGCCAGTAAACAGATCTTTTAAGCCTTGCATTGCAATTAGCATTTTAATCGCTTCTTTTTTACGTTGGCGTTCATAGCTTCGTAAATGGCGATATTTACCGATATCAACGCCAAGATTGAGATTTTCTTGGAGAATATTAGATAGCGTGACGACATCTTGAAAGCCTAAATTGACACCTAATCCCGCTAATGGATGAATGGTATGAGCGGCATCACCGAGCAATACGATTCTGTTTACTGCAAAATCACGTGCGTAGCGAGCAGTCAGTTGAACGGTTTTACGATCACTTTGTAGTTTGCATAAGCCCAAGTGCATATCAAAAGCAGTAGAAAGTGTGTGATTAAATTCTTGTTCATCACATGTTGCTAATTGTTTTGCTTGTTCAGCTGGTAATGACCATACAATTGAGCTCCAATTATCTTGATGTAAAGGTAAAAAGGCTAAAATACTGTCTTTAGCGAAAACTTGTCTTGCACAGTGTTGATGTGGCTCAGTTGTTTCGACATTACAGACTAAGGCATGATGTCCGTAGTCGCGAAAAATTAGTGGAATATTTGCTTGCTTTCGCAGCCAAGAATTTGCGCCATCTGCACCAATAATCAGTTTTGCTGATAAAATTTGATCATTATTTAAAGTAAGAATTGCATTGCTTTCTGTGATACCTAGCTTTTGTGGAAGTGCGGTAATAATCTCTACATTTTTCTGCTGTTTCACTTTTTCCCATAAGCAATGCTGAATTAAGTGATTTTCTACAATATGTCCCAGATGAGAAATACCTAGACCTTGCGTATTAAATTGGATATTAGCAAAACTATCTTTTTCCCAAACATACATTGAATTATATTCGGTCGCACGCAGGTGGATGAGTTGTTGCCATACATTAAGTTCTGTTAAGAGTTTTTGGCTTGCGAGATTGAGGGCACTAACACGGTTTGTCACCGTGGCAATACTCACTTTGCTGGGAAACGCTTCAATAAGAGCGATACGTAATGGCTGTTTTTCAAGGCTTGCTGCTAACGCTAAGCCGACCATTCCACCACCAATAATGGCAAGATCAAATGTTTTCATGTTATTTCCATCCTAAAGTTGGTTTGGCGAAATATTGACGTAATAAACGTGATTGTGAAAGCGCCATCAAACCTAATGTACGACTAATTTGTAATGGCAGTAAGTTATTCGCAAAAATAGATAGTAAACCATCAGTTAAATTGATGATTTGTTGTTGATCTTGCTGCCGTTCGATTGCATAGGGAATTAAATTTTGATAAGCACCAATATCTTGTTGTTGCTGATATTTTGTAGCGACAAGGCTGGCTAATTGCATCACATCACGAATGCCAAGATTAAAGCCTTGTCCTGCAATAGGGTGTAATGTTTGTGCTGCGTTGCCGATTAGCGCAATACGAGGCTGAATATGTTGTTCTGCTTGATATAAATTAAGTGGATAAGTAAAACGTTGCCCACATTGCAATAATTTACCTAGACGCCAGCCAAAACGATGTTGCAGTGCAAGAAGAAACTGTGCTTCGTCACATCGTATTAATGGTTCAGGATCTTGTACACACCAAACGAGAGACATTAAGTTATTTGGCATGGGCAAAAGAGCAAGAGGACCTTCATCAGTAAAGCGTTCAAAAGCGCGATATTGATGTGCTTGTTGTGGTAATACATTTGTGATGATAGCAGTTTGATGATATTGACGGACTAAATTTTGTGAAATATTGACTGAACTTGCGACTAATGATTGTGTACCATCTGCACCGATAAGTAGTTTTGTACTTAAAGTGCGGTCATTTTTAAGTGAAATTTTCACTTGTTCTGTATCATGTTCAATCTGTGTAATATCGACTGGTGCGAAGTAATTAATGTTAGGATATTGATGAATTGCATTGAGTAAAATTCGTCCTGTTGCCTGCAATTCTATGACTGCTCCCAGTTGAGATAAATGGAACTCTTGAGCGCTGAATTCAGTCAAACCACTATGACCTTTATCTGAAACATGGATTTTTTTGATAGGTGTAATAATGGGTTGGAATTGTTGCCAAAGTGTTTGTCCAGTTGGCAAATTGATTTGCGCTAAACGTTGGCAACTACCATCAGATAACGCAATGCAACGAGCATCAAAACCACGTTGTTGATGTTGGTGTGAAACTTGCTTTTCTAAAACAGCAATTTTGATTTTACCAGCAGTTTGATCGCTGAGCGCTAGAGCCAATGTGGCTCCCGTCATTGCGCCACCGACAATAATGACATCGTAGTTTGTTTCTTGAGACATTGCGCTATCCTGTTATTTACTTGCCATTAAATTCTCAATATCTTCAATTTCTTTTGGTACTGCGCTCGTTAGATTTTTATTACCATATTCTGTAATTAATAAGTTATCTTCAATACGTATTCCAATACCTTTGTATTGTTCTGGTACATTGGATTTTTCTGAAATGTATAAGCCCGGTTCAACAGTAAGCACCATGCCAATTTCTAATGGACGATCACGTACTTTACTATTACGATTGTTATTGTCTTGATCTTTAGTATAACTACCAACATCATGTACATCTAAACCTAACCAATGCCCTAAACCGTGCATATAAAATTCACGGTAGGCTTCGGTTTCAATTAGTTCATCGATATCACCTTGTAAAATGCCTAGCTTAACTAAACCTTCAACTTTAATCCGTACAACTTCGTCATTTGCTTGTTGGATTGAATTACCCGGTATAAGAAGTTCAATAGCGCGTTTTTGTGCATTTAATACGATGTCATAGATTTCGCGCTGTGCTTGGCTGAATTTGCCATTGACAGGGAATGTTCTGGTAATATCACCTGCATACATTGCAAATTCACAGCCTGCATCAATTAACACTAAATCGCCCTCTTTTAAAGGCATATCATTTTCAGTGTAATGCAAAATGCAAGCATTTTCACCACCAGCAATGATTGAATTGTATGAGGGGTTACGTGCGCCAAAGCGGCTAAACTCATGCAAAATTTCATGCTCAATTTCATATTCTAAGCGATTTGGACGAGTTTTTTGCATTGCACGAATATGAGCAAGTGCACTGATTTGCCCTGCTTGTTGCATAAGTGCAATTTCATTTTCTGACTTAAATAAGCGCATTTCATCAAGCATTGCTTTCCAGCATAAAACTCGGCTGAAATTGACCGCACTTTGTGTTAATAATTCGTCACCCCAAGTATGGAGTTCTGCTAAGTGATAAAGTGTGTTAGTATTTGCGGCAATTTTAGCAAATTCGCTGCTGAAGTCGTCGATTGAAAAGGCGTGATTTACAACAAGTTTAGCTGGTGCATTAGTAACACCTAAACGGCGACCATCCCATGTTTCTCGCAATGGATCAGAAGGGCGAACGAAAATGCTACTTGCTTGTTCACCTGCTTTTTTACTGAGGATAAGCACGGAATTTGGCTCATTAAAACCAGTTAAGTACCAAAAATAGCTATCTTGACGAAATGGATAAGCACAATCATTACTACGGCGTTTTTCGATTTCAGAAAAGACGATAAAGACGGAATCATCTTGCATTTGTGCAAATACTTTATTACGGCGTTCAATAAATTCTTGCTGAGGAAGCGCAGCCATATAAGCTAAATCCATGTTTATTCTCCTTGTTATTTGGATTAGTGTAATACGGGTTTTTGTTCAGCTTGTGCTGGCTGAAAATGAGTAAATAATAAGCAGGCAATAGTACGCACGTATTCGATAATTTCTTCTAAGGCTTCACTCAATTCTTCTTTGTCATCGTTTTCGTCATAACCTAATTGGCAAATATCATGTAAATCGTCTAGTGCTTCACCAATATCACCTTTTTCTTTATCTAATTTAGGTTGCGCCAATCCTAGACCTAATAAGAAATGATTTGCCCATTCAGATAAACTATCGGCGCGGCTAAAGACATCATCTTCATTTTCGGGTAGCCATAGTTCAAAATCAAACCCATCAATGTCGGCTAATTTTTCACGAATGTGTTGATATAATTGGACCACTTCTTGTAACAATGCATGTGGGTAAGCATGATTTTCATTAGTAAATTGGAATAAGAGCGGTTGCCAACTTTGATCTGTGACACCACCACAGACTAAACCACTTAAAAAACCATGCAGTTCTGCGCTGGAAAGTGTGATGCCAGCACTTTTTAAGTGTTGGGAAAATTCTGAATAAGACAACATCTATTTTGTCCTTATAATTATGGTTAAATAAGTGATGTCAGTTTACCACTCTCGCGCTACGCAACCAATAATTAGACGGATTTTTTTAGCTATGGCATAATAACGTGCAAAATAATTAAGCTGAATGGAGGCGAGATGTCGTCTAAAAGTATTGAATTACCTGTGCTTGGGCAGGTTTTGCGTTTAAATTGCCCAGAAGAACAGCACGAGGCTTTAAAACAGGCAGCAAAAGCGCTTGATTTACGTGTATCAGAAATGAAAGAGCGTACGGGTATTTTACAATTAGAACGTGTTTTATCTATTGTGGCGTTAAATTTAAGTTACGAATTATTGCAGGAGCAGCAGAAAACGACATCAATTGAAGATTTACTTAAAACAAGAATCCAACAGCTTGACCATTCATTAGAAAGTATTTTGACACAAAAGTCGAACAGTTAATGGATAATTTAGTTGGTTCAATAAACAGATAGCGAATTATCGCTAGTCAATAAGGCTAAATTACGTTAGTATAAAACAAAGATTACCTGAGGTGTTTGCCAGTGGGTTATGTCCCTGAGCCGATACTTTTATATTATGAATTGGTTTCTAATTGTTGGTGTGCATGCTTAGTTTTACTAAGAAGCCTAAAAATAGTTATAACTGATTCCCTTGAACCGTTGGGTTCAAGGACTGTCGCCTACAGCGGCATCTCGGGTTCTTCATTTTATTTATTTCAATGAATACTCATTCTTTTCTACGTCAACAAATCCGTCGCCAAATTCGGCAAATTCGCCAAAAATTGACCGCACTTGAACAACAACAAGCAGAAATTGCTATCACAGAACAAGCATTACAATTAATTGAACAAAAAAAAGCGCAAAATATTGCCTTATATTTCGCTTGTGATGGCGAAATTTCGACTCGATTGTTAATTGAATGTTTATGGCAACAGGGAAAAAATGTGTTTTTACCGGTATTACATCCATTTTGCCCAGGACATTTGTTATTTTTAGCGTATCAACCAGACACATCGATGCATAAAAATGTATTGGGTATTTGGCAGCCAAAATTAAATGTGCAGCAAGTATTACCATTGTGTGAGATGGATATTATTTTTGTCCCTTTAGTCGCATTTGATCTACAAGGCAATCGGCTTGGTATGGGCGGCGGTTTTTATGATCGAACTTTACAGGATTGGCAGCAGAAGTCTTTTATTCCTGTTGGATTGGCACATAAATGTCAACAAGTTGAGCAATTGCCAATAGAAAGTTGGGATATGCCATTAGCTCAAATTTTAGTAGGATAACGCATAAAAAAAGGATATTTAAACATATCCTCTTTTTGTTTGTATCGCATTTATTGCTTTAACAATACGTTAGGTTCTGCTGATTTTTCTACTTCAGCAAATGTTCTACCTTTATTCGCTTCAATAATAGTTGCAGTTTGTGCAGCGAGTTCTTTTAGATTCATTTTTTCATAAGCGGCTTGCATTAATGGTAATGCTTCGTAAGTGGCTTGTGCATCTGGATATTGCTGTAACATCCCAACGACGCGATTCGCTACAGCAACATGGGCATCACGTTTAGCATAAAATTTAGCAATTGATAATTCATGACGCGCTAAACTTGCTTTGATATATGCCATACGTGCTAATGCATCTTGTGCATAAGGGCTATTGGGAAAATGCTGTACAAGTGTTTGGAAATTAGCAAATGCTGCTTTAATTGATGTGCTTTCACGTGTGGCTCGATCCACATTAAATAAGTCTTGGATATAATTGTCGCTTAATGCGGAGTTAGTTAAGCCTGCCATATAAAGGACATAATCTAAATTGCGGCTCGTTGGATATTGTTGTAAGAAGCGGTCAGCTAATACTAAGGTTTGCGTATAATCTTGCGTTTTATAATTCGCATAGATTAAGTTTAATAAGGTTTGCTCGCTATAACTACTGCCAGGAAAACGCGTATGTAGTGCATTTAAATAACGAATAGCTTGTGAATAATCGCCATCTTGTAAGTAAGTTTGACCGACATTATACAGCTCTTGTTCTGGGCGTTGTTCAACATCTTTAGAGCCTGAACAAGCACTCACAGCAAATGCGGTTAAAGCAATAAGCGTGAACGATTTTAATTTACGCATTAGATAATCCTTATTTTTACGAGCAATGATAAATGAGTTACAATGACCCAGTATTGTATATAACATTATTAAATAAGCAAACTTCATTAACGGATTTTTTTCTTTATGGCACAAATTACCTTGTCGGCTGAAGTTCAGCTATCTCAAATGGGACAACGTTTAGACCAGACTTTAGCTGAATTGTTCCCTGACTACTCACGTTCGCGCTTAAAAACTTGGATTGAAGCGGGGTTAGTCTTTGTCAATGGTCAGCTTACAAATGTTCCTCGCACCAAAGTTTATGGTGGCGAACAAGTCGAAATTACCGTTGAAATTGAAGATGATACTCGCTTTGAACCTGAAAATTTACCGCTTAATATTGTGTATGAAGATGATGATATTTTAGTGATTAATAAACCCAAAGATTTTGTAGTTCATCCCGGCGCTGGAAATCCATCGGGAACAGTGTTAAACGCACTGTTATATCATTATCCGCAAATTGCTGAAGTACCACGTGCTGGGATTGTACATCGTTTAGATAAAGATACGACAGGATTAATGGTTGTGGCAAAGACTATCCCAGCGCAAACACAGTTAGTACGTGATTTGCAAAAGCGTAAAATCACCCGTGAATATGAGGCGATCGCTTGTGGCATTATGACCAAAGGTGGTTTGGTTGATCAGCCAATGGCGCGCCATCCAACTAAGCGGACGCAAATGGCAGTACATCCAATGGGTAAACCTGCGTTGACTCATTATCGTATTATGGAGCGTTTTCGTAATTACACGCGTTTACGCTTACGCCTTGAAACAGGGCGTACTCACCAAATTCGTGTACACATGGCTCATATTGCACATCCATTATTAGGTGATCAAACTTATGGTGGTCGTCCGCGCCCACCAAAGCATGCGAGTGATGAGTTAATGACCGTGTTACGTGAATTTAAGCGTCAAGCATTGCATGCGATTATGTTACGTTTAGCACATCCTATTACGGGAGAACTCATGGAATGGCATGCGCCATTGCCTACAGATTTTGTGCAATTAGTCGATGTGTTGAAAGCAGATTATCAGCTACATAAAGACGATTTAGATTATTAAGCAAGGTAAGTAAATGAAAGTGCTTAAACCTGATTGGTCAGTACCAAAAAATGTGCATGGATTTAGTACTTTAAGACAAGGCGGTGTGAGTCAGCCACCTTACGACAGTCTCAATTTAGGTACGCATGTTGGTGATGAGCAAAATTCGGTAAAAACTAACCGCACTTTACTGGTTGAAAAGTTACAGTTGCCGCAACTGCCTGTTTTTTTAGAGCAGATTCATAGCACAAAGGTAATCAAGTTACCTATAACCAATACTTCAAATCTTGCCGCAGATGCGGTTTATACTGACCAGCCAAATCAAGTCTGTCTTGTCATGACAGCTGATTGTTTACCTGTCTTGTTGGCTTCTCAACAAGGTGATGAAGTAGCAGCAGTACATGCAGGATGGCGTGGTTTATGTGATGGTGTTTTAGAACAAACTGTAGCGCAATTTCGTTGTCCTCCGTCACAAATCATCGCGTGGCTTGGTCCCGCTATTGGTCCAACTAAATTTCAAGTTGGTCAAGACGTTGTCGAACGGTTTTGTGCACGAGAGCCGACAGCAGAACTTGCTTTCACACCAGATCCTCAGGCACTAAATAAATATTTAGCGGATTTATATTTATTAGCTACACAGCGTTTAAATAGGTTAGGTATAACGCAAATCAGCGGTGGTGAATATTGTACATTCACTGAACAGAATAAATTTTTCTCTTATCGTCGAGAACGGCAAACTGGTCGGATGGCAACATTGGTTTGGTTTACAGATTAGAAAAGACAGTTATTTTTAGATTTACTTGTCATGATATTTATCCCTTAAATAGGCGTAAATAAAAAAATATTGTAGAATTGACCGCACTTTAGTAAGCACTTAAGTGCGGTCATTTTTATCAGGATTTTATATGACAGAAAGTATTAAACTCGAATTAGAACAACTACGTAATAGCTTACGCCATCATGAATATCAATATCATGTATTAGATAATCCACAAATTCCTGATGCAGAATATGATCGTTTATTTCATCAACTAAAAAATCTTGAAAAACAATATCCTGAGTTAGTGACAGTAGACTCGCCAACGCAGCGTGTTGGCGCTAAACCTTTGTCTGGTTTTGCCGAAGTGAAACATGAAATACCAATGTTATCCTTAGATAATGCTTTTTCAGATGAAGAGTTTAGGGCATTTGTTAAACGCATTGATGAGCGTCTGATCCTATCGCCAGAACAATTAACTTTTTGCTGCGAACCCAAGTTGGACGGATTGGCTGTGAGTATTTTGTATGTAGATGGTAAATTAGTACAAGCGGCTACTCGTGGTGATGGTACAACGGGTGAAGACATTACCTCTAATATCCGCACTATTCGTAATATTCCTTTGCAATTGTTAACTGATCAGCCGCCACATCGTTTAGAAGTGCGCGGTGAAGTCTTTATGCCGCAGGCTGGGTTTGAGATATTAAATGAAAAGGCATTAGCAAAAGGAGAAAAAACTTTTGCTAATCCACGTAATGCAGCGGCGGGTTCATTACGCCAATTAGATCCTAAAATTACTAGCCAACGTCCATTAGTACTTAATGCTTATGGTATTGGGATAGCGGAAGGTATTGAGTTACCAGCGACACATTTTGAGCGTTTACAATGGCTTAGGGCGATAGGGATTCCAGTAAATACGGAAATTCAGTTATGTCATGGTGTTGAACAGGTGTTAGATTTTTACCGCATCATTATGCAAAAGCGCAGTGCTTTAGGTTATGACATTGATGGTACAGTGATTAAAGTTAATGAGATTGCTTTACAAACAGAGTTGGGTTTTGTTTCTAAAGCGCCGCGTTGGGCAATTGCGTATAAATTCCCTGCACAAGAAGAACTTACCGTATTAAATAGCGTTGAATTTCAAGTCGGAAGGACTGGAGCGATTACACCAGTAGCAAAATTAGCGCCAGTGTTTGTGGCAGGTGTGACAGTGAGTAATGCTACTTTACATAATGGGGATGAAATTGAACGTTTAGATATTGCTATTGGCGATACGGTAATTATTCGCCGTGCAGGTGATGTGATTCCACAAATTATTGGGGTGGTACATGATAAGCGTCCAGCAAATGCAGAGCCGATTGTTTTTCCTCAAAATTGTCCTGTGTGTAATTCTGTGATTACACGAATTGAAGGGGAAGCAGTGGCGCGTTGTACAGGTGGATTGTTTTGTGCGGCTCAACGCAAAGAAGCGTTAAAACATTTTGTGTCGCGTAAAGCGATGGATATTGATGGTGTGGGTGCCAAATTAATTGAACAGCTTGTTGATCGTGAGCAGATTCACACGCCAGCTGATTTATTTAAGTTGGATCTCACCACATTAATGCGTTTAGAGCGCATGGGACCGAAATCAGCCCAAAATGCGATAGCGAGTTTAGAAAAAGCGAAAAAAACCACATTAGCTCGTTTTATTTTTGCGTTAGGCATTCGCGAAGTTGGCGAAGCAACAGCTTTAAATTTAGCTAATTATTTCAAGACATTAGTAGCGTTAAAAGAGGCAACACTTGAACAATTACAAGAGGTACAAGATGTGGGCGAAGTTGTTGCCAATCGCATTTTTGTATTTTGGCGAGAGCCGCATAATGTTGCGGTTGTTGATGATCTATTGGCACAGGGTATTCATTGGGATACTGTTGAACTCAAAGAAGTAGATGAAAGTCCATTTAAAGAGAAAACAGTCGTGTTAACGGGAACTTTAAGCCAAATGGGGCGCACTGAAGCGAAAGCATTATTGCAACGTTTAGGCGCAAAAGTCAGCGGTAGTGTATCAGCGAAAACGGATTTAGTAGTAGCTGGCGAAAGTGCGGGTTCGAAACTGGCAAAAGCGAATGAGCTTGGTGTGCAAGTGATTGATGAACAAACTTTTTTAGATTGGGCACAACCTTATTTGTAAGAGAAAAATAAAACCGCTTAAATAACTGTTTAAGCGGTTTTTTTATCAGTCATAACGCACTTGTCTGTATCAAAAAGTGCGGTCAGTTTTTGACAAAATTAAGAAAGGAATTTAGCTTTTAATTCTTTTGCGAAAGCGACTTTCTCTGGCGTTAATTCTTTTGTCATTGGTTCACGGCAGTAGCCTGATTCAACACCATCCAGTTTTAATAATTCTTTGATAGTTAAATATAAACCGTTAGATAAGATACCTTCGATTAAATCGTTAGTCACATGTTGAATTTCAAGCGCTTCTTGTAATTTACCTGCTTGCGTTAATTCAAAGATTTGACGTGCACGAACGCCGTTTACGTTGAATGTACTGCCGATTGCACCATCAACACCTAATGCTGCCGCAGGTAACATCATTTCGTCGAAACCAGCCCAGATTAAGTGATTTGGGTAAGCTTTTTTCAGGCGCTCTAATAAATAGAAGTCGCCCGCAGTGAATTTCACACCCAATACTTTAGGGTTTTTATAAAGTTCACCAAATTGCTCAACACCGATGTTGACGCCAGTTAAGAATGGAATTGAGTAAACGATCATGTAGTTACCCGTTGCTTCAATAATACTGTCGTAGTAGTGTT
The DNA here is from genome assembly GCF_042681465.1 of Pasteurella oralis. Taxonomy (NCBI): domain Bacteria; kingdom Pseudomonadati; phylum Pseudomonadota; class Gammaproteobacteria; order Pasteurellales; family Pasteurellaceae; genus Pasteurella; species Pasteurella oralis. The sequence continues at coordinate 11,827 of NZ_JBHUFP010000004.1, forward strand.
TGATCTCTGGGAAACTGAATTTGTAGTAAAATGGTGTCACGGCAGATAAGCTGTCATAACCTAATTCTGTTGCATATTTACCTAGTTCAATTGCTTCTTGTAAGTTAACACTACCTACTTGTGCAATTAAGGCGATTTGATCTTTTGCTTCATCTTTCGCAATACGGAAGATCTCTTTTTTCTCTTCCGTTGAAAGCATGAAGTTTTCACCTGTACTACCACCAACATAAAGACCATCGACTTTCATTTTGTCGATATTATAACGAACGATTTCGCGTAAGCCTTTTTCGTTGATTGAACCATCAGCGTTGAAAGAAACTAACAATGCACTGAAGATACCTTTTAAGTTTTTCATTGGATACTCCTATAAATGTGTTATTTAACACGTTGTTCTAAAATGACATTAACTGTTTTTTGCTTCGTTTTAGTTGCTTTATCTTCAGTCGCTTGGACGATTAAAGTGTAAATCAAATCTAAGACAAAAAGTTGAGCAATTTTTGTTCCCATTGAGTCACCTTGTAATTGCCCTTGACGATTGCCATTAATCAACACATGGTCAGCAGCGTGGGTAATTGGTGAACGTAGGTTATGTGTGATAGCGATGGTGGTCGCTTCATTTTTTTTCGCAATATTGAGTGCTTGAATTACTTCTTTAGAATAACCTGAGTGACTAATGCCAATAACGACATCGCCTTTTTGCATCAGTGCAGCTTGCATATACATAAAGTGGTTATTCGAAGTTGAATCCACTTGTAAGCCAATACGCATAAATTTATTTTTAGCATCTTCTGCTGTAATACCAGAGGAGCCAACACCAAATAAGAAAATACGTTTTGCTTTCATCATCAGGTTGACAACGGTTTCTAATTCATTGAAATCTAATAAATTCACTGTTTCTGAGAGAACATTCGTGATGGTGCTTTGTAATTTAGCCGCAATACTTCTTGGATCATCTGAAGATGAAATATCGGTGTCGAGTAGAGAATGGTATTGCTTTTCTCTGGTTGCTAATTCAATTGCAAGCTCTAATTTAAAGTCAGTGAAGCCTCTGAAACCGAGTGTACGGCAGAAACGAATAAATGTTGCTTCTCCGACGTCAAGATGTTTCGCAATATCAGAAAGAGAAGACTGACTGAGTAAATCAGGCGATGCAAGAATAGTTGCGGCAATTCTTTTTTCTGTTTTGGTGAGGCTATCGTGTAGCGCACCAATAGTATCTAAAATTTTTCCACTGATTAACATAGAGGCTCCTTAAAAGTACGGTCAAAATTACAATAATTCTACTGGCACTTTCACGACAAGTTTTTTCAGACTGACTACTTGGTTATCCACATTACAGCCGGGTTTATGCGGTTCATAAGGTAAGAACACGACAAACATGTTTGGTTTTAATGTTAATGTGCTCTTATACTCAATTTCTGGTGTAAGTTGGTAATCATCTTTCTCATCATAGTCGGTATAGTTTGCAAGTGTTGGATAAGCAACGCTATATTCGATGTTTTCTTTACCAGAAATGAGTACTTGTACATCAATATATTGACGATGTAATTCGGCTTGTTTGCTTTCAGCAGCGGCTGTATCAAATGCCATCACGTTCATATAAATTTGATCCGTAATATCATGACGACCGGTTTCTAACGCTGTTAAATCTAAGGTTTTTAAATATTCACAAACTTCAACGATCGCCTTAGGTAGACCTAATCTAAAGTCATCGCGAGTTAAATCACCAATAAACATAATCTTCTCCTATTTCAAACTGATACCTTGTTGTAGACAATCTGCTACCCACCAAGCAGCGCCAATCAAACCAGCGTCTTGTCCATAACGAGCTTGCTCTACTGTACAATGATAAAAATGTGGCATTTCGTGTAAATATTGCTGTACTAAAGGTAGATAACCTTCAGCTAATCCAACACTGCCACCGACGACCACTTTTTGCACATCTAAACCAATGACTAAATCTGCAATTAAATGCGAGATAGCTTTGGCTGAACGTTGAATAAGTGCGGTCGCTTTTTCATCATTTTTTCTAAATAACTCAAATGCTTCTTTAGGTGTGCAAGGCGGATTCCATTGGCTAGATACTGCTTCAATTGCACGCCCAGCTGCAACGGCTTCTACACAGCCTACACGACCACAACCACAGACTGGACCATTCGGATCTGCTAAGGTGTGACCAATATGACCTGCGACACCGTTAGGCTCAGTGAGCAAATGACGCTCTAAAATGATACCGCCACCGACGCCCGTTGAAACAGTGATAAAGACGAAATTTTGTACAGTATTTTTATCTTCGTCTTTGTACTCTGCACAAGCTGCGGCTTGCACATCGTTGAGTAAACCAATAGGTTTATCGGTATGACGTGCAATACTTTGTTTTAGTGGAAATTCAGCTAATCCCCCTAAATTCTTTGGATTCAGTGCGGTTAAGATACCATTATTAATAATGCCTGTTGAAGCGACTGCAACATAATCAAATTGCCCCGCATATTGAGTTAAAATCTGCGCTAAGGTATCGTGCATTGCATTTGCTGCATCCGCTTGTGGGGTAGAGATTTGCTGGCGTTGCTCGATTTTGCCGTCAATGACAATGGCTGAAGCAATTTTTGTGCCACCAATATCTAATGCTAAACAACGCATAATTTCTCCTTTCTACTCAAATCGATTATTTGGCTGATTTCACTGCATCAGCAAACCAGCTGACAATATGTTCTAAGCGAGTTAATGCAGATCCTACAGTGACAGAGTATGCACCAATTTCAATCGCTACTTTAGCTAATTCAGGTGTATTGTAGCGACCTTCTGCCATGACACGACAGCCAGCCGCATTTAAATCTTTAACAAGCTGATAATCTGGTTCGGCGGGTACTTCACCGCCAGTATAACCAGACATTGTACTACCAATGATTTCTACCCCTAGATTTTGGCAGTACATTCCTTCTTCGAAATTAGAACAATCTGCCATCGCTAAGCAGCCTAATTCTTTAATTCGTTTTACAATAGCTTCACGTGTTGTTGGACGGATACGGTCAGTTCCATCAAAAGCAATAATATCTGCACCTGCCGCAGCTAAATCATCGATATCTTGTAAAAATGGGCTGATACGAACAGGGCTATCATCAAGATCACGCTTGACAATACCAATGATAGGAACATTAACAACTTGACGAGTTGCTTTGAGATTTTCAATACCTTCGATACGTAAACCAGCGGCACCGCCAATCACAGAGGCTTGTGCCATAGCAGCAACAATTTCAGGTGAGTCCATTGGGCCATCATCGACAGGTTGGCAAGAGGCAATTAATCCATATTTGATTTGTTCTAAAATTTGTTGATGTGATAATTTTGACATGTTAACTCCAGTCTAATTTCGTCAAAAGAAGATTGACTCCAATTTGTATAGATTAATCTTAGAATAAAAAAATAACAACTAAAATAATGAAAATTTGCGATCTCTGTCGCATATTTACACACAAGTATTTTGTGGGTTATTTAAGTACTTATTTTTTCAATTTAAGACATCTTTTTTAAGTTTATTGTTGTAAATATTTTTCGAGTAATTCAGTCAGTACTTGATAGCCTTTTTGATTAAAATGCAAGCCATCTGTGCATAAAGTGAGATCTAATTTATGCTCACCATTACGAAATGCTTGCTGTGTTTCGATATAAGTAACATTTGCAGGACAATGTGCTTTTAAGTAAGCATTTAGCTTATTGATTTGAGCATTAGTGACAGTAGCAATATTATTCACTGGCGTGGCTTCTAATAGATAGTAGTGTGAATGTGGGGCAATGAGATATAAATGAGCAAGAATTTGATTTAGCCACTCCATCACTTTAGCAGGTGAGTAATCTTTTTCTTTACAAATATCGTTGACACCCAAGAAGAGGAAAACATGCTTGCCTAAATGTGCGATATGTTTAGCTTTAACAATCACATCGAGGTATTGTCGCGCACTCACGCCTGAAATGCCTAAATTTGCGACTGTTTGATTAGCTAATGTCGGTGTGCCCGTAGGTAAATCACCCCACATATCAAATAATGAGTGGCCAATTAAACTGATATCCGCTTGTTTTGTAAATTCGCTCGCTTTTGTTTGATAGCGCTGAAAAATATCTTGATCACTTAACATGGCTCTACTACCTATTTTGAAATAAAACTCCAAACATTATATAAAACACAATTTTTTGGTAAACATTTTACTCAGTTTTAGTCATGGGAAATGTTCAATTTTGTGACGTACCTATCATTTATGAAATAAAACTTCATTTTCTATATAAAAAATAGTTTTTTCACTTTAGAATGCAAACGTGTGAAATTTATTTCATCGTCACTTTAACGTAATCCCAACGTAACCAATAGAGGAGAACTCATAATGAAATTTAAAAAACTACTACTCGCATCTTTATGTTTAGGCGTTTCAGCTTCTGTATTTGCAGCAGATTACGATCTTAAATTCGGTATGGTTGCGGGTCCAAGCTCAAACGAATATAAAGCAGTAGAATTTTTTGCTAAAGAAGTGAAAGAAAAATCTAATGGCAAAATTGAAATCGCGATTTTCCCTAGCGCACAATTAGGCGATGACCGTGTAATGATCAAACAATTAAAAGACGGTGCACTAGATTTTACATTAGGTGAGTCAGCACGTTTCCAAATTTACTTCCCTGAAGCAGAAGTATTTGCGTTACCTTATATGATTCCAAATTTTGAAACATCGAAAAAAGCATTGTTAGAAACAAAATTTGGTCAAGCTTTATTGAAAAAAATCGATAAAGAGTTAAACGTAGAAGTGTTATCTGTTGCTTATAACGGTACTCGCCAAACAACCTCTAACCGTGCAATCAATAGCATTGAAGATATGAAAGGCTTAAAATTACGCGTACCTAACGCGGCGACTAACCTTGCATATGCTAAATATGTTGGTGCAGCACCAACGCCAATGGCATTCTCAGAAGTTTATTTAGCGCTTCAAACTAACTCTGTTGATGGTCAAGAGAACCCATTACCAACAATCCAAGCACAAAAATTCTATGAAGTGCAAAAATACTTAGCATTAACTAACCACATCTTAAATGATCAGCTTTATCTTGTCAGTAATGAAACAATGGCTGATTTGCCAGCAGATTTACAAAAAGTGGTTAAAGATGCAGCAGCTAAAGCGGCAGAGTTCCACACTAAACTCTTCGTTGATGGTGAAAATAGCTTAGTTGAATTCTTCAAAGGTCAAGGTGTAACAGTAACAATGCCAGATCTAAAACCATTCAAAGCAGCACTTACTCCGTACTATGATGAGTATCTCAAGAAAAATGGTGAAGTCGGTAAAATGGCTGTAGAAGAAATTTCTAATTTAACTAAATAAATGTGAGTAACCTTATCCCTGTGCCTTAAGGGATAAGGTTCATTTTTATTGGGTTGTTGAGGTATCTATGAAAATAATAAATAAATTAGAAGAATGGATTGGTGGCGTAATGTTCATCGGAATCTTTTTGATTCTGTTGGCACAAATCGTTGCTCGTCAAATTTTTCATTCCCCGTTTATTTGGAGTGAAGAACTCGCAAGATTGCTATTTATCTATGTCGGCTTATTGGGTATCAGTATGGGTATTCGTAGCCAACAACACGTTTATATTGATTTTTTAACCAATTTTATGCCTGAAAAAGTGAGAAGAATCACAAACTCTTTTGTACAAATTCTCATTTTTATTTCAATCATTATTTTCATTCATTTAGGCTTTAAAGTTTGGTTTGATTCCAGTTTTAAAATGGAAGCTTTAACGGCTTTCGTTTCTGATTTGCTCGGCAGAGAGACGATCGTTTATGAAAAATGGATGTATGCTGCGTTGCCATTTATTTCTTGTTTAATGTTATTCCGCTTTTTCCAAGCACAAGTTGAAAACTATAGAAATAAATTAAGTTATATTCCTGTCATTGTATTTGTCATCAGTGCGATCATTATTTTTACTATTTTATTTATTGAGCCAGATTGGTATAAAGTACTACGCATTTCTAATTATGTGAAATTCGGTAGTGATGCCGTTTATATCACTTTGGTAGTTTGGCTTATCATTATGTTTGTGGGTACACCAGTAGGTTGGTCATTATTTATTGCAACCTTGCTTTATTTTGCGATGACACGCTGGAATATTGTTAACTCTGCTTCAACAAAACTAACAGACAGTTTAAATAGCTTCCCATTATTAAGTGTACCGTTCTTTATTTTGACTGGTATTTTAATGAATACAGGTGGAATCACAGAGCGTATTTTTGATTTTGCACGTGCATTACTCGGTCATTATCGTGGTGGTATGGGACATGTTAATATCGGTGCCAGTTTAATTTTCTCTGGCATGTCAGGGTCAGCGTTAGCCGATGCGGGTGGTTTAGGTCAATTAGAAATTAAAGCAATGCGTGATGCTGGATATGATGACGATATTTGTGGTGGTATTACTGCTGCCTCTTGTATTATCGGTCCACTTGTTCCACCAAGTATTGCGATGATTATCTATGGTGTTATTGCTAACCAATCAATTGCTAAATTATTCATTGCAGGCTTCGTGCCGGGTGTGTTAGTGACGATTGCGTTGATGACCATGAACTACTATGTGGCTAAGAAACGTGGTTATCCGAGAACACCAAAAGCGACCTTAGAACAACGTTGCCAAGCATTTAAGAAAGCAATTTGGGCAGTGTTAACACCGTTACTCATTATCGGTGGTATCTTCTCAGGTTTATTTACCCCAACTGAAGCTGCGGTAATTGCTGCCTTCTATTCAATCATCATTGGTATGTTTGTATATAAAGAGTTAAACCTCAAAATGCTATTTAAAAGCTGTGTGGAAGCAATGGCAATTACAGGGGTAACTGCACTTATGGTGATGACTGTCACTTTCTTTGGTGACATGATTGCACGTGAACAAGTTGCAATGAAGATCGCAGAAGTTTTTGTGGCAGTGGCAAATTCACCAACAACCGTGTTAGTAATGATCAACCTATTACTCTTATTCTTAGGTATGTTCATTGATGCATTAGCATTGCAATTCTTAGTACTACCAATGTTGATCCCAATTGCAGTTCATTTTGGTATTGATTTAATCTTCTTTGGTGTAATGACTACATTGAATATGATGATTGGTATTTTAACTCCACCAATGGGGATGGCGTTATTCGTGGTTGCTCGTGTAGGTAATATGCCAGTCAGTACTGTGGCGAAGGGGGTTCTGCCATTCTTAGTGCCAATTTTTGTCACACTAATATTGATTACTATTTTCCCACAAATTATCACCTTTATACCAAATCTTCTGATGCCTTAATGGCTTGAAGAAATGGAATTCAAAGCCAGTCAAATTTGGCTGGCTTTAACTTAAAAACTTGCCATTCAATGTTGTATCTGAATAGGTATTCATTCTTACTAACCTAACTAATTGAGGTAATAAAATGAAATTTACAAAAACAGCTTTATTTGCAGCTCTAGCAGCGACTGCTTTCGCCGCACAGGCAGGACAATACCCAGATTTACCAGAAGGAATCAAAGCGGGGGCGGGTGCATTAGTTGGTGATACTGTTTATGTTGGTTTAGGTGGCACTGGCACAACTAAATTCTATTCATTAAATCTTAAAGATCCAAAAGAATGGAAGGAAATTGCTGAATTCCCAGGCGGTAAACGTAATCAACCAGTTGCTGCAGGTGTAAATGGTAAACTTTATGTATTTGGTGGCTTCCAAGATACTGATGTTGCAAAAAATCAAATCATTAATGATGCTTATGAGTACAACCCAGCAGATAACACTTGGATGAAATTACCAACTCGTTCACCACGTTCAACCTCAGTTGGTGCAAGTGTTGCAGCAGATGGTAGCAAAATTTATTTCGTTGGTGGGGTAAACCATGAAATTTGGAATGGTTTATTCCAAGATGTAAAAGCAGCAGGTGGCGATAAAGAGAAAGAAAAAGCAATTTTTGATCCTTATTTCAATTTACGTGCACAAGACTTTTTCTTTTCACCAGAAATCATCAGTTATGAGCCAGCAAACAATGTATGGCGTAATGAAGGTTATTTCCCATATTCAGGTCGTGCAGGTGCAGCAGTTGCAATTAAAGAGGGTAAATTGTTAGTTGTTAATGGTGAAGTGAAAGCAGGTTTACGTTCACCAGGTAGCGCAATTGGAACAATTGGCAAAGATGGCGTCACTTGGAAAAAACTCGGTGATTTACCAGCACCAAAAGGTTATGACAAACAAGATGGTATCGCTGGTGGTATGGGTGGATATACTCATGGTCACTATATTGTGACTGGTGGTGCAAACTTCCCAGGTGCACTTGCAAACTATGAAAAAGGTATCATGGATGCACACCGCACAGGCGGCTTGAAGAAAACTTACCACAAAGATGTGTATGCATTGGATGCGAAAAGCGGTAACTGGAAAATTGTAGGTGAGCTTCCAGCTAACATTGGTTATGGTCTAGCGGTTTCTTACAATAACAAAGTATTATTAATCGGTGGTGAGACTGATGGTGGTAAACCATTAACTTCAGTTCAAACAATGAGCTTCGATGGTAAAAAATTAACTGTAGAATAATTGCCGAACTGATAGTAGGATTAATATTTCAATGTAGAGGCAAACCAGTAGGTTTGCCTTTTTCATGTGATTGAGTTATTAGTTTCCTGAGAATAGATCGCCTAAAAGGATACGTTAATTAAAATAAAACAAAGGTAGACATGATGTCTACCCTGATTTTGCATTAGTAGGAAGTATTTATGTGAAATTTTTGCATTTTCTACCGCACTTTGAACCTCTAATTTAGAAGCGGGTAGTTAAGTCAGTTAACCAAGCAGGGCTTAATTCGACTAACCAAATTTCAATTTGTTTATCAAATCCTGTTAACACTAGTAAACCAACCGCCAGTAAACTCCAGCCCATGATTTTACGCCCTTTCTGTCCTGCATCAGCCAGTTTTTCGCGTTTTTCACGGAAAAATTGACGTGAAAGTAAGCCAATCGCAATTAATGGAATGACAGCACCTAAACTAAAAATCACCATGACTAAAGCGACGCTAGCAAGTGCTTCTCCTTGACTGGCAAGTGCAATTGCCGCACCTAGAGTTGGACCAATACAAGGTGCCCAAACAATGCCTAACAATAAACCAACTAGAAATTGCCCAGTGGCAGATTCTGGATTAAAACCACTTAACCATGCTTCGCCACGACCGCTTAATGCTGAAGTATAACGACTAAAAATAGCTTGTAGGCGACTGCTGAGTAACCAAAGCGCAACCAACAACATTAATATTGCCGCACCGTAGCGTAAATATTCACTATTTAAACCCAGTGCCAATCCGATAGAGGCAATAACTGTACCAACAAGCGTGAAAGAAATTGCCATCCCAAACGCAAGAGTAAATAAACCAATTTTACGTTTTGCCATTGCTGAGGAGGCGACAATCGGCAAAATAGGCAAAACGCAAGGTGAAAGTGTCGTTAATAATCCTGCCAACAAACTGAGTGCTAATACTGTTAAGCTAATATCCATATAAGCGACTCCAAGTTATTCAGAGAGAGTAATAAATTGACGTAAACGTGTTTCGTTTGTTTCTGCAATACTACGACGTAACTCTTTTCCTTCATTAAACAGAATTAAAGTGCTTTGACGAGTGACTTGGAAATTTTTTAATGCATCTTTTTGTTCATCATAATCAACTTTAAATACGGTGTAATCGTTGAACTGTTCTTCTTGTAACATCGGTTCTAAAACTTTTAATTGACGTTTACAAGTTGGGCACCAATCGGCATATACATCAATTAAGACAGGTTTGTTCATTTGTAGTGCACTTTCAAAGGCAGCCTGCTCAAAAGGTTTAAACTCTACAGCAAAAGTTTGCATTGATACGAATAGTGTCGCTAGTAATGTGAAGATTTTTTTCATGTTGTTTCTCCTTATGATAGTTGTAACGAATTATCTGATTAAAGAATCTATTGAATTAGACGAAAGATTAGGCAATTCATTACAGAAATTTTGTTAAAATAGACCGCACTTGAGCAAAAAAGCCCAATGTGTTGGCATTGGGCTAGTACTTGCTATAAGCAACTTATTGATTGGCAACAATTTTTCCATCAACATAGTCAATAGTGACAATTTTATTTGGCAACAGTTTGCCTGATAGAATTTGTTGTGCCAATGGGTTTTCAATTTCTTGTTGAATTGCTCGTTTTAATGGTCTTGCGCCATAAATTGGATCATAACCAACCTCACCAATGAAGTCTAAGCAGGCATTGGTGAAATGCAATTGATAACCATGACTTTCCATACGCTTGATTAAACGTGTCAATTGGATTGTTGCAATTGCACGAATGTTTTCTTTGCCTAATGAGTGGAATACCACAGTTTCATCAATACGGTTAATGAACTCTGGGCGGAAATGTTGTCCTACCACCGACATGACGAGCTCTTTCATGCTGTCGTAATCCAACTCTTTATTTTCTTGAATTAAGTGTGAGCCTAAGTTCGACGTCATAATCACAACGGTATTACGGAAATCGACTGTACGACCTTGACCATCAGTTAAGCGACCATCATCTAACACTTGTAATAAAATGTTAAATACATCATGATGTGCTTTTTCAACCTCATCTAACAAAATGACAGAGTAAGGGCGGCGACGCACTGCTTCAGTTAAATATCCCCCTTCTTCATAGCCAACATAACCCGGAGGCGCACCGACTAAGCGAGAAACGCTATGTTTTTCCATAAATTCAGACATATCAATGCGGACCATTGCATTTTCATCGTCGAACAAGAAATTGGCTAGCGTTTTACATAATTCAGTTTTACCAACCCCTGTTGGTCCTAAGAATAAGAACGAACCAATTGGACGATTTGGATCGGATAAGCCAGCACGGCTGCGGCGAATCGCGTTTGCAACAGCTTCAATTGCCTCATGTTGTCCAATTACGCGTTTGTGCAATTCTTCTTCCATACGTAGTAGTTTTTCTTTTTCACCTTCCATCATTTTCGCAACTGGGATACCTGTTGCACGTGACAGGACTTCTGCAATTTCTTCATCCGTCACACGATAACGTAACAAGGTCATTTCTTTACCTTCAGCCGATTCAGCTTGAGCAAGTTGTTTTTCTAATGCTGGAATCACGCCGTATTGTAATTCTGACATTTTAGCAAAATCACTGGCACGACGGGCTTGTTCCATTTGGATTTTGGCATTGTCTAACTCTGCTTTAATGTGCTGTGTGCCTGAAAGTGCAGCTTTTTCAGCTTTCCATACTTCTTCTAGCTCTGCATATTCACGTTCTTTCTCGCTTAATTCTTTTTCAAGCATATCTAAACGTTTACGACTCGCTTCATCATCTTCTTTTTGTAATGCTTGTTGTTCCAATTTCAACTGAATAATACGGCGTTCTAGACGATCTAATGGCTGCGGTTTAGAATCGATTTCCATACGGATACTTGATGCAGCTTCATCGATTAAATCAATAGCTTTATCTGGCAATTGGCGATCAGAAATATAACGGTGGGAAAGCGTTGCTGCTGCCACAATTGCTGGATCGGTAATTTGTACATGATGATGGATTTCATAACGTTCTTTTAGTCCACGTAAAATGGCAATGGTATCTTCTACTGTTGGTTCACCGACAAATACTTTTTGGAAACGACGCTCAAGTGCCGCATCTTTCTCAATATATTGACGATATTCATCTAATGTAGTTGCACCCACACAATGTAATTCACCGCGTGCTAAACTTGGTTTAAGCAGATTACCTGCATCCATTGCACCATCAGTTTTACCTGCGCCAACCATTGTGTGAATTTCATCGATGAATAAAATGACGCGTCCTTCTTCTTTAGCCAGTTCGTTTAATACTGCTTTTAAACGTTCTTCAAACTCACCACGATATTTAGCACCTGCAATTAATGCTCCCATATCTAATGACAACACACGTTTATTTTTCAAGCCCTCTGGTACTTCACCATTGACGATACGCTGTGCTAAGCCCTCAACAATTGCCGTTTTACCGACACCTGGCTCACCAATTAACACAGGATTATTTTTGGTACGGCGTTGTAGTACTTGGATAGCACGACGGATTTCTTCATCACGTCCAATCACTGGATCAAGTTTGCCACTTTCAGCGCGCGCGGTGAGATCAATCGTATATTTATCTAATGCTTGGCGGCTTTCTTCCGCATTTTGATCATTGACATTTTGACCTCCACGTACTTGCTGAATTGCTTGTTGTAAATTTTCTTTTTTGACACCGCTCTTTTTGAAGATTTCACCTAATGTTTTGTCTTCTAATGCGGCTAATAAAAACAGTTCAGAAGAGATAAACTTGTCTTGGCGTTGCTGTGCGAGTTTATCGCAAAGGTTTAATAAATTGATTAAGCTACGTGAAACTTGTACATCACCACCGTTACCAGATACTTGCGGTAAACGATTCAGCTCGGCATGTAATTCATTGCGTAATAAAGCGAGATTTGCGCCTGCTGCGGTTAAAATTGGAGCAACAGAGCCATCTTGTTGGTTTAATAATGCGGTTAATAAATGAACTGGTTCAATAAATTGATTATCTTTGCCAATCGCTAGAGATTGTGCTTCGCTAATAGCTTGTTGAAATTTTGTGGTAAATTTTTCGATATTCATATTCCATTTCCTCTTTTGCTTCTCTGTTAAGTTGGAGGGCAATATCCCCTCGATTCACAAGGATTAAATAAGCGCATTTTTTGATTTTTCAAGGGGAAATAAAGAATATTTTAAGAAATACCTATTAAATTTTATTTTTTAATAGTTTAGATTAAATTTTGATGTATTTTTAATCTTTAAGTGGCAAATAACATATTAGCGTAGTTTGTATTATGTTATTCGCTAACTATACAACAAAAAGGTACTAGAATTTGAACAGGATAACGTTTTAAGAACAAATTTGATTTTCCAATAATTGATCTCGGATAACACAATATTCTGCACTTGAAATTCTGCGTTCTGTTTACTGATTTTTCCTGACTGTTATAATGCAAGCAATTAACAGTTTTTATAAAGGATAGGAAAATGCAATTTTCCAAAATGCACGGTTTAGGCAATGATTTTGTTGTGGTCGATGCAGTAACTCAAAACTTATATTTCTCGGTAGAAACAATTAAGCGATTAGCTGATCGTCATCGTGGCATCGGTTTTGATCAGATGTTAGTCGTCGAACCACCTTATGATCCTGATTTAGATTTTCATTATCGTATTTTTAATGCAGATGGCAGTGAAGTCGCACAATGTGGTAATGGGGCGCGTTGTTTTGCACGTTTTGTGCTTTTAAAGGGGTTAACTGATAAAAAAGAAATTTCCGTGAGTACGCAGACTGGCAAAATGGTTCTTAATGTGCTGGAAAATGATCAAGTGCGTATCAATATGGGTGAACCTATTTGGGAACCTGCAAAAATCCCTTTTACTGCAAATAAATTTGAAAAAAACTATATTTTACGTACGAATATCCAAACCGTCCTTTGTGGTGCCGTTTCAATGGGCAATCCACATTGTGTGGTCCAAGTCGAAGATATTCAAACAGCAAATGTTGAACAATTAGGTCCATTGTTAGAAAAGCATGAACGCTTTCCAGAACGTGTTAATGCTGGGTTTATGCAAGTTGTGAGTCGGAAGCATATTAAATTACGTGTTTATGAACGTGGTGCCGGCGAAACTCAAGCTTGTGGCAGTGGTGCCTGTGCGGCAGTTGCTGTAGGTATTATGCAAGGTTTATTAGACAACAAAGTACAAGTTGATTTACCCGGTGGGAGTTTATTGATTGAATGGGAAGGTGTTGGTAAGCCGTTATTTATGACTGGCGAAGCAACACATGTGTATGATGGTGTGATAAGGTTATAGAAAGGTTTTGCTTTTTACTGTGATTTTTAGTGAAAAATATAGCTATATTTTTTCGTTATCACATCATATTTTGTTTGAATGAGCGACCTGCTTTTTTGCTTGCACAGAACAAAAGTAGGCGAAGCCAATACATCCTAGCTAAGTTCCTTTTCCTCATTCCAAATGCATTTGTTTACATAAAGTGAGCTGTCTTCGCACTGAATACTACGCAGTCTAACTTGCCTAAAAATGCGTGCTACATTCGGGGAACTTATATGGGGATATTTTTTCTCCCTTCGTTTACTTTTCTTTAAGAATAGAAAAAGTAAAAGCTAAAATTTAAATATTGCTGAGAAAAAAGCACAATATATCAAGCTGATAAGTAAAAGTAAGTTGCTCCGTAAGCGAAACAACAGGTAAATAAACACTATGCAAAACCTAACTCATGATCAAATAGCGGATTACTTAACTCAACATCCTGATTTTTTTCTCGATCATCCTGAGTTGCTCGATCATCTCAATCTACATTGTTCACAAAAAAACACGCTTTCCCTTATCGAATTACAACTTGAACGCCAGCGCCAGCGTATTAAAGAACTTGAGGCAGAATTAGCCAAATTTACTCAGTTAGCGATTCAAAATAGTGATATTTTTCTGGGATTATTACCGCTTCAGCAACAACTTTCTCAGGCAAATAATCTTGCACAAGGTATTCATAAACTCAATCAATGGGTAAAGAAATTTGAATTACAACAAGCCAAAATCTTGTTATTTACGGATGAATGGGAAAAACGTTCAAGTCTGAGTGAGGCGGTTTGGTTAGATCGCAAAGCGTTTGAAATAGTACGTTTGGAACGTTTTGGTTTGCGCCGTTTTTATTTAGGGCAAATGACACATAAAGAAAAAACCATGCTATTTTTGCCAGAGGAATTTCCGATTGGTTCGGTGGCTTGTTGTTTATTGGGCAGCAAAACTCGACAAAAACCGACCGCACTTTTGCTGTTTGCGGCGCGAGATGAACGTCATTTTCATAATGGACAAGATACTGAATTTTTGAAACATTTGGTTGATATTGTTGAGTTACATTTAGGACGTTGGGTCAATAATTTTAAACGTTAGTGACTAGGTTTAAACAGGATTAAAGAGAGTTTGTTCATATGCAAATACAGTTAGAAAAATATTGGAATTATCTGCGTATTGAGCGTCAAGTAAGCCCGCATACTTTAAGTAATTATCAACGTCAACTTAAGCGTATTGTTGAAATGTTACTTGAAAATGGCATCACAAGTTGGCAATCCGTGTCGCCAAGCGTAGTACGTTTTATTTTGGCACAGAGTAAGAAAGAAGGTTTACATGAGAAAAGCTTGGCATTACGTTTATCTGCGTTACGTAAATTTTTATCTTATTTAGTGCAGCAAGGCCAATTGAAAGTCAATCCTGCAACTGGAATTTCAGCGCCGAAACAAGGTCGTCATTTGCCGAAAAATATTGATGCAGAACAAGTGCAAAAATTACTGACTAATGACAGTAAAGAGCCGATTGATATTCGTGATCGCGCAATGTTAGAGTTGTTATATAGTTCTGGATTACGTTTGTCAGAGCTACAGGGATTGAATTTAAACAGTATTAATACTCGAGTGCGTGAGGTACGTGTGATTGGTAAGGGAAATAAAGAGCGCATTGTACCTTTTGGGCGTTATGCTTCCAATGCCATTCAACAATGGTTGAAAGTAAGAGTGCTGTTTAATCCAAAAGATGAAGCGTTATTTGTCAGCCAGTTGGGAAACCGTTTAACACACCGCGCAATTCAAAAACGTTTAGAAGTGTGGCGGATTAAACAGGGATTAAATAGCCATTTAAATCCACATAAACTACGTCATTCTTTCGCTACGCACATGCTAGAAGCCAGTTCAGACTTACGTGCG
This sequence comes from Pasteurella oralis, assembly GCF_042681465.1. NCBI lineage: Bacteria > Pseudomonadati > Pseudomonadota > Gammaproteobacteria > Pasteurellales > Pasteurellaceae > Pasteurella > Pasteurella oralis. The sequence continues at coordinate 27,614 of NZ_JBHUFP010000004.1, forward strand.
GTACAAGAGTTGTTAGGACACAGTAATTTATCGACCACTCAAATTTATACTCACCTGAATTTTCAACATCTTGCCGATGTATATGACTCTGCGCACCCTCGTGCTAAACGTAAAAAATAGGAAAATTCCATGAAATTCTACCGCACTTTCCATCCTTTTAAATTAATCAGTTTTGATTTAGATGATACCCTTTATGATAACACTGAAGTGATTCGTTTAGCTGAAGCGCATTTTTTAGAAAAAGTCAGACAAGAAAGTCAGCTTCAGTTCTCCCAAGCTGAATGGCAAACTTGGAAGCTTACTGTTGAACAGCAAGACCCAGTAGGCTGTGAAGACGTAGTGGCTTGGCGAATTGAAACTTTACGTCAATTATTAACGTTTTATCACAAAAGTGCGGTAGAAATTGAACAAATTTGCCGAAATGCTATGACACTTTTTATTGAATGGCGCCATAAAATTGATGTGCCGACACAAAGTCAGCAAGTGTTAAATGCTTTGAAAGAAAAATATCCGTTAGTCGCGATTACTAACGGCAATGTTGAGCCATCACGTATTGGTTTACCACAATTTGATTTGGTGTTGCGTGGTGGTGAACAGGGGAGAGCTAAACCGCATTCCGATCTTTTTCAGCAAACTGCACAACAATTTGGTATTCAACCGCAAGAAATTTTACATGTCGGAGATAACTTAATTGCGGATGTGAAAGGGGCTATTCAAGCTCGCTGTCAAGCAGCTTGGATTAACGTATCAGGTAAATCGATGAGTGATTTTCCACAAGCAACTTTGTTGCCCACATTAGAAATTACAGAATTAGAGCAGTTACTGTTGTTGTCATGATTCCTCTAGAATAAATTGGTGTGAAATATGTTGAAAGAGCGTGAAAAAAGAATTCAATTATGGTTTGAGATGTGGTTACAGCAAAAAGATTTAGGTATCGCCCAAATTTTTGCAGAGGAGGTGATCTACATCGAAAGTTGGGGACCGCAATATAGTAATCGAAAAATACTTAAACATTGGTTCGAAGAGTGGAACCAACGAGGCAAAGTACTAAGTTGGACGATTAAACAATATTTTCACTACGGGAATCAAACGGTTGTGGAATGGTGTTTTAAAGATAAGATGGATAATGGCAAGGTAGAAGCGTTTGATGGCATGTCACTTATTGAATGGACTGAAACTAATCAAATCATATTTTTGAAAGAGTTTGGTTGTAAGCAAAACCATTATAATCCCTATGAAAAAGGGGATGAACCACAATTTAGAGATGGCAAAGTTGCTTGGTTGTAATTTTGTTTGTTATTAAGACTTATTTTGCTGATTTTTAACAGTGTGTGTTGAGATTTAACGATTTGATTATTGATTAGGCCAGGTTTTATCTGTTTATGATCGTCATTTAATATATCAAATGAGTCGTTTATATTATCTCCTCATCTCGTGCCTTTCTATTACACAGCCACAATCCAATCACAATCAAGCAAGCACTGACGATATGATAAGTATGTAGCTGTTCATTTAGAACTAAAATACCGAATATTGCCGCAAATAAAGGGGTTGCATTAGTGAAAGCTGCGCCTTTTGCGCCACCAACAATTGAAATGCCATAATTCCAGAGCGCGTAAGAAAGAATGGAGGGACCGATAATTAAATAACTGATAATCCAGTATTGATGGCTATTCAGCTTTGAGATGAAATTGTGGTCTAGTTGTAAGTATTGCCAAATAAAAACGGGTGTGAAAAGTAACATTGCAACGCTGACTTGTGCAGTTAACATCATTGCATTAGGCAAGCTGACAGGTTTTAATCGAATAATACAGCAATAAAGTGCCCAACTCAGCGCAGAGCCGATTGCCCATAAATCACCTTGGTTAATAGCTAGTTGGTATAAACGTCTGAGTTCACCATGACTGAGCAGCCAGAGGACACCCACAAGGCTGGTTATCGCACCAAATAAGCTCATAGGGCGAATTGGATCAGCAAAGATTAAACGGTTCAAAAATAGGACAACGATAGGGACAACCGCAAGATAAATACTGGCATTCAGCGCAGTGGTTGTCTGCAAACCTTGATATAGAAAGACGGGGAAAATCACGATGCCTAATAAGGCAAGTGCGGTCAAAATTAACCAATTTTGCCGAATAAGTGGAAAATATGTGGGTAAGTTCTTGCCAAAGAGAAAGAGTAAAATAAAAGCGGCAGGCAGCCAGCGTGTATAATTTAAGACAATTGGCACAATATCATTACTCAGTATTTTGCCAAAAAGATAGTTACCACCCCAAAACAGAGTGGCTAAAATCAAGCAAAAATAACCATATCCCTGCTTTTTTCTCATAAATTACCACGTTTAATGATAATGCCAACATTTTTTGCTTGGGCGACAGCTTTAGGTTTACTTAATTTTAAGCGCAACCCTTGAATGCCAAAGCGTTGTTGTAATTGTTCTGCTACTTCGTAGGCAACACGTTCAATAAGAAGAAAAGGTTTAGCTTGGACATAATTAATAATAAACTCACTGACTTCGGCATAATTTAAACAATATTGCACATCGTCTGTTGCAGCGGCTTTTTGGCTATCCCAAGCCATTTCAATATCAAAAACTAGTTTTTGTTTAATTTGTTGTTCCCAATCATATACCCCAATTTGAGCGAAAACAGTCAGTTCTTCAATGAAAATGTGATCAATCATTCATTTATTCCTTCTAATCGAAAAATATAGTAGGCTTATGCTATCAAGTTTATGTACAATAGACGAACATATTTTTCATCTTTTGCCATCCCCAAGGACTAACCAATGAGCCTGTTCGCGATTTTCTATATGGTCATTGCCTATTTATTAGGCTCCGTTTCAAGTGCGATTTTGTTATGTCGTTTAGCTGGTTTGCCTGATCCAAGAAATAGTGGTTCAAATAACCCCGGTGCAACTAATGTTTTGCGTATTGGTGGACGTTGGATTGCGTTAAGTGTGTTGTTATTTGATATGCTAAAAGGCATGTTACCTGTGTGGTTAGGCTATTATTTAGGCTTAACTCACTTTGAACTAGGCATGGTCGCGTTAGGTGCCTGTTTAGGGCATATTTTCCCTATTTTTTTTAGGTTTAAAGGTGGTAAAGGCGTTGCAACTGCATTTGGCGCAATTGCACCTATTTCATGGGGAGTCGCTGGCTCAATGTTAGGCACTTGGTTACTTGTCTTTTTAATCAGCGGTTATTCTTCTTTAAGTGCAGTATTAACGGCGCTTCTAGTGCCTTTTTATGTTTGGTGGTTTAAGCCCGAATTTACTTTTCCTGTGGCGTTGGTTTGCTGTTTATTAATTTATCGCCATCATGATAACATTCAACGTTTATGGCGTGGGCAAGAAGATAAGGTATGGCGTAAATTAAAAAATAAAAGCGCGCAAAAAGAATGAGTAATTAAAGCCATTTGAGTTATTCATGCGTTTCAGATTAAAAATAGACAGTCAGAAAGAGATATTAAAAGTAAAAAAGCAGACTAGTAGTCTGCTTTTTCTAACATGGTGTATGAAATAAGATTAATTTAAATGTTTTTAAGACGAACTTACTTGTTGAGAAGCCATAAAAGTGCGGTCACTTTTGAGTAAATTTTGCGATTATCTAACCCGTGCTAAATAAGCTTGTTCAGCTTGATCATCAAACATTTCTTGTTTATCTGTTAATACAAAGCCGCCAAGTTCTTCTGCGATACTTTTCGCTGCGCGGATCATCATACGTAAATTCATTAAATCATTTCCTTCAGAAGGTAACTGCATAAATAATGCAATACCAACAGTTGAGAAATCGTACATATTGTAATCAAAAGTCCCAGGTTGCTGAATATTTGCCACGCTAAATAAGACAGGGCTATTAACGCTTAAATCCGCATGGCGATGATAAATATTATGTTCACCAAATAAGAAACCTAATTCATCAAGGATTTTAGCTAATTTTGCCCCTTGGAATTCATAATTCTCAGGCGCGACGACATACATCATCACAAAAGAAGCAGGCTCTTTTGGCTCTGATTTGGATTCAACTTTAGTTTCATGGCGTTTTTCTTCAGCCATTTCGCTTTCTTCTCGTAATGAGGCAAGAGTGACAGAAGGTGATTGTTGTGCAAGTTCAGCTAATTGTTGGCGTAATTCATCAGAATGGGTATCGATCCCATCTTCCTGATCAGCATAGTTTTCTACTTCTGCAATAGTTGTTAAGGCAGGGGATGGGGTTTGTGAAATTGGCTCAACACTCGCTTGGTAAATAGGTTGTTCAGGATTAGGAAGGCTGATTTTAATATTTTCGACAGCTTGCTCGACGGCTTGTTGTTCATGAGCAAGTTGCTGTTCTGCTTCAAAAGTAAAAGCATGTTGTTCTGGCGTAGGTTCGGTTTGCGTCGCAACATGACTTGGTTGTGTAGACGATGGTGCAGGGGTTGATACAGTACCAGTACTATTTGTTCCTGCTGTATTTGAGTCTGTTGAATTGACTTCTGTAGTGTTTGGCGATTGGATATGAGTTGGTGGTTCTCTTAAACGAGAATCTCGAGTAAAGGTATTTGCGCTTTTAAAGTATTGTGATCTTTCGCGGCGGTTTGCCCACAGTCCATGTACCACTAAGATAACTAAAGCGATAATGCCTAAAATAATTAAAATTGTATTTAAATCCATTACCCATTCCTCGCCATTATTAAAAGGATAAAATTGGCATAAGCTTATCATATTTTCTAAGGCTTGTTGAACATTTGTTGTTTGAAGATTTTCATTGGAAAATAGCTAAAATTCATCTGTTCGAACAGCGGTATTGAAGTATGATGAAAAAGTGGATTTTCTATTATTTATTGCATAATTTTTGCATGTAAAAAGAGGAGATGGATATGCTTGTTGATAGACGAGAGTTATTCATTTGCATTTTTCATTATGTTTTGAAACGGGAACAACTGTGAACAAAACACTGGGAAATTGATTTTTTTCAGCGCACTTTGTATCCTAACTGCTTTATAAATTTACTGGGAGTGATGATGTTACAACAATCTGAAGTGAAACAAGGTATCCATTATTTTATGATGGGCTGGCATTTAATTCGCCAAAAAGGGCTGCGTCGTTTTGTCGTCATGCCAATTTTGTTAAATATTGTATTACTGACAGGCTTATTTTGGTTGTTCATTACTCAAATTGAGCGCATGATTGATAGCGTGATGAATTACATTCCTGAATGGCTAAGTTGGTTGAGTGCGATTTTACTCGTGCTGTCAATTTTAATGATTTTGATCTTTTTCTATTTTATTTTTACTGCACTGTCTGGTTTCATCGCTGCCCCATTTAATGGTTTATTAGCGGAAAAAGTAGAAAAAATGTTGACGGGTGAAAGTATTATTGAAGGAAGCGCATGGGATTTTGTTAAGGATATTCCCCGTATGTTAGCGCGTGAATGGCAAAAGCTAATGTACAGTTTACCTAAGTTGATTGTTTTGTTTTTATTAGGATTTATTCCTTTTTTAGGACAAAGTATTATCCCAGTCATTACAACAGCCTTTACCGCATGGATGATGGCGATTCAGTATTGTGACTATCCTTTTGATAATCATAAAGTGCCGTTTTTTGTGATGAAAGCGGAGCTTGCTGATAAACGGGCTTTAAGTTTAACTTTTGGTGGCTTAGTGATGCTGTGTACTTTTATTCCATTAGTCAATTTAGTGGTGATTCCTGTAGCGGTTTGTGGTGCGACTGCGATGTGGGTTGAGCATTTCCGTGATCGTTTAGCATTGCATAAGCAAGTATCAGCAGTTAATACAGGAACGGAATTAAGTGCTACAGGTTCACAACTTGTGAAATAGTATTTAGTTATAAAATATAGCAAATGGCTATTTTTAGGGGGCGTAAACTTATGTTAGAAATAGCCTATATTTAACACATCATTTTCAATGGATTGAACAAAAAGGGAAAACAAGATGACTATTTACGCAGATAATTCTTATTCAATTGGCAATACGCCATTAGTACGCCTGAAACATTTCGGTCAAAATGGCAATATTGTAGTTAAAGTCGAAGGACGTAATCCTAGCTTTAGTGTCAAATGCCGTATTGGTGCGAATATGGTGTGGCAGGCGGAAAAAGACGGGCAGCTTACGCAAGATAAGGAAATTGTAGATGCGACGAGTGGTAATACAGGCATTGCGCTGGCTTATGTCGCAGCTGCGCGTGGTTATAAAATCACCTTGACTATGCCAGAAACCATGAGTGCGGAACGTAAGCGTTTATTACGTGGTTTAGGCGTAAATTTAGTGTTGACTGAAGGTGCTAAAGGGATGAAAGGCGCAATTGCTAAGGCGGAAGAAATTGTCGCTTCTGATCCCAACCGTTATATCATGTTAAAGCAGTTTGAGAATCCAGCTAACCCTGCAATTCATCAACAAACAACTGGACCTGAAATTTGGCGTGATACGGAAGGAAAAATTGATGTATTAGTCGCAGGTGTGGGTACAGGTGGCACAATTACGGGTACTAGCCGTTATATTAAATTAGAGCAAGGCAAGCAAATTGTTTCTGTTGCAGTTGAACCTGCGGAATCGCCGGTTATTACACAAACTTTAGCTGGCGAAGAACCACAACCCGCACCGCATAAAATTCAGGGTATTGGGGCGGGTTTTATCCCACAAAACTTAGATCTGAGTTTAGTTGATCGTGTTGAAACAGTTAGTAGCGAGGAAGCGCTTGAAACTGCACGCCGTTTAATGGCAGAAGAAGGCATTCTAGCGGGCATTTCTTCTGGTGCGGCAGTTGCCGCCGCAGATCGTTTAGCCAAATTACCTGAATTTGCTGATAAGCTGATTGTGGTCATTCTGCCTTCTGCATCTGAACGTTATTTAAGTACAGCTATGTTTGAAGGGATTGAAGCTTAATTACTCACTGAATCTATACAAAGAGAAAGTGCGGTCGAAATTTGGAAAATTTTGACCGCACTTTTCTATGATGAACAAGAGGAATGAGACAATCGATTCATTTTGCTTATGGGTAATACTTGAGCTATAGCTTGGGCTTTATGTTATCACATCGTTTTATCGATCTTATTATTGGCGCAAGTTTCCATGCTAATATTCTATTCTTACCTTACTTTTTAATGCCTAAAAAATAGCCTAAGCTAAAGCTTAGGCTATCAATGATATTTTATTTAAGGGGCTTTTGGTGTTGTTGTAGAATTGGTGTCTTGTTTTTCTGCAACAAGGATACCTGTCCATTTGTTTCCTGAACCAGAGCCTGCTATATATTTGCGATCGTTTTTTTCTTTTGCAGAATTTAGAAAGTAAATAGTAAATATAGCCTTATCTTCTGATTGAAGATCTGGATTATTATTTGTTGGTGTGATAGTTAGTGTATCTGTATTATCAACATTTTTACTTGCATTATTAATGTTAAATAGAGGATCTGATTCATTCGATTTAATTATTTTTCCTTCTGCTTTCCCATTTTTATACGTTAGATAAATATCCGCATAACTAGGGGTTGGCATGTTTTGATCTGTTAAGAATGGCATATAAATAAATCCATTAGTTTTTTGATATTTTGCACTATATGTTGATGGTAGAGCATTTTTATTAATGAGGTCAGTATTTTTGCCATAAACTATTTCTGATAATTTTTCATTTTCCTGCTGATGTTGATCGGAGCGATGACCATAGTAAACAGCTCCCGTACCATTTTCACCCAATAAAGTGAATTTGTAATTTTTCTGTTCATCTGTATTTTCACCGAAATTAAGCGAGATTGTCGTTGCTTCAGAAGCATTTTCTGAACTCTTAATAGTTATACTATTGGGTTTTTCTTCATTAGGATAACAGTTGTTGATAGAGTCACATGCTCCAGCCTCCCAATTCGCTTGTAATGTTTCATCATTTAATAGTACAGGTTTAGAAAGCATATCCTCTCGTGGTGGAACTTCGCGTTTAGGTCTATTCGTATTTTCATCTTGTTGCTGTTGGGTTCCCATATCATTGGAACCTGCTTGTTGTTCTGACTGTTGCTCCGTATTGGGTTGAGTATTTTCATTCATAGATTGAGTATCATGAGAATCATTCTCTGTTTTGACCGAGTCATCAAGCATGCTTGGGGGAGTTTGTTCGCTATCAGGAGCAGGTGGCGGGGGATTTTGCGGCTGATTATTGCGCTGATCAGATTGTGTATCTGTTTGCGAAGGCTGTTGAGATTGAGTTGAATTATTTGTTTGAGGGGAAGTTTGTGGTTTCTGTTTTGCCTGTGCATGATGATGACTTCCACAAGCGACAAATAGAGTAGATAAACCCACTAATAGGCTCACGTTGAGTATAGATTTTTTCATTGTAAAGTTCCTTTTATAATTAATAAAACAACGCATCATGTTTCCTTTATGATGCTTAAGTATTTTACACTTTTTTGTTGGTTTTACCTATGCTTTTTACGGGACTAAATTAGATATTATCTAATTTAAATGAGTATTTATTATGATTTATCATTATTCTTTGTTTAAAAATTAGACGTTGTTAGGAAATTAAAGAATGCATTAGGGCTGGTGAAGATGACAAAGAGACAGTGGCATCATTGTTATTGTGAAAATGTGATTCAAATTTTAGGTGTGAGTAAGGGATATAAATTTAAAGATGGGGTTTGAAAAAGTGCGGTCGAAATTTGAAAAGTTTTGACCGCACTTTTATTTAGACGTTGATATTGCTATTACTATTACTTATTGATGCTGCTGTTCTAAGTAAAGCCATTCTGCGACTTGTTTGGCGTAGTAAGTTAAGATTCCATCTGCGCCTGCACGTTTGAAGCAAAGAAGTGATTCGATGATACATTCTTTTTCTTTCAGCCAACCATTTTGAATTGCGGCTTGGTGCATCGCGTATTCGCCTGAAACTTGATAGGCAAAAGTTGGCACACCAAAATGTGTTTTTACGCGATAAACTAAATCTAAATAAGGCATACCCGGTTTAACCATGACCATATCTGCCCCCTCTTGTAGATCTAAAGCAACTTCTTGTAAACCTTCATCACTATTAGCTGGGTCAAGTTGATAAGTTTTTTTATCACCACCTTTTAGATTAGCCGCAGAGCCTACTGCATCGCGAAATGGACCATAATAGTGAGAGGCATATTTAGCAGAATACGCCATAATTAATGTGTTGATGAAGCCATTTTGTTCAAGTGCATGACGAATTTTACCAATTCGACCATCCATCATATCACTTGGCGCGACGATATCAGCACCAGCCTGAGCATGGGAAAGCGCTTGTTTCACTAAGATGTCACTCGTGATATCGTTTAACACATAACCTTTTTCATCAATAATGCCATCTTGACCATGAATAGTATAAGGATCAAGTGCGATATCAGTTAATACACCAAGTTGGGTCGGAAATTTTGCTTTTAAGGCTTTTACTGCACGTTGCACTAGACCATTAGGGTTGTAAGCTTCTTCCGCCATTAAGGATTTTTTTTGTTGTTCAATTACGGGGAAAAGGGCAATTACGGGAACACCATATTTGACTAATAATTCAGCTTCGATTAACAGTTGATCGATAGTTAAACGCTCAACACCGGGCATAGAAGGCACAGGCTCACGATAGTTCTCACCTTCGAGAATAAATACAGGGTAGATAAGATCATCGGCTGTTAATTTATTTTCTGCCATCAAGCGACGGCTAAAGTCTTGTTTACGCATACGACGTAAACGGCGTTGGGGGAAACCTGTAAAAATTTGTTGAGTCATATTTACTCCTTACTAATGAGAAAAAGGGGCGATTGCCCCTTTTACTGATGTATTTGTGGATTTTCAGCGTCGTCTTTCGGACGATAAAAACGTGCAAAAATCACTCCTAACTCAAATAATAACCACATTGGGATAGCGAGTAAAGTTTGCGAAAAAATGTCTGGTGGTGTGAGTAGCATACCGATAACAAATGCTGCCACAATAATATAGGGGCGTTTTGCTTTTAAATCTTCCGGTGTAGTGACGCCTGTCCAGCAAAGTAAAATAATAGCGATAGGCACCTCAAAACAAACACCAAAGGCAAGAAAAATAGTTAACACAAAATCTAAATAACTACTGATATCAGTTGCGATAGCAACACCAGTTGGTGCAGTTTTAGTGAGAAAACCAAACACTAATGGAAACACCACATAATAAGCGAAAGCTACACCTAAATAGAATAATAATGTACTGGAAAATAGGAGTGGATAAATAAGGCGTTTTTCGTGTTGATATAACGCGGGTGCCACAAACGCCCACAGTTGATATAACAAATAGGGGACTGAAATAAACACAGCCACAACGGCGGTTAATTTAATTGGAGTAAAAAATGGTGTCGCAATATTGGTTGCAATCATACTGGCACCTGATGGCAACACTTCTACCAATGGTGAAGCAACAAAGTTATAAATATCATTGGCAAAATAAACTAGCCCGCAGAATACTACTGCTACAAAAATGATCGCTCGCAATAAGCGATCACGTAGTTCCATTAAGTGGCTGATCAAAGGTTGAGATTCTTCAACGCTCATTATGCTTTCTTATCTTGAATTTCAGTTTGAGGTTTAAGTTCAGCTGCAAGCACAGATTCATTATCATCATCAGGATAATATTGCTGAATATGAGCCATCGCATCATTTTCTTCAGCTAATTCGGCTTGCTCAGCAGGAGAGAGTTCAGCTTGTTGATGTTCTGTCAATTCAATATCGTTTAGTTCAGAAGATTGTACTGACTGTTCTGCCGCTGTTTTCATTTGTTTGATTTGTTGTTCAATTGTCGTATTAGTTTCTGCTGCTTTTTGTTCGAGTTCTGCACGCATTTTTTCAGCAGAAGCTTTCAGCTCTTCGACAGTTTGACTTAAATCAGGTGAGAGTTGTTTTAAATTGAATTCTTCTGCTTTTTTTATACTCTCCTGTAGTTCTTGCAATTTCAGTTCTTGCTTTAACTCATTTTGTACATTTGATGCTAAGCCTCGAATAGTTGCGACCCAACCCATGACAGTACGAATCGCAACAGGTAGACGTTTAGGACCAAGTACAACTAAGCCTATGACAAGAATGAGAAAGAGTTCAGAGAAACCAATATCAAACATTATGCTTGTTCTTTATCTTTTGCTTTTTCAGTGTTTGCGGCAGTTTCGCTTTCATCTTTTAAGGATTTGAATTCTGCATCTTTTGATTCATCTGCCATTGCTTTTTTGAAGCCTTTTACTGATTCACCTAAATCAGAGCCAAGCGTTCTTAATTTTTTTGTACCAAATAATAAAACGACGATTGCAACGACGATAAGTAGTTGCCAAATACTGATACCACCCATATTTTTTCCTTCTTTTGTTTTAAAAAATGAACGTTCGTGAATATAGCGGTTTTAGTGCTTTTGAACAATAGCCAATTCACATTATTTTATATTTTGTTGAGCTTGATCAGCTCAAGAGAGTTGTGAGTAACCAAAAGGCAATGCCACAAGCCAAACCAAGTAAAAATGATGTCAAGCCGTTTTTATGCTGTTTTTGTTTTAATGTTTGATTGAGTGACGTTAATTGTTGAGCAATGACTTTTTGTTGTTCTAATGCCTCCATGACATTTTCTGGCAGATCAACAAAGTGCTCACGCCAATAAGGTAGCTTTTGTTTGACCGACTTGGCAAAAGCTTTAATCCCCATTTGCTCATCTAACCATTTTTGTAAAAAAGGTTTGGCGGTATCCCATAAATCAAGCTGTGGATAAAGTTGTCTGCCTAAACCTTCAATATACAGTAATGTTTTTTGTAACAAGACTAATTGTGGTTGAACTTCCATATTATATTCACGCGCGACATTGAATAGGTTTACTAGCACATGACCGAAGGAAATTTCGGACAGTGGCTTAGCGAAGATGGGTTCACATACTTCACGGAATGCCTGTTCAAAATCATCAATATTAGTCTCTTTTGGCGTCCAACCTGATTCGATATGCATTTGTGCCACGCGGCGGTAATCGCGATTAAAAAAGGCAACAAAGCTTTCGGCTAAATAGCGTTTATCATGGTCATTTAAACGTCCAACAATGCCACAATCTATACCAATGTATTGTGGGTTTTCTGGGTGATTTGGATTGACAAAAATATTGCCGGGATGCATGTCTGCGTGGAAGAAACTATCTCGAAATACTTGAGTAAAGAAGACTTGTACGCCACGTTCAGCGAGTAATTTCATATTTGTACCATTCGCTTCTAATTCAGCGATGTTTGATACAGGAATACCATAAATACGCTCCATGACAATCACATTTTGATGGCAGAATTGCTGATACATTTCTGGTATATATAGCATTGGGCTGTTTTCAAAGTTAGCACGCAGTTGAATTGCATTTGCCATTTCACGGCGTAGATCGAGCTCATCACGCAACGTTTTTTCATATTCTCGCACGACTTCGACTGGGCGTAAGCGGCGTCCTTCTGTATTTAAACGAGGAATCCAACTAGCCAGTTTGTACATTAAGCTGAGATCGGAATCGATCATTTGCTGAATATCAGGATGTAAGACTTTAATCACCACTTCTTTGCCTGCTAAGTGTGCATTTAAGTGCGGTCCGTTTTGTTTGAATTTTGCAGTATGCACTTGTGCAATCGAGGCAGAAGCTAACGCATTTTCATCAAAGTCTTCAAACCACGTTGTTAATGGGGCACCAAGTGCTTGTTCAATTTGTTGACGAGCAATTTTGCCATCAAAAGCATCAACTCGATCTTGTAATAAAGCCAATTCGTCGGCAATTTCTGCGGGAAATAAGTCGCGACGAGTAGAAAGCATTTGCCCTAATTTGATCCAAACGGGACCGAGTTCTTGTAATGCAAGGCGTAAGCGTAAGCCAAAGGATTTATCTTGATGTTGGTTGCGTAGCCAAAATAAGCTGTTACGCCAACAACGAATTGGGCGAGTGTAGCGATTGTGTGGTAATACTTCATCAATCCCATAAGTTAAAAAGGTTTTGATAATTTTATATAGATGTTTGATGTCGTTTAAATGCATTGCTTATCCATCTTATTAGGCACCTGTGCACAGAGTTTATTGATCTTTTGCTCTAAAAGTGCGGTGTCTTTTTCTAATATTTTGACTTGATCACAAAAATCTGCAATTGCCAAGCTTGGTGAGATGACTTGCCATTCTTCAGTTAAGCGTTCTCCCCAAAATTGCTGGCTTTGCGACAGTTTATGTTGCATGATGTGACGTAATTTGTTTAAAAAATCGACTGCACTTTGTGCTGGCACATCTCCAATATAACGTGATAGCAATTCAGCAGGATCTTTTTCTAAAAATTCGATGAGTGCAACGAAGTCTTGCAATACTTGTAAATCACCTTGTAACAGAATAGACCTATCATTGATAAATTGGCTAAGTTGGGCTTTCTTGGGCAGATGCAGGAGTAAATTTGGTGCAATATCAATAGCACAGTCACTTTCGCCTTCATATTGGTTGAGTAAATCAATGCGTTGTGGTGAGAAGATGAAATAGAATGGTAAGTCGAATTTTTGTAATTTGACTTGTAATATTTTGTGATTCAGTTTGCGCAAGTACGGTTCACAATCATCAGTGCGCTGAATAAGGTAATTTAATACCCTTTCTAATGTACCATTAATCAGTTGTGGTAGCATGAGCTGTTGAAAAATAGATAAAGTTTTCATTGGCATTAACTCACTAAAACATTGTTAGGCGGTTGTGTTGGTGAATTTTGCGTTGGTTCTGCGGCATATTTACTTTGTATATGTTCAATTTGGAGCACAATTAATGCGAAAACACCAGACAATAAGATAGATAATACACTAATGGTATTTGTCATAAGTGTCATTTCTTGAACCAATGCTAAGGTTTGAAATTCGAACCAAACAGGTGGAATTAGGATAGCAAGGTTAAGATAGAGTAACCACAGTGTCCACCAGATGACAAGGGTGATTGGAGTAGGTTTATTACGCCATGAATCTGGATATTGGCTGGCTAACCACGTTTCTTTCATTGCTTTATAAGGCATGAATAAATTCGCGATAGGAATAAAGAAATAGACTACACAAGCTGCATCGGTAAATTTGATGTTTACTGCGTCAACACGAGTATGCACAAAGCGATGAGCGCGATAAATCCAGCTAAGTATGACAATACCCAATATGATGAAACTGATTATCTTGCTGTAATAAAGCAAGTTATTGAACTGGACTAATTGATCAAGCTGCAATTTTAATGCTTGGCTTCTTTTGCCTTCTAGGAATAAATCAATGCCATCATTCAGTTTTGTATTTAACCATAATTGGGCTATTTGGATAAGCACATCAAGTGCTAATAAGAACAAGACTAATTTTGAGTGGTTTTTTATTCGAGAGTTCATTATTGTCACCTCTATCTTTAGAATTTATAACCCCGATGTAATGCGACGATACCTGCACTTAAATTGTAGTAACTGACTTGCTCAAAACCAGCATCGTTCATCATTTGTTTAAGAATATCTTGTTCTGGATGCATTCTGATCGATTCCGCTAAATAACGATAGCTATCGCCATCATTTACGACGACTTCACCAATTTTGGGCAGAATATTGAAAGAATAGAAATGATAAATTTTGCTGAGTGGATCTAAAATAGGTTTAGAAAATTCAAGGACTAATAGGCGACCACCCGGTTTTAATACGCGGAACATGGAACGTAGTGCTTTATCTTTATCTGTTACGTTACGTAAACCAAAACTGATGATCACACAGTCAAAAGTATTATCGGGAAAAGGAAGTGCTTCGGCATTGGCTTGTACATAATTGACATTACCAACGACACCAAGATTACGTAGTTTTTCACGCCCAACACGCAACATTGAGTCGTTAATATCTGCTAGTATTACTTCGCCCGTTTCACCGACGATACGTGAGAATTTAGCGGTAAAATCACCAGTACCGCCAGCCAGATCTAACACTTTATGCCCTTTGCGAACACCGCTACAATCAATTGTAAAACGTTTCCAAACACGATGAATACCAAAAGAGAGTAAATCATTCATCAGATCGTATTTGTCGGCAACGGAATGAAAAACATTGGCAACCATTTTTTGTTTTTCTGATTTAGCAACCGTTTTAAAACCAAAATGAGTGGTTTCTTCGTTTGTTGTTGGTTGTGATTGCTGCGGAAAGGATTGGTTTTGTTCTAGATTTGTTTGGTTTGTCATAAATATTGTCCATAGCACGCAAAATTGTTCTAAGGATAACAAAAAATAGCAGATAATGCCGCTATTTTTCTATAATCTGATCGCTGCATTATGCTATGTGATATTCTGTTTGTGTTTGCTCACTGCAATGATTCGAATAATGATGCTATCGTCAATAGTTTAATAAATGAGCCGATATCCTGCCTAACGTAATTTGATTGTTCACAATCTTTTAAGTCACTTAGTTTAGCTTGAAGTACGCTCGGATTGATTCGTTGCTGTTTCCAATTTTTCCACAAATTGTTTGCGTAGATTTACAGCTAATTTGCGAATGCGAAATGCTTTCTGTTTTTACAATAAATTCAATGAAAGTTGCAATAATAAAGCGCCACAACAATTTTGTTGTGGCGGCGAATGTGTTAGTTAAAGTCTTGAGTTAGGCTTCTGCTTCTGGGGTATTTTTGGTACATAGTTTTAATAAGAAGTAGCCTAAAAGTGCAGATAGACCTGAACCCATCAGAATACCTAGACGAGCTAATGCAGTGACATTTTCATTACTGGTTTCACCACCAAAAGCAAGCCCTGCGAGGAACATTGACATCGTGAAACCAATACCACAGAGTACTGATACGGCAAAAATTTGTTTAAAGTTAATGCCCTCAGATAATTTTGCAATCCCAAGTTTTACTGCAATAAAACAGAATGAGAAGATACCTAACGGCTTACCTAATAAAAGACCAAGCGCGATTCCCACAGGTAATGTAGAAGTGAGGTTGTCTATACCCATGCCAAGTAGCGATACCCCTGCGTTACAGAAAGCGAATAATGGCAAGATCGCAAATGCGCTCCAAGGTGAAAGAGTATGCTCAAAATCATCTAATGGACGCTCGCCTTTTTTACCGTTAAGTGGAATACAAAAGCCGATGATAACGCCAGCTAATGTGGCGTGTACGCCTGATTTTAATACTGATGCCCAGAGGATAATTCCCACAATACCATAAGCGGATAATGCCGTGATTTTTAAACGGTTCATGGTAACGAGGATAGCTACGGCAACACCAGCAAAGAGAAAAGCTTGTGGACTTAGATCATGGGAGAAGAACAAGGCGATGACAACGATAGCGCCTAAGTCATCAATAATCGCTAAGGCAAGCAAGAAAATTTTAAGGGCTAAAGGAACGCGTTTACCTAGTAAGGCAACGACACCTAAAGCAAAAGCAATATCCGTTGCCATTGGGATAGCCCAACCTTCTTGATATTCAGGATGTCCCGAATTGAATAAAACAAAAATGACTGCCGGAATCACCATACCACCGATGGCTGCAATCGCTGGGAAAATTGCACGTTGGTAGCTTGATAATGAACCTTCTAATAGTTCACGTTTAACTTCCATACCCACTAACATAAAAAAGACAGCCATTAAACCATCATTTACCCACATTAATAGGGGTTTGTTGATGATAAAAGCGCCAATTTGGACACTCACAGGTGTTTGTAAAAAGCTAAAATATAAATCACTTAATGGTGTGTTGGCTAAAATAATCGCTAAAGTTGCAAAAATAAATAATAAAATACCGCCAGCGGCTTCTTGTTTTAGAAAATTTTGAATTGGTGTTAACATTTTTCCCCTCTTATTTTATTTATAATCCTGCTATTTATATCACTTTTTGTGCTGAAAAATGAAATAAAATAATATGCAATTATCCTGTTATTGCGATTTTTTCTGCCTATTCTTATTTTTTGTATGTAATTTGAGCTTTAAAGTGCGGGATAGCCGATAACTATCCCTATTTTTGATTAATTTTTGTCTTCTGATTTATATAACCTATTCTTATATAAATAACTGCCTAACAGTGCATGGGCTAATGCTTCTTTTTTAAGCGATTCAGGTAGCATTTTTTCAGTAAATTCCCCAGTTTGGCGATCATATGTATAACCACGCGGTTCTACTTTTGGGGTTAAAATAACCACATCTGATCCTTTCATCATTGCTTGGGTTTGATCATATTGCATAAATGCACGGTTTGGATTGACATCTTGAGTCAAATCGTAGCCGATCATTGGGTATTGACCGCTCACCCCTGCAAGGGAGAGTAATGTTGTTGGCATATCGATTTGGCTGACTAAACGAGGATCGCGTTTTGCGTCAATACCTTCGCCAATAAATAATGCTGGGATATGAAAGTGTTTAATTGGGACTAATGCGGCACCACCCACACGTGAATCATGGTCTGCGATAACTAAGAATAGCGTATCTTGCCAATAGTTAGATTGTTTGGCGAGGCGGAAGAAATGACCTATTGCATAGTCTGCATATTTTGCTGCATTTTTACGTGTTTGCTTAGGTTGCTCATAGAGTTCGATTTTGCCATCTGGAAATTCAAAAGGATCATGGTTACTTGAACTAAATACTAAACTAAAGAAAGGTTTGCCTTCATTGTGTAACTTAGTGAAAGTTTCGTGAGCTTTATCAAACAAATCTTCGTCGCTCATCCCCCAAGTTGCTTGGAATTTCGGGTTAACATAGTCTTTTTCGTCAATGATTTGTTGGAAACCATTGCCGTAGAAGAAGCTTGCCATGTTATCAAAATGTTTCTCGCCGCCATAGATGAAGGAAGTATGATAACCTTGTTTTGAGAGTAATTCCGCAATCGTGAAAAAGCCATGTTGACTGTTGTTGAGTTTGACAACGGCACGAGCTGGTGTTGGGGTGAAACCTGCGGTAATAGCTTCAATTCCACGTACTGAGCGTGTCCCAGTAGCATATAAATTTTCAAATAACCAACTCTCTTGTGCTAATTTGTCAAATTCTGGCGAAAGCGGTAAGCCCCCTAAACTGCCAATAAATTGGGCACCGAGACTTTCCTCTAACACAATCACAATATTTTTAGGTTTGCCTTGATAAGTGGCGTGGTTCATCGTTAATGTGGGGAACTGACTAGAAATATAGTCACTTTCTGGACGACCACGACTTTGTTTTACAATGCGTAACATTTCTTCTGTTTCCATTTTGCCGTACAACGCAGAAGAATTATCCTCATCTTTTAATTGCTGTGCTGCATAGATCACAGAATAACCAGAATTGAGGACTAATGAATTGACTAAGGCATCAGATGAAAATGCCACCATGGCTGGATTAATACCACGATGAGCGAAGGTTGAGCGTGCGCCAATGAATGCCACAGCAATGACAACTAAAGCGATTATTGGACGGAATTTCCAACTCGGTGAGGAAAGATGTTGTACCGCCCAACCTGCTAGCTTCCAATATAAAACTGTTGCGAGAACAGTGACAGTGAGGCTGATTACCATTGCCAGTAAATGTCCTTCCATCAGCATGCTAAAGACTTCTTTGGGGTAGATAAGATATTCGATGAATAAACGGTTAGGACGAAAATCATAGGTTTCGATGAAAGCGGGCGTGGCGATTTCCATAAAAAGAATAAAAACACTACCGCAAGTAAGCCAAACTCTGAGTATTTTTTGCCAAATACATCCGAGTGAGTTGTGGTGATAAAGTAATACAGTAAGTAAGGCTGGCACACCAAATAAATAGCAGAGCGAAACGATATCAATACGGACACCTTGTAAGAATAATGCCAACCAGCCATCAGCTGCGTTAATTCGATCTGCTTGCCACAGTGCAAGTCCTAAGCGAGATAAGCTGAAGATAAATAAGTTGATAGCGACGAAAAAGAAAATCGGGAAGAGCAAAGTGCGGTGCGTTTTTATTGAATTTGGATAAGTTGCGTTCATAGTTAGTCCAGATAGTGAATGAATAAATCGACCACATTAGACCGCACTTTGGCGGAATAATTCTTATTATCTCTTTTTTCGTTGTTTCTGTCTGTTCTTTTTGTGCAATAGCTTAATTGGTTTGTGTTTGAAAGCTAAATCCCCGCATATAGCCTGTATCAATTTGACTCATGTACTGTAGTAGCAGTTGTGGAACGTTTGTCTGATTTGGTAGAAGATGCGATTAAAACGGTTGTTGGCATTAAGTTCGTGAATTGGATTGCTATATTCTACAAATAGTGCAAGCATTTTAGCCATATTCATTCCTAGCTAATAGCAAAAATAGAGTGACGTTTTTTGATGGTGTCGGCAGGCGGATATAGTTATTCCGCCTGTTTTTAAGCGTATGATTATTTGGTTAGAGCACTTTTATTGAGGGGGTTGTTCGCGATCTTTGCGTAGTGATACTAATAATTGATCAATTTTTACATTCTCCGTATCAATAATTTCAAACTTATATTGATCATAGAGCACAAAGTCGGTTTTTTTAGGAATTTTACGTAACATATACATCATAAAGCCGCTGATAGTTTCGTAGTTTTCTTGTCCTGGAAAACTATCTAAATCTAATGCTCGCATGACATCTTCTAATGGTGTTGCACCATCAATTAACCAAGAGTCTTCATCGCGGCGTACAATTTGTTCTTCTTCATTGGAAACAAGTTCTCCCATGACAATGCTCATGACATCATTTAATGTGATGAGCCCAACAACTAATGCATATTCATTTACAATCACGGCAAAATCTTCACCTGTCGATTTGAATAATTCTAAGACTTCAAATAAAGAGAGCGTATCAGGTACAAACAAGGCTTTGCGTAATAGGCGATTATCAGTCAGTGAAACGCCTTTTTCAACTTGTAGATACATTGTCAGTAAAGTGTGAGATTCCACATAACCTAAAATACGATCTAAACCGTTATCGCAGATTAAAAGTTTAGAATGTGAGTTTTTAGTTAGGGTATCTAGTACAGCTTGGCGATCAAAAGCGCGGTCTAAAAACACGATATTTTCACGAGTAGTCATGGTGGAGGTGACGGTTCTTTGTTGCATATCAAAAATGTTTTCAATCAGATAATGTTCTTGTGCTTTGACTACGCCAGCTTCTGCGCCCGCACCGACAATGGCAACAATATCTTCTGGTGTCATATTTTCTTCGCGAATAGTGGAAATACGGAATAACTTGAAGAAATTATTGGCAATAGAGTCGAAGATCCAAACTAATGGTTTTAAGATAAAAATACACACTGACATGATACGTACTGTGCGTAATGCCACTTTTTCTGGGTTAATCATGGCAAGGCGTTTTGGCACCAGATCTGCTAATAGAATAAATGCGGAGGTAACAAGCGCGAAAGCTAGCCAAGAAGCAGTACTTTCTAGCCATGCTGGTGCTATTTGAGTCGCTAATGCATTTTTTAAATAAGGGCGGATGGCACTTTCACCAATAATTCCGCCTAAAATTGCGACCATGTTTAATCCAATTTGTACAACGGTAATAAAACGTCCCGGTTGGGCTTGTAGGGCAAGCACTAGTGCAGCACGTTCGTCTCCTTCATTAACTAAATTCTGTAATTTCAGTTTACGTGCGCCAGCAAGGGACATTTCAGCGGAAGAAATTACCGCACTAATCACAATTAATATGCCTAAACTTAAGATTGCCTCAAATAAACTCATAAAATATCTCTGTTTTGATGATTTAAAATAGAACAAGGAGGGGCGCGGTTTAAATGATTATTAAACCGCGTGAAGAGAGGAAAAATCAGCTAATTTTCGCTATCAAACCAGCCACGTACAAACTGGATAGAAAAGAAAAGTGTAATAAGCAATAAGAAATATAATATATAAGCTAAAATAGGATGGCTTGCACTGTCTGCCTCATCGAGTGCTTTAATACTGACTGCGTTGCGGAATTCGTCAAACATGACTAAGCGCCAACCATAGTATTTGATCTGAACAGTTTTGTCTTCTTTCCCTAATGCTTCAGCTTGAGCATGTAAATTGGCTGAACCAAATTTAAAATAAAATGGAAAGCCCCAACGTGTGTCTTCATTACGGTAGACCATGATTTTGCCATCTTGGTGCTGTGTATTAATGAAATAGACATCACGTGTTGGACCATCAGCTGGGTTTGCTTTGGTAATCGGTCCATCTTTATCCACTCGTTTAACTTCAACGCCAGTAACTTTTGTTACATCATAGCTTGGCGTAACAAAATTGACAGTGGCGAATAAGAATAAGTGAAAGACAAAAATTACAGTGAGAAAAAAGAATTTAAAAAACTTTCGCATCATATCTTCCTTAACCAGTAAATAGCTTATTTATTGTACATTAATTTTGAATAAACGTTCAAAGTTTTGTGTAGTGATTTGGGCAAATTGCTCAAAGGATACGCCTTTTAAGGTTGCTACATATTCACACACTTCGCGTACATAGGCGGGTTGATTTTGTTTGCCGCGATAAGGTACTGGCGCTAAATAAGGTGAATCCGTTTCTACTAATAAACGATCTAGCGGGACTTGGCGTGCAACTTCACGCAGTTCTTCCGCATTTTTAAATGTAATGATACCAGAAAGTGAAATATATAAACCGAGATCTAAGCCTTGCTTTGCCATTTCCCAGTTTTCAGTGAAGCAATGGAGTACACCGCCACATTGCGTTACTTGATTTTCAGCTAAAATCGCAATAGTGTCTTCGCGGGCACTACGAGTATGTACAATGACAGGTTTGTTTAATTGATTTGCAATTTGAATTTGTTGTGCAAAAATTTGTTGTTGTAAGGCTTTATTATCAGCACTGTAGTAATAGTCCAAACCCGTTTCACCAATGGCAATCACTTTTGGGTCTTGTGCTAACTTGAGTAATTTATGGTAATCAAAAGCTTCTTCATCTAAGTTGAGTGGGTGTACGCCGCAAGCTAAAGACACGTTGTTAAATTTAGCTAAGTCAGCATAAATTTGTTCAAAGCGAGTTAAAGTAACACCGACAGCAAGTAAATGTTTAACATCTCGTGCATTGGCTTTATTGACGACATCAGCAATATTGTCATGTAAATTTTCGTAATCTAGCGCATCTAAGTGGCAATGCGAATCAACAATAAACATTTTGGTTTTTATCCTTCAAATACATCAGTAATTAATCGAGTTAAGCCGTCAAGTAAAATTAATTCTTGGTTAACGGCATTAATTTGCGCTAAGTCGGTGCGCACTTTTTGTATAATTTGATTGGCGTTTAATAACGCTTGCGGGCTGTGTTGTGCACTAAATTGAGTGATACCAGCCGCTAAGTCTTGGCAAATCCAATGCTGATTAATTTGTAATTTCGCTTTTAATGCATCAGCTAAAAATGCTAATAGCCAGTCAAGTTGTTGGAAAACCAGTTCTTTTTCAAAATGGGGCAGTAATTCAAGTGGTGAACATTTACGATAAAATAGCCAAAATTGGCGCAAAAACTCTCGCCGTTTCTCTAATAACCCTTGTTGTAAGACCGTTAATGCTAGCAACGGACGACCATAGCTGATACGAAGTGCGGTCTGAATTTGCGAAATATCGATCGCACTTTGTTGTTGCAGCCAATTCAGCGCAACTTCTTTGGCAGGTGGTTTGATTAAGCTGACTTGGCAACGACTATAAATTGTTGGCATGATTGTTGCTGCTGCATCAGCTTGTAATAAAAAATAAGTTTGTGGGCGAGGTTCTTCAAGGGTTTTTAAAATAGCGTTAGCCGCTGCTTCAGTTAAGCGTTCAACCCCTTTTATATAGATTAATTTGTTGCCATGTTGTTGGGCATGCTGATTAATTTTTTCGCTAATTTCACGTACTTGATCCACGCCAATATCTTTATTTTCGATGGGTTCAAGGGAGTAAATATCAGGGTGGTTGTTTGCTTGGAATAAATGGCAGCTATGGCAATGCCCACAAGGTTGTTGATCTTGTGGCTGTTGACACATGATCCATTGTCCGAGTCGATGTAAAAGTTGCTCAACCCCTAAACCTTGTTCTGCTTTAAACAGCAGAGCATGATGACCATGCTGTTGTTGAAACGCACGAATAGTTTGTTGATAGTCAGTTTCAAGCCAAGGGTAGTAAGCCATTTAGTTGCCTTTTTCTTGTGAAATTAGCCAATTTTTGACCGCACTTTGTACTGCTATGCTGACTTGAGCAATATCTTGTGCTGCATTGATTGTAATTGCTTTAGGATTTTGCTCAACCAGTTCTAAATAACGTTGGCGAGTACGTTGGAAGAAGTCAAGATTTTGTTGTTCAATACGATCAAGTGCACCGCGCCCTCTTGCTCGACTGAGTCCTAACACTGGATCAATATCTAAATAGATGGTTAAATCTGGCTCAAATTCACCTAATACTGTTTGCTTCAAGGTGGTAAGCAGAGTCTTGTCGAGTTGACGACCGCCACCTTGATACGCTTGTGATGACATATCATGGCGATCACCAATCACCCATTTCCCTGCTGCTAATGCAGGTTTGATCACATTTTCGACTAATTGAATACGTGCAGCATACAACATTAATAGTTCAGCTTTATCCGTCACTGGTTCTTTGGTTTCATGCTTAATCAGCTGGCGTAACTTTTCTGCTAATGGGGTACCACCGGGTTCGCGTGTAAACACAATATTTTGAATGCCATGGGCGTTAAGTGCGGCAACAATGCTGTCACGCGCTGTGGTTTTTCCCGCCCCTTCTATGCCTTCCAGTACAATAAATTTACCTGTTCTCATATTATTTTCCATTTTTCTGACTGCGATACCAACGCAAGTATTCTTGTACTGCGCGATTATGTTCTGCTAAGGTTCGGCTGAATTTATGCCCCCCTGTGCCATCTGCGACAAAATATAAAAAATCAGTTTTTTCTGGTTTAGCAACTGCCATTAACGCACTTTCACTTGGCATCGCAATTGGTGTTGGGGGTAAGCCATCAATGAGATAAGTGTTGTAAGCAGTCAGTGTTTCTAAATCTTTTTTACGAATATTGCCATCATAGTTTTCTCCCATACCATAGATGACAGTAGGATCAGTTTGTAAGCGCATTTTCTTGTTTAAACGGTTGATAAAGACAGAAGCAACTTTACCTCGTTCAGCGGCAATAGCCGTTTCTTTTTCTACAATAGAGGCGAGAATAAGCATTTCATAAGGATTATCGAGTGGTAAGTCTTTATCACGTTGTTGCCAAGCTTGATCAAGGGCTTTTTTCATGCGATCGGCCGCGCGCTTTAGTAAGGCTAAATCTGTTGAATTCGGTGTGTAGTGATAAGTATCAGGATAGAGCCAGCCATCGAGGTTACGCCATTCATAAATAGCTTTAGCAAAGTCGGGGATATCTAACAAACCAAAGATTTCATCGTCGCTTTTATTGGCTAAGGTCTGCACTAAATGCGGTGTCTTTTCTAATGTTTTACGCCATGTTTTGAAAGTATCGCCTTCAATGAATTGAATGCTCAATTGGGCTTCTTTGCCCACATTCAACACATGTAATAAATCCTTTACTGTTTTTACGTCATTTAAGGCGTAGGTACCAGCTTTTATTTTATTCAGTTGCGGATTTAATTTTAATAAATAAGGCAATAGACTCGCATCTGCTAGTAATTTCTCT
Source organism: Pasteurella oralis (assembly GCF_042681465.1). Taxonomy (NCBI): domain Bacteria; kingdom Pseudomonadati; phylum Pseudomonadota; class Gammaproteobacteria; order Pasteurellales; family Pasteurellaceae; genus Pasteurella; species Pasteurella oralis. Next base: position 52,156 of record NZ_JBHUFP010000004.1, read on the forward strand.
TGCTCAAGTAATTGTGCCAATTTTTGCCCAGTTGTGCCACGTTGCACTGAAAGTAATTGATCTTGTTCAACTTGAACTGGCTGATTAGCAAACTGTTCAAGTTGATAATAAAAATACAAACCTGCGCCAGAGGCAATCAAGGCGAGTGTAAGTAACAAGCTAAAAAATTTTTTCATCAATATACCTTGCTATGAAAAGAGTCACAAAATAGGAGGCAAAATTGAGTTTAATTATAACACAGAATATGAGAATAAACCGTAACGGCAAACTGAAGTGGTCATTTGGGTTTTGTGAAAGGTAAATTGGGCAGTTAAGCACTGCCCTGATGTGAGTTGAAAGGATTATTTAAAATAATACACGTGCACGAATGGTACCTTCAATATCTTTTAACTGATTTAATAATCCATTCGTATCTTCGGTTTCAACATCAATAACCACATAACCAATAGCTGGATCAGTTTGTAGATATTGTGCTGCGATGTTGACGTTAGCATCAACAAACACTTGGTTGATTTTATTTAATACACCTGGGCGATTATGGTGAATATGAAGTAGACGCTTCGTCCCACCGTGTTCTGGCAGAGAAACCTCAGGGAAATTAACTGCAGAGAGCGTTGAGCCATTGTCAGAGTATTTAACAAATTTACCAGAAACTTCTGCACCAATATTTTCTTGTGCTTCTGAAGTTGAACCACCGATATGTGGAGTTAAAATCACATTATCGAATGCACGTAATGGTGAAACAAATTCTTCTTGAATTGACGCGGGTTCTTCAGGAAAAACATCTAATGCAGCACCACGAATTTTGCCAGAGGATAAGGCTTGAGCTAAGGCATCAATGTCGACTACAGTACCACGCGCAGCATTGATTAAGATTGAGCCATCTTTTAGCTGTGCAATACGCTCGGCACTAATTAAATTCTTGGTTGAGGCATTTTCTGGTACATGTAATGACACAACATCACTCATAGCAAGTAACTCTTCTAATGTGCGCACTTGTTGTGCATTGCCTAAGGGTAATTTATTTTCAATATCATAAAAGAAAACACGCATACCCAGTGACTCTGCGATAACACTTAATTGCGAACCAATATGACCATAGCCTACGATACCTAATTTTTTGCCCCGTACTTCATGTGAGCCCTCTGCTGATTTATTCCAAATACCACGATGCACTTCGGCATTGGCTTGTGGCACATTACGCATTAACAGCAAAATTTCGCCTAAGACTAATTCCGCAACAGAACGCGTATTAGAGAAAGGGGCGTTAAAAACAGGAATTCCACGTAATTTTGCGGCATTTAAATCTACTTGATTAGTACCAATGCAGAAGCAACCAATTGCAATTAACTTTTGTGCATGCGCAAGCACATCTGCGGTCAAAAATGTGCGTGAGCGAATACCAACAAAATGAGCATCTTTAATTGCTTCTTTTAATTCATCATCATCAAGCGCTTTTTTGTGATATTCAATATTGGTATAGCCCGCTGTTTGTAATACCTCAATAGCACTTGGATGTACACCTTCTAACAGTAAGAATTTAATTTTTGATTTATCAAGTGATACTTTGTTTGTCATATTTGCTTTCCTTTTGTATTTATTTTGTTATTCGATAATTTTCGTGCCATCAGGTGTGCCAACAATAATAATATCTGCTGGACGAAGGGCAAAAATACCGTTGGTCACTACACCTGCAACGTTGTTTAATTCTTTTTCCATTGCCATTGGACTCATGATCAAAAAATGATGCACATCTAAAATGACATTGCCATTGTCGGTGACAACACCTTCGCGATATTCTGGCGACCCACCTAATGCCACTAGCTTGCGAGCTACTTGGGAGCGAGCCATAGGAATAACTTCTACGGGTAATGGAAAGGTTGAACCTAATACATCCACTTGTTTGCTTTGATCGACGATACAAATGAATGTTTTAGCGAGTGCTGCGACAATTTTTTCTCGAGTAAGCGCTGCGCCCCCACCTTTAATCATCATTTTTTGTGGATTAACTTCATCAGCACCATCAACATAGATATCTAACCCTGAAACTTCATTTGCACTAAATACTTCAATACCTTGTTGTTTTAATAATTGTTCGGAGGATTTAGATGCAGCAACTGCGCCTTTAATTTGATCTTTCATCGAACCTAAGGCTTCAATGAAACAATTTACTGTTGAGCCACTGCCAACACCGACAATCGTATCTGGTTTAACATATTGTAGTGCTGCTCTTGCCGCTTGTTTTTTCATTTCAAGTTGATTCATTTTTAATCCTTTTTTAGTAAATAATTAACCTAATATTGTTGTAATGAATGACTTTTTTACTGATAAGGTATGTGACGTAATCGTTTGCGTGTATTGTAATAACGCTCTACTTTAATCCTATTCATTGGGATTAACAAGTCTATTGAGGTAAAAATTGTTCCAGCAATTCATTTAAGAATAATTTACCTTGTTCTGTGATTTTCCAATAGTCAGGGGATTGTTCAATATAATGCTTAGAAAGCGCCCAATTGATTTGTGGTTCGACAGTATGTTGCGCTAATCCAGTGAACTGTTGAAGTGCTATTTTAGGTACTGCTTCTAATAAACGAAAGCGGTTCATGAAAAATTCGAATGCACGATCTTCTACACCAACATGTTTTTCTTCATACAAATATTCACCTCGCATGTAGCCTTTAGGGTGTTTGGTTTTAGAGTAACGAATAATATCACCATGTTCAAAACTGACTTTACCATGTGCACCACAGCCAATTGCGAGATAGTCACCAAAACGCCAATAATTCAAATTGTGTTTACATTGAAAGCCTGCTTTTGCATAAGCAGACGTTTCGTATTGTTCATATCCTGCTACTATTAATAATTGGTGTCCTTGTTCAAAGATGTCCCAAAGTTCATCATCATCAGGTAAAACCGGTGGGCGATAGGCAAACATCGTATTCGGCTCAATCGTGAGCTGGTACCAAGATAAGTGAGGCGGCGCTAATGCAATCGCTTGTTTTAAATCATCAAGGGCTTCTGTTAAATTTTGGTTTGGTAAGCCATGCATAAGATCAAGATTAAAACTATTGAGTCCTGAAACTTTAGCAAAACTGACCGCACTTTTGGCTTCAGCTGCATTATGAATTCGTCCTAAACGCTGTAATTTATCATCATTGAAACTTTGGATTCCCATTGAGATACGAGTCACGCCTGCTTGTACATAGCCCTTAAATCGTTCTGCTTCTGCCGTTCCCGGATTGGCTTCTAGGGTGATTTCAATGTCCTGTTCAAATGGAATACGTTTTTCAATTTCACTTAATAAGTAATGAATACTTTGCGCAGAGAATAAACTAGGTGTACCACCGCCAATAAAGATGGAATGCAATTTACGTTGTTGAATGCTGGTAGAAAAGCGAACAAGATCTTGGCTGAGATCTTGTAATAAATGCTGTATATACTCTTGCTCAGGAATCTCCCCTTTTTGGGCGTGTGAGTTAAAATCACAATATGGGCATTTCTGCACACACCAAGGAATGTGAATATATAGGCTTAAGGGCGGGAGTACCAGATTCACTTAGCGTACCACTACTGCTGTGCCACTGGCGACAATCATAAACATGCTTTTGCCATCACCGCTAATTGAAGTGTAATTCACTTCAACGCCGACAATCGCATTTGCACCTAAACGTTGTGCATTTTTTTGCATTTCTTCCAGTGCTTCTTGACGCGCTTTAGTGATTTTAGATTCGTACGCACCAGAGCGACCACCTAAAATATCCGTAATACCCGCAAAGAAGTCGCGAATAAAGTTTGAGCCAGCGACCACTTCGCCAAAAACTACTTGTTTATATTCCGTGATTTGTTTGCCTTCAACATTCGGTGTAGTTGTAATAAGCATAATTTGTCCTTAATTTGAGATTGTCAGAGATGGAAAAGTGCGGTCGAATTTCTATCATTTTTTACTAGTACTATATGATTTTTATACCTTCTGCTAATTGTGTACGATTGAGACTGTTATCACCGCATACATATTTCATCTCTTTATTGATCGCAGCCAGCAAAGGTTGTTATCAGTTGCTGGTATACTAGTAAGTACCACAAATTCAATACTGTCGCTTTTTGCTAAGCAATACTATAAATCAAATGATAACGCAACATTAGGTATAGTGAGAATAGAAACAGACAGTATTTTGTCACATGTAAGCTGTTACTTAAGCTTAACCGCCTATTATCGTGAGTTTATTTTTTAACACTGATAAAGCTTTTGCACGGTGAGAAATTTTTTTCTTTTGCTCCGTTTCTAATTCAGCAAAAGTACAATTGACTTCTGGGCTAAAAAATACACTATCATAGCCAAAACCGTTGTTGCCTTTTTCTGCTAATGCAATTTCTCCAATGCATTCGCCTTCGGCAATAATTGGCGAAGGATCGGCTTCATGTTGTAGCATGACAATACAACTCACAAATTTGGCTTGGCGTTCAGTTTGGGTAACATTGGTAAGCTCGCTTAATAACTTAGCACGATTTTGGGCATCCGCTGTATCATCATCTACGCCCGCGTAGCGTGCTGAATATAAACCTGGTGCGCCAGCTAATGCTTTGACAACTAAGCCTGAATCGTCAGCAATTGCTGGTAGACCAGCGATTCTACTGGCATGGCGTGCTTTTAATAAGGCATTTTCAACAAAAGTGAGCCCTGTTTCTTCTGGGCTTTCAATATTTAAATCTGTTTGCGCAATGACTTCAAAACCAAAATCTGCCAGTACATCAGCCATTTCTTTGACTTTACCTTGGTTTCCAGTTGCGAGTACGATTTTTTGTTTCATTTAACATCCTATATGTTAAGAAAAGGTGAAGAAATTATACGCTTTTCTAGTAAATAAGCCAAAAGTGTAAATAAGCGGAACCGATGGATTCCGCTATAAGCCATAGAATAGAGAATTAGAAGAGTAAGCGATCTTTGTTTTTCTCTAGTATTGCTTTACCAATGCCTTGTACTTCAAGTAATTGTTCTGCCATGCTGAAAGGTCCATGTGCTTCACGATATTGAATGATGGCTTCTGCTTTTTTCGTACCAATACCAATCAATGCTTGTTGTAATTCAGCAGCAGTGGCGCTATTGACATTGACTTTACTTATGCTCGGAGGGGATTCAACTTGGACAGGTGTGACTGGCATGATTTGTGTATTTCGTACTTTTGTATCATGTTTAGGCTCAGCCAGCAGGCTTGAACTCGTAAAAACGGAGGTGAATGTGAGAAATGCGATGAGAATTGAATTAAATTTCATAAGTTTTCCTTGTGAAGTTGTGAGGTTAAAAATGATTTGTTGAATAATCTCAACAGAGGGGCATTTTTATGAAAATCGGAAAACTTGCAAAAAATCGACCGCACTTTTGCGATCTAGATCGTAGAACACATTTTTAGAAAGCAAAAAAGAGAAAATAAAAAAGCTAGAACATTGTTCTAGCTTTATGCTTAATTCGCTTCTGTAATGCTTAATTCACTTCTGTAATGCGTAATTCTCTTGGTACTTCAAATACTGTGTTTTCTTCACAGCCTTGTAGTTCTTCTACGCAAGTTACGCCTAATTGTTGTAGCCGCTTTACGACTGATTGAACTAACACTTCGGGTGCAGACGCACCTGCTGTAATGCCGATTGTTTTCACGTTGCTTAGCCATTGTGGATCAATATCATCAGCATCATCAATCAGTTTTGAGCTGACCCCCATACGAGAGGCTAATTCTGCCAAACGATTTGAGTTTGAAGAGTTTTTTGAGCCGACGACAATGACTAGATCAGATTGTTGAGCCAATTCACGTACAGCTTGCTGACGGTTGGTGGTGGCATAACAAATATCGTTTTTGCGTGGACCTTGAATAGCAGGGTATTTTTGTTTTAAGACTTCGATTACTTCACTGGTATCATCAATAGATAATGTCGTTTGTGTCATAAAAGTTAAATCTTCATCATTTTTTAAATTCAGTTTAGCAATATCTTCTACACTTTCGACTAAAAAAATACCACCTTCTTGGTTGTCATATTGTCCCATTGTGCCTTCCACTTCAGGGTGACCTTCATGACCAATTAGAATCGCTTTGGTACCTTTACGACTCGCACGAGCAACTTGCATATGTACTTTGGTGACTAATGGACAAGTGGCATCAAAGACTTTTAGGTTGCGCTTTTTGGCTTCTTGGCGCACAGCTTGTGAAACACCATGGGCAGAGAAAATAACAATCGCGCCATCTGGAACTTCATTGAGTTCTTCGACGAAGATCGCACCACGTTCACGTAATCCATTGACGACGAAGCGGTTATGTACTACTTCATGACGCACATAAATAGGTGAACCGTGAATTTCCAGTGCCGACTCAACAATGCTAATGGCACGGTCAACACCTGCACAGAAACCACGTGGATTAGCTAAAATAATTTTCATTATTTTCCCTTATTTGTCTTCTTGTTTTGGTTTAGGTTCTGATTCATTACGATTTTTTATTGCGTCTAAAATTAACAGACCTGCGCCTATTGAAATCGCAATATCAGCAACATTAAATACCGGATAGTGATAGATATCCCAATAAAAATCAAAGAAATCAACCACAAAACCATGGTAGGCTCGATCTGCCATATTACCAAGCGCGCCACCGATAATTAGAGCATAAGCGCTATTTTGTATTTTTTGTGTAGCCTCATTTTTGTAGAGAAAGTAGATTAGCATTAAAGAAATGACGCAAGCGAGTACAATAAAAAGGTATTTTTGCCAGCCACAATGTTCTGCTAAAAAACTAAATGCCGCACCATAATTGCGTACATAAGTTAAATTAAAGAAAGGAAGAATGTTAATACTTTCATACAAAGTGAAATTTTGCACGATAAGGTATTTTGTGCCTAAATCAAGTATGAAAGCAATTACACTTAGCCATAAAAAAGAAAGTCCTGTTTTGGTTTGTGTCATAAGTACCTTTAAAAATATTCAAAATTGCACGGGCGAACTTGATGTTCGCCCTGATAAGATTTTGCATAGATTTGATAAATAGGAACGCTTAATTCGCGCTTCCTTGAGTTAAGCAAATTGTCTTAGTTCGCCCTCACCTTCCACATTTTCAATACAACGTGAACATAATGTTGGATGATTTGTATGTGTACCAATAGTGTTTGAATAATGCCAACAACGTGGACATTTTTCAGCTTGCGAGCGAATAACTTTAACTGCTAACCCTTTTATACCACCTTCTGCAACATCAGCCTCTGCTAATGGTTTGACCTCTGCTTTTGAGGTGATTAAAACAAAACGTAATTCGTTTTGTAATTGATTTAATAATTCAGCGTAAGTTTCATTCGCATAGATAGTCACTTCAGCTTCTAAGGCAGCACCGATTACTTTGTCATTACGAGCTTGTTCTAACACACAGTTAATTTCATTGCGTAGTGTAATCACTTTTTGCCAATAAGCGTCATTCATGTCTTCATTCGCATCTAGAGCAAATAAGCCATCATAAAATTCTTCGGTGAAAACAAACTCATTACGTTCTCCTGGAATATATTGCCAGATTTCATCTGCAGTAAATGACAGCACTGGTGCAATCCAACGAACTAACGCTTCTGCAATATGCCATAATGCGGTTTGGCAGCTACGGCGTGCTAAACTGTCAGCTTTTGTTGTATATTGGCGATCTTTAATAATATCTAAGTAGAATGAACCCATTTCGATAGAACAGAATTTCATTAAACGCTGAATCACAGCATGGAATTGGTAATTATCATAAGCGTCTTTAATTTCTTTCTGTGCTTGCAAGGCACAATCTACTGCCCAGCGATCTAATACCATCATGTCTTCTGGTTTGACTAAATCACGTTGCGGGTCAAAACCATTCAAGTTTGCTAACAAGAAACGTGCTGTATTACGAATACGGCGGTAAGCATCGGCAGCACGTTTTAAAATTTCATCTGATACGGAAATTTCGCCTGTGTAATCCGTCGAAGCAACCCATAAACGCAAAATATCACCACCAAATTTGTCCATTACTTCTTGTGGTGTAACGATATTGCCGATAGATTTTGACATCTTGCGACCTTGTCCATCCACTGTGAAGCCATGCGTTAACACTTGTTTATATGGCGCTTTATTATCCGTTGCGGTAGATAACATTAATGAGGACATAAACCAACCGCGGTGTTGGTCGGAGCCTTCGAGATACATATCTGCTTCTTGATTATTAAATTCAGGGCGATCTTTGACAACCGAGAAATAGGTTGATCCTGAATCAAACCAGACATCTAGTGTATCAGGCACTTTACTGTAGTGTTCTGCATCTGCGCCTAATAATTCGGCAGGATCTAAATCCCACCATGCTTGGATACCTTTTTGTTCTACGCGTTTTGCGACTTCTTCTACTAGTTCAACCGTGCGTGGATGTAATTGCTCAGTTTCTTTATGGATAAATAAGGCGACGGGTACTCCCCAAGTACGTTGGCGTGAAATACACCAGTCTGGACGATTCTCCACCATTTTTTCAATACGCGCTTGACCCCAATCTGGAATCCAACGTACTTTTTGGATTTCGCTTAGGGCTTGTTGACGTAAACCTTGTTTTTCCATACCAATAAACCATTGTGGTGTTGCACGGAAAATAATTGGTGTTTTATGGCGCCAGCAATGTGGATAGCTATGCTTGATTTTGCTGAATTTTAACATTGCACCGACTTCTTGGAGTTTTGCTACAACAAGATCGTTAGATTCGAATACGCCTTTACCCGCAAAGAAGGGAACATCTGCTTTAAATAAGCCATCATTACCAATCAAACCCGCTATTTCAATACCATTTTTCATTGCGATAACATAGTCGTCGTGACCATGGTCTGGTGCGGTATGAACTAAACCAGTACCGCCATCAGTGGTTACATGATCGCCTAAAATAAATGGTACGCTGAATTGATAGAATGGGTGATTGAAGCGTAGCCATTCAAGCTCTTTTCCTTTAGCTTCGCCCAATAGGCTAAATTGTTCAATACCTGCCGCTTTAGTAACATCTTCGACTAAATCTTTAGCTAAAATGACGCGCTCATCATTAAATTGAACTAATTGATAGTCTAGGTTTTCATGTAATGCAATTGCTCGATTCGATGGAATTGTCCAAGGTGTTGTTGTCCAGATTACTGCAGAAATTTTACCTGAACCTTTACCTAGTGCATTAAATTTTGCTTCTACTTCAGTAGGGTCAACGGCATTAAAACGTACATAAATAGAAGGCGATACTTTATCTTCATATTCTACTTCTGCTTCAGCAAGCGATGAGGCACAATCTAAACACCAATGAACAGGTTTTGAACCTTTATATAAGTGTCCGTTTTCGACTGCTTTACCAAAAGCACGAATGATATTCGCTTCAGTATTGAAATTCATCGTCAAGTATGGATTATCCCAATCACCTAACACGCCTAAACGGATGAAATCTTTTTTCTGACCTTCAACTTGCTCAGCCGCATATTTACGGCATTCCTCACGGAATTCTGCAGCAGAGATTTTTTCATTTGGTTTACCAACAATACCTTCAACTTTTAATTCAATTGGTAAGCCATGGCAATCCCAACCTGGAATGTAAGGTGAGTCATAACCTAGTGCGGTTTTAGATTTAACAATGATATCTTTTAGAATTTTATTAACTGCGTGACCAATATGAATGGTGCCGTTTGCGTAGGGAGGACCATCGTGCAGAATAAAGGATTTTTTGCCTTTTGATGCTTGGCGAATTTTTTGGTAGAGATCTTTTTCATACCAATTTTTTAACATGTTTGGCTCTCGTTTGGCCAAATCACCACGCATAGGAAAACCTGTTTCTGGCAGGTTAAGAGTGTTTTTATAATCAACTGTCATTGTGATATCCCAATTAATAAAATTAACTAATCTTTTATATGTTGTGTTCTGAAAAATTGTTTTGCGGTTTCTACATCTTGAGCAATTTGTTGTTTTAATGCGTCAAAAGAAGGAAACTTAACTTCGTTGCGGATTTTGTGGCAAAATTCCACTTCAAGACATTGTCCGTAAATATCACCTTTAAAATCAAAAAGATGAGTTTCTAAAAGCTGTACGACTCCATTGATAGTGGGGCGTTTACCTATATTGGCAACACCTCGGTAAATTTTTTCATTTTTTAACCGCACTTTAACCGCATACACGCCTTTAACAGGATTGACTTGACGGTGTAAAGGAATGTTGGCTGTTGGAAAACCAATAGTTCGTCCGAGTTTATTACCATGTACAACACGTCCTAAAATACAATAGGGTCTGCCTAGCATAGCGGCAGCGCGGACCAACTCATCATTAGCGAGAGCTTCTCGGATAGCTGTGCTGCTAATGCGTAATTGCTCAAGACAAAAACTATGATTATCTTCAACTATAAAGCCAAATTGTTGGCCTGCTTGTTGTAATAAGTGGAAATCTCCTTGTCGTTTGACGCCAAAACGAAAATCATCTCCAATGCTTAAAAATTTCACTTTTAGCTTGTTTACTAGCCAATCTTGGATAAAATCTTGTGCACTTTGTTGGGCAAATGTTTGATTAAATCGAATGCACATGACGTAGTCAACGCCCGCTTCGGCAAGATAATGTAATTTATCACGTAAACGCATTAAACGAGCTGGCACTGTTTCACCTGTAAAATATTCTCGTGGCTGAGGCTCGAATAACATGACGATGACTGGCAAATTTAATTGCTCTGCTTTTTGCTGTAAATGACGCAAAATGGCTTGGTGGCCAAGATGAACACCATCGAAATTGCCAATTGTTAGTGCACAACCTGATAAATTTTTAGGTAAATTATGAATGCCACGAATCAGTCGCATTGAAATCGTTATCCGTTCGAAATTTATAAGCCAAAATAATCCGGACATTATAAGCATAAATTCATTAAATAGGCGATATTTTTTTATGCTTATCCCTTGCTGAATAAATGTTGTTTGCGAATGCCAAGCAGAACAAGTGTGCCAAAGTAAACAAGGATGGCTAAACCAATTAGCCAAACTAGCCAATGTATGCGAGTCAAAAAGTTCATTGCATGCCATTCGAGTAGGTTTGGTGTGTTATACCAAACTAGTCCTCCCATGGCTGCTGCTGCAAACAAAACTTTGCCAAAAAAGACCGCACTTTTGCGACTAAAATGATAGATCTCTTGTTTAGCTAAACCACGATAGAGTAAGTAAGCATTCAATGTTGCTGATATTGCCGATGCCATGGCTAATCCTACATAGCTAAAAGGAATAGCAAGTAGGTTAAAGCCCATGTTGCTAATCATCGCAATAATACCAATTTTAACGGGAGTTTTAGTATCTTGACGTGCATAGTAACCATTGGCGAGGATTTTAATTAACATAAAACTCAGTAAGCCCATATTAAACGCCCACAATGAAAGTGAAGCTGCTTGTACATCGTTTAAACCAAAATTACCTCGCATAAAGAGCACAAGTAATAATGGTTGAGCGAGGATAGCAATACCAACCATCGCAGGGATGCCAAGTAATAAGATCATACGTACGCCCCAATCCATCGTGTTGCGAAAATCTTGATTACTTTGTTCACCATTCTCGCTGCGATTGACATGCTGACGCGCCAGTGTTGGCAGAATGACAGTCGAAATAGCGATACCAAATAGCCCTAATGGGAACTCTAATAAACGATCAGAATAGTAAAGCCAACTGATAGAACCTGTCATTAAGAAGCTGGCGATTAAGGTATCTAATAATAAATTTATTTGACTAACAGATACTCCAAACAACGCGGGGATCATCAGTGTACGGATTTTTTTTACCCCTTCATCATGCCAAGCCCACTTGGGTTTTACTAATAGACCTGCTTGTTTTAAAAAAGGAATTTGGAATAAAAATTGCAGTAAACCACCGAGAAAGATTCCAATTGCGAGAGCGAGATCAGGATTATTCATACGTGGTGCAAGGAAAAGAGCGGTACAAATCATGGCAATATTGAGCAGAACTGGTGAAAAAGACATCACACCAAATTTACCAATAGTATTGAGAATAGCACCGGATAAGGCAACAAAAGTGACAAACCACAAGTAAGGAAACGTCACTTTTAATAATAATGAAGCTTGTTCAAATTTGACTGCATTAGCTCCATCATTAAGCCAATCTAAAAACCAACCAGTTCCAAAAATAGCTGCAACAAGTGGAGAAAAAATCATTGCAAAGAGTGTCACGATTGACACTAATCCACCCAAAGTGCCAGATACTTTACCGATAAATTCTCGTGTTTTATCAATATCGCCCGATTTTTGGTATTCGGCAAGGACGGGAACAAAGGCTTGTGAGAATGCACCTTCTGCAAAGAGACGACGGAGAAAATTGGGAATTTTATTGGCGAATAAAAAAACATCTGCGGCAACGCCTGCCCCTAATAAATTCGCGATAACAACATCTCGTATTAAGCCTAAAATACGTGATAATAAAGTCATTGAACTGACCACAATGCCTGATTTTAATAATCCTTTGCTCAAAATAATGTACTCGGCTTGGTTGTCTGAATAAATTTTACTTAATTGTATAGAAATTTCGTTTTTACGCTATATTCTATGTAAAAAAACTGCTAAAATCTCGCCCACATCGTTTGGTGAGCCATCTTAAGCGTGCTTAATTGATATAACGATGCGAAAACTTTCGGTTGTGTCTCACCGAAACCAATAACAAATTTTCAGTGACAACGCCAAATTAGTCATTGACAAAAGCATAGAAAATAGGCATATTTTACGCCTTTAATTTATCTCGTTTACTAACAAATAATTTTAGGAGTTTGACCTTGGCTAATATCAAGTCAGCTAAAAAACGTGCGATTCAATCAGAAAAACGCCGTCAGCACAATGCAAGTCAACGCTCAATGATGCGTACTTACATTAAAAAAGTTTACGCAGCAGTAGCAGCAGGTGATAAATCAGTAGCAGAAGCAGCATTTGTAGAAATGCAAAAAGTTGTAGATAGAATGGCTTCTAAAGGTTTAATTCACGTGAACAAAGCAGCGAACCACAAAGCTAAATTATCTGCACAAATCAAAAAATTAGCATAATTTTTGACTTTTAAATATATAAAACCGCACTTTAGTTGAAGTTGCGGTTTTTTATTGCCTTTTTTCTGTGAATGATGCGCTTTGGTGTTATTTATTAAAACGTTTACGGCGACGATGGTAGTGTAATGTATTTTTCACGGGTTTTAAGATGCGAGACGGTTTGGTATCAGTTTTTGTGCGGTATGCTCTACGATAATGACTTAAAAAATAATGTACTGAGCTAGCGAGTAATATACCAGCGAGAAAAACAATAATCAGTTCGCCGTAGAGCTGGTGAAAAATTTGATCGATTTTGTTTTGTGTCGTTTTACCATATTTAGCATCGAAGGTGACGCGTAAGAAACCTTCGATACCATTAGAAGAATAAATAGGTTCAACAATTTGCTGGGTATTGCTATCATCGTCTTGTTGCGTTTGACTAGCTAAACCTAAAGTTGAGCGTAAGTCTTTAGATTGGTTAGTTTGTGCTAATAATTCGCCATTATTCGCGTAAATAGAAGCATCAAGTACAAATTCTTCTTTAGCGAAAGAATTTAAATTTTCGTTCAATTTTTCCGTACTCACATTGTTCACGAGCAACATAGAAAATAAGTTTGCTTGTTGACGTACTAATAAATGCGATAAGTTGGATACCTGATTAACACTCGCTAATTGTGAACCAATTTTAAATTGTTGTACCCCAAATAAAATGACCGCAATAGTGGCGACACAAAATAAAATGATCGAGATGATCATGGTAAGTTTAATCAGTTTTTCTTTGGCTAAATGCAAGTTCTTTTTTCCTAAAGATAAGTAAATAAGCTAGAATACAACCACTTTATTTTAAATCACAATTTACAGGATTTTCTATGCAAACACAAAATCTTGCAACCATTACTCAATATTTCCCTCAATTCCCAACAACATTTTTAGCCGATGAAAGACCAACTATGGGTCAGACAAAATTTATTTTGTATGGAGCAGATTTAAATTATGCGCGATTACAACAATTTCAGCAAAAATGCGGTGAAAATTTTGTTATTTTAGATGGCTGGACTGTTTTATACAATACTGTTGTGCTATTACAAGGAACATGGCAAGCACAGTGGCTCACTTATGCGCATGAACTTAGTTTAGATCTTGCACAAATTGATTTTGTTCCACGTTTAAAACAAGCTGGTTTGTTGGTGATGGATATGGATTCCACTGCGATTCAAATTGAATGTATTGACGAAATAGCAAAATTAGCGGGTACAGGCGAGTTAGTTTCCTCAATCACAGCGCAAGCAATGTGTGGCGAATTGGATTTTGAGCAAAGTTTGCGTCGTCGTGTAGCTACGTTAAAAGGCGCATCAGAACAGATTTTAGTACAAGTTAGAGAAAATTTACCTTTAATGCCAGGATTAGTGGAAACCATTAATCAGTTACAACAATATGGTTGGAAAACGGCAATTGCGTCTGGTGGATTCACTTATTTTACAGATTATTTAAGAGCAATCTTAAAGCTTGATTATACAGTGTCAAATCAGTTTGAAATCCAAGATGGAATATTAACTGGTGAAGTCAAAGGTCGTGTGGTTGATGCGGAATATAAAGCTACAACATTGCAGCAATTAGCACAACAATATGAGATTACGCCAGACAATACAGTTGCTATTGGTGATGGTGCGAATGATTTAGCCATGCTGACAGTAGCTGGATTAGGGGTTGCATTGCATGCCAAACCAAAAGTGCAACAACAAGCGCAAATTGTGGTAAACTTCGCAGACTTTAGTGCACTTTTGTGTTTATTGAGTGCGAATGATCGATTAACTAAGGAGTAAATAATCATGCCTTCTTTTGATATTGTGTCTGAAATTACTTTACATGAAGTACGCAATGCAGTAGACAATGCAAATCGTGATTTAACAAATCGTTGGGATTTTCGTAATGTGCAAGCGGCAATTGAGCTAAACGAAAAGAGTGAAACGATTAAAGTTTCTAGTGAATCAGATTTTCAAGTTGAACAGTTAGTTGATATTTTGCGTAATGCTTGTATTAAACGTGGTATCGATTCTAGCTCATTAGCTATTCCAACTGAGTATGAACACAGTGGTAAAACTTATAGTAAAGAAATTAAGTTAAAACAAGGGATTGAAACTGAGATGGCGAAGAAAATTACTAAGCTAATTAAGGACGCTAAATTGAAAGTCCAAACACAGATTCAAGGTGATCAAGTACGTGTGACGGGTAAATCAAGAGATGATTTACAAGCGACGATTCAGTTAGTGAAGAATGCAGAACTAGGACAACCTTTTCAATTTAATAATTTTAGAGATTGATTTTTAAACAGTATTCATATTAAGGTTCTTATTGATCTGCCTCTCAAAACTTGGCTTTATATTCAACTGACTAAGAGGCAGTTTCTTATGCCCAAATATATCCAATGCTTCAAATAACAAGTAATTGGCTTCTATCTTGAAAATCATCACAAATATTTTCATTGACCTAAAACAACTATCGCATGTTGGATAACACAATATCAGTATTCAAGTAGACACGGAGTTGTTGTTAGGAAAAAAGAAAGACTGTGCAGGCAATGTTAATAATACTGTATTCCAACATTTAAGTTTTAGCTTATTTAGCTGGAATACAGTGTAAAAAATGAGTTAATTTATTTCATTATTTTGAGATATCTTAAGATAAAGATAAGTAAGCTTGCGCCTAATACACCAAATAGTAAGCCTGACATTGTAAAGCTGCCAGCAGTATGAGCAGAACCGATATCAAGTAGATCACCAAATACCCAACGACCAAGTGATGAACCTATAATACCGATGATGATGTTCATTAACAGACCCATGTCACTTTTCATGACTTTTTCTGCAATCCAACCAATTAAAGCGCCTACGATAATAGCTGAAATCCACCCCATATTTTTCTCCTCTATGCGTAAGTCAATAAAAACTAAAATCAAATATTGAATAAAAAAGTGTTTTTGTAATCATTTATGTACGCTGTTTTTCACCAATAAGTACATGCCTTATACAAAACACTGTAATAGAGTTTAACATGAATATAACAATATAGCTTTAAATATATACAAATTTCGGATGTTAACTTTAATTTCAAATAGTGAGCTAAGGAAATAATCAATGTGATGATTCAACCATTAATCGGCAATGTATTTTTATAACATGAGTCAATGCGTTTATGTATATTTGCTTTGAAGCAGAGTAGTAAAAAGAGTTGAGTAGAAAATGGTGCCCCCAACAGGACTTGAACCTGTGACCAATCGATTATGAGTCGACTGCTCTGACCGACTGAGCTATGGGGGCGGTCTTATGAATTGAAAAATTGGGAATTATAGAGAAATCTTATAATAAAGTCTAGGACTTGGCTGTCGCATGTTTTAAATTTAAACAAAAAAGCTGTTAATTTTATTAACAGCCTTTGAATCTTTAATATTATTCGTCTAAGAAACTTCTTAATGTCTCGGAACGACTCGGATGACGGAGTTTACGTAACGCTTTAGCTTCGATTTGACGGATACGCTCACGTGTGACATCAAATTGTTTACCAACTTCTTCTAAAGTATGGTCAGTATTCATATCAATACCAAAACGCATACGTAATACTTTCGCTTCACGTGGTGTTAAACCTTCAAGTACTTCATGGGTTGCAACTTTTAGACTTTGTGCTGTAGCAGAATCTAATGGCAGCTCAAGTGTTGAATCTTCAATGAAATCTCCTAAATGTGAATCATCATCATCACCAATTGGCGTTTCCATTGAAATTGGTTCTTTCGCAATTTTTAATACCTTACGAATTTTATCTTCTGGCATACCCATACGTTCTGCTAGTTCTTCTGGTGAAGCTTCACGTCCCATTTCTTGTAACATTTGACGCGAAATACGATTTAATTTATTAATTGTTTCGATCATATGTACAGGAATACGGATCGTTCTTGCTTGGTCTGCGATAGAACGTGTGATGGCTTGACGAATCCACCAAGTTGCATAAGTTGAGAATTTATAACCACGACGATATTCAAATTTATCAACCGCCTTCATTAAACCAATGTTACCTTCTTGGATCAGATCTAAAAATTGTAAGCCACGGTTAGTATATTTTTTAGCAATTGAAATCACTAAACGTAAGTTAGCTTCAACCATTTCTTTTTTGGCACGGCGCGCTTTTAATTCGCCTGCCGCAATACGTTCACAAACTTCACGAATTTGTTGTACGGTAAGGTTTGTTTGGCTTTCAATTTCCAGAATATTTTGAATGTGATAACGAATTTCTGCTTCGTGTTTAGCCAACTTTTCTGACCATGTTTTACTTGATGACAAGGCTTTGACTAACCAAGTATCTTGGTTTTCATGCCCAACGAACACTTTTTGGAATTGTTCTTTTGGCATTTTTGCTTTATCAACAACAATTTTTTGAATACTACGTTCTTGTAAGCGTACAGAACGCATCATGTTGCTCATTAAGTTAACAAGCATATCAAATTGTTTCGGGACTAAGCGGAATTGAGTGAAAACATCAGCTAATGCTTGGATTTGATCTTTTGATTTTTTACTTGTACGACCATGTTTTTCAATGAATGCCATTGTTTTGCCATGCTGAGTTCTTAATTCTAAGAATTTTTCACGGGCAACTTCGGGATCAATTGAATTATCAGAGTCGCTGTCATCGCTTGAGCTTGTTTCTTCACTTTCTTCTTCCTCTTCCTCCTCATCATCATTGATCTCTACGGTGACGTTACTTGAATCTTCATCCTCATCATAAGATTCTTCAATTTCAGCAACTTCTCCTTCCGTCATTGCATTAGGATCAACAAAACCTGTAATTAAATCAGCTAAACGGACACCGCCTTCTTCGACGAGATCATATTGTTCAAGTAAATAGCTAATCGCTTCAGGATAGAAGGCAATTGCGCTTTGTACTTCATTGATCCCTTCTTCAATACGTTTCGCAATATCAATTTCACCTTCGCGAGTAAGGAGTTCTACGCTACCCATTTCACGCATATACATACGTACAGGGTCAGTTGTGCGTCCAATTTCAGCTTCAACACTGGATAGCACTTGTGTTGCTTCTTCCACTGCATCTTCGTCAGCAATTGCTTCATTTAACATCAGATCATCTGCATCAGGTGCAGTTTCTAGCACTTGAATACCCATATCGTTGATCATCTGAATAATATCTTCAATTTGTTCTGCATCCACGAGCTCTTCAGGCAGGTGATCGTTCACCTCTGCATAAGTGAGATAGCCTTGTTCTTTGCCTTGTGCGATTAACAATTTCAATTGAGATTGTGGATTTTGATCCATAATAATATATCCGCCTTGATTGAGTAGTTATGAAGATAAAATACGTCTGATTTTATCATTGTTATAATAGATTAACTATGCCTTTTGTTGTTTTTTCAATAATAATTGCGTTAACTTTTGTCGTTCATCCAGACTTAGTCCTTCTGAGCGATCTTTGGCAATTAATGAATCTATTTCACGTTCAATAAGTTGAAAATAGAAATAACGTAATGTGTCTTTAAATGTTTCTTCAATTTTTTCATCTTCTACAAGATGATCCCAAACAGCCAAAATTTCAAGGGCCTTGCTATGTTCCGTATCTCGCCAATACTCCAAGATTTGCCCTGTGGTAATACCCACTTTTTCTTGGCAAAGTGCGGTCAGTTTTTCAAATAATTCAAGACCTGATTCATTCAGTACTTTTAATGGCACCAGATTAGGAACGAGTTGGGCGAGTTCTGGATTTTGTAGTAATAATCCTATGAGTAAACGCATTGGCGTACGTTTAACAGTTTTTGGTTGAGTGTTGATTTTCACTTCAGTATAAGTAGGGAGCATGCTCTCCAATTGTGTTTGGTCTAAAATTCCTAGTTTTTGTGCTAGGGTATTACGTAATGATAAACGTAACATTTCACCCGGAATTTTTTTGATTAAAGGTACAGCTAATGCTGCGAGTTTTGTTTTGCCTTCTTTGGTTGAGAAATCTACCTGTGGTGCAAGACTAGAGAATAAAAACTCACTCAGTGATTGTGCTTTTTGAATGTAGTCTTCAAAACCTGTTTTACCATATTGGCGAATAAACGAATCGGGATCTTCACCATCAGGTAGGAAAATAAATTTGAGTTGTCTGCCGTCTTCCAAATAAGGTAGCGCATTTTCAAAAGCACGCCAAGCGGCTTCACGTCCTGCACGATCACCATCGTAACAGCAAATAGCTTGTTCAGTTGAACGAAATAATAATTGGATTTGTTCCGCAGTAGTGGCAGTACCAAGGGAAGCAACAGCGTAATTTATGCCAAATTGAGCTAATGCAACCACATCCATATAACCTTCAACAACTAGTAGCATGTCAGGGCTTTCGTTACTTTGTAATGCTTCAAATAAGCCATAAAGCTCGTTACCTTTATGATATGTGGCACTTTCAGGTGAGTTTAAATATTTTGGCTTGTCATCATTCAAAACGCGCCCACCAAACGCAATAGTTCTACCACGACGATCTCGAATTGGGAACATCACCCGATGACGAAAACGATCATAAATATCGCCGCGATCGTTACGTGAGAGCATGCCAAGCTCAAAGAGTTTTTGTTGATCTTCTTTTGTTTTACCAAAGCGCTGTAAAACCGAATCGAAAGTATTTGGCACAAAACCAATTTGAAAACGTTCAATCACATCGGAGGATAAGCCACGTTGTTGCAAATAACTTTGGGCGGGAATATGTTGTGTTAACTGTTGTTGATAGAATTGTGCAATTTCTTGCATTAATTCATACAAATTGCGCTTAGTTTGGTAGTTTATTTGCTTACCGTTGAATTGAGGTTTATTTTCACGTGGGATT
The DNA here is from genome assembly GCF_042681465.1 of Pasteurella oralis. Lineage (NCBI taxonomy): Bacteria > Pseudomonadati > Pseudomonadota > Gammaproteobacteria > Pasteurellales > Pasteurellaceae > Pasteurella > Pasteurella oralis. The sequence goes on from NZ_JBHUFP010000004.1 coordinate 72,047, forward strand.
TCAAGACCTAGCATGCCAGCTAATTCTTCAATTGCTTCCACAAACTCTAATTTATCATATTCCATTAAAAATGAAATTGCATTGCCGTGGGCGCCACAACCAAAACAATGATAAAACTGTTTTTTTTGACTAACGGTAAATGAAGGGGTTTTTTCGTGATGAAATGGGCAACAAGCTTGGTAATCACGACCTGCTTTTTTGAGCTTTACTCGGGCATTGATAAGCTCCACGATATCTGTTTTGGCTAGCAGATCATCAATAAATGTGCGTGGAATTGAGCCTTTCATCAAGTTTGTGCCCTTTCAGTTAAGAGGTAAAATGGAGCTTATTGAATGAAACAAAACCGTGATACCTAGCGGTTTCACGGTTTGTATAACTCGAGTTTTAAATACTGTATTAAGTATTAGTATAAACGCGTATTGCGTGCATTTTCACGTGCAACGCGTTTTGCGTGACGTTTAGCACGAGTTGCATTTTCACGTTTACGGATAGTCGTTGGTTTTTCATAAAATTCACGGCTGCGAACTTCCGCTAAAATACCAGCTTTTTCGCAAGAGCGTTTAAAACGACGTAATGCAACGTCAAATGATTCGTTTTCACGTACTTTAATTACAGGCATAAGCCAATCACCTCAATGGAATTAATTTTGCAATTGCTAATTTATTTTTACCGTTTGGAATAAACGGCTTATTCAATAAAGGTCGCAATTTTAATCTACTTTTCGCTTAAAAGCAAAGGGAAGTTTGCTCTTTTCTGTAAAAATCATTACCCAAACTGGTGAAAGAATAATAAACAAGGTAAAATCTCGCCACAAAAAGAAGCAGAAAGGAAAAACAAATGCGAGTATTAGGCATTGAAACCTCTTGTGATGAAACAGGAGTTGCGATTTATGATGAAGAAAAAGGGTTAGTAGCTAATCAACTGTATACCCAAATTGCATTGCATGCAGATTATGGTGGGGTAGTACCAGAACTTGCCTCACGTGATCATATTCGTAAAACAGCGCCTCTAATTCAAGCCGCGTTAGCTGAAGCAAACTTAAGTGCAGAAGATATTGATGGTATTGCTTATACAGCAGGCCCTGGCTTAGTTGGTGCATTATTAGTAGGATCCACCATTGCGAGATCCTTAGCTTATGCATGGAATGTACCTGCGATTGGTGTTCATCATATGGAGGGGCATTTATTGGCGCCAATGTTAGAAGAAAATGTACCGCAATTTCCTTTTATTGCATTATTAGTTTCTGGTGGGCATACCCAGTTAGTCAGAGTAGATGCAGTAGGACAGTATCAATTATTAGGTGAGTCTATTGATGATGCGGCAGGAGAAGCTTTTGATAAAACAGCAAAATTGTTAGGGCTGGATTATCCTGGAGGTGCAGCACTTTCAGGTTTAGCACAAAAGGGAAATCCTGATCGTTTTATTTTTCCGCGTCCTATGACAGATCATCCAGGCTTAGATTTTAGTTTTTCAGGATTGAAAACCTTCGCCGCAAATACGATTACACAAGCGGTCAAGGAAGAAGGTGAACTGACAGAACAAACGAAAGCGGATATTGCTTATGCTTTCCAGCAAGCGGTGGTAGATACTTTAGCGATTAAATGCCGCCGTGCCTTAAAAGAAACGGGATTCACACGTTTAGTGATTGCGGGGGGGGTGAGTGCAAATAAACAGTTGCGTCAACAGTTGGCAGAATTAATGCAGCAGCTCAACGGCGAAGTCTTTTACCCACAGCCTCAATTTTGTACCGATAATGGGGCGATGATTGCTTATACTGGTTTTTTACGTTTGAAACAAGGTGAACAACAAGATCTTGCTATTGAAGTTAAACCACGTTGGGCAATGACAACTTTATCTCCAATCACAACAAGTTAATTCAGAAGGAATGAACATGGAACAAAATAAATTAAAAGCAATACATGCGGCAGGGGTAGGCTGTGTTTTGATGCTAGTATTAATTGCAATAGTTGTGTTTACAATGCCGACAGAGCTGCTCATGGATTATTTGACTATTGCTGGAAGTTTAGTCGGTGGTGGGACAACTTTTGGCATTTTGATGTTAGCGGTATTACCGCCTTTAACGGGCACAATTTTTTATTATCTTTGGAAATGGGCACTAAAATAACAACGGGAATCATATGGCAAAGCTCTATTTTTATTATTCGACGATGAATGCAGGGAAATCGACGACCTTATTGCAATCTTCATATAACTATCAAGAACGAAATATGAATACGCTTGTTTACACTGCGGCAATTGATGATCGTTTTGGGGTAGGCAAAGTGACCTCACGTATTGGCATTAGTCAGGATGCGCAGCTTTTTCATAAAGAAAGCAATTTGCTTGCTGAAATAGAACAACATTTAACACGTGAAAAGCTTAATTGTATTTTAGTAGATGAAGCCCAATTTTTAACTAAGGCACAGGTTCACCAGCTCAGTGAAGTGGTGGATAAATTTAATATTCCTGTATTGTGCTATGGTTTGCGTACCGATTTTCAAGCAGAGTTATTTGAGGGAAGTCAGTACTTACTTGCATGGGCAGATCAATTAGAAGAGCTTAAAACCATTTGTTATTGCGGACGTAAAGCTAATTTCGTGTTGCGTTTAAATGCGCAGGGAGAAGTTGTGCGTGATGGTGCGCAAATTCAAATTGGTGGTAATGACAGCTATTTATCCGTTTGTCGTCAGCATTATAAAGAGAAGATTGCTTAGCTTGATATGCTAAAGTGCGGTCGATTTTTACTAAATTTCATTAAAAAGGCGATATTTGATTGATTTATATCGCCTTTTAATTTGAGTAGTTTTTTGTGTTAACGCATGGTCACAAATTCTTCCGAACCCGTTGGATGAATTGCAACGGTATTATCAAAGTCTGTTTTAGTTGCCCCCATTTTAATGGCGACAGCAAAACCCTGAATCATTTCATCTACGCCAAAGCCAATTCCGTGTAAACCAACGATTTTTTCTTCTTTACCTACACAAACTAGCTTCATACGGCAAGGTTGACGATGCTGTGTAACAGCACTATACATTGGCGTGAAAGCTGATTTATAAATTTTTACATTTTCTGCACCGTATTGTTCAATTGCTTGTGGCTCTGTTAGTCCCACTGTACCAATTGGCGGGTGGCTAAATACGACGGTTGGTACCAAATTATAGTCTAAATGTTCATTTGGCTTATTATTGAATAAGCGCTCAGATAAACGGCGACCCGCAGCAACGGCGACAGGAGTTAATTCAATACCTCCTTCAATAATGTCACCGACAGCATATATACCTTTTATATTCGTATTTTGATATTTATCTACTTTAATAAATCCACGTTCGTTAGTTTTTACCCCTGTCACAGCTAAGTTAATTACATCTGTTGCAGGGTGGCGACCAATTGCCCAAATTAAGCAATCGACTTCTTGTGTCCGTCCATCTTCAAGTTGTAAGTTTAATGAACCGTCTGCATTTTTTATGATTTGTTTTGGAATAGCATGGGTATGCAGATGGATACCATCTTGTGCCATGACTTCTAATAATGTGTCTACGATGAGTGGATCAAAATGACGTAATGGTGCATGCTGACGGACAAATAGATGGGTTTCAACTCCAAAACTATTCATTACACCAGCAAGTTCAACGGCGATATAACCTGCACCAACAACAGCAACACGTTTTGGTAATTGTGTTAATGCAAATACACCATCAGAATCGATTCCATATTCTGCACCCACAATGTTTGGGCGGCTTGGGCGACCACCCGTGGCGATTAAAATATGATCCGCTGTAATGTGTTCGCCATTCACTTCTACTGTATTAGCATTAACAAACTTAGCAAATCCTTGAATAACATCAACATTATTTTTGGCTAAAATATTATTGTAAGAAGTATGAATACGACTAATATAAGCTTGTCGGTTTTCAACTAATTTGGCAAAGTCAAATTTATTCACATTCAGATCGAAACCATAATCTGGCGCATAAAGATGGATTGCTTCAGCTACTTGTGCGCCATACCACATGACTTTCTTTGGCACACAGCCCACATTGACGCAAGTACCACCCAAATGTTTAGCTTCGATGATGGCACATTTTTTGCCGTAGCTTGCTGCACGATTGATTGAGGCAATACCACCGCTACCGCCACCGATAGCAATATAATCATAATGTTTTGTCATTGTTGCATTCCTTTCTAAATTCACATAATTACAATAAATCTGTCATCATTTTGCCGAATAAACAAACATAAAGCAAAATGACATTGTAAATCAGTTTAATTGGTAATAGCTTATTCTGGCACTACCCATCTAACTGACCAACTGCCGGTTCCTTCTGGGACTAGCGTTTGAGTTAAATAAGGCAGAATTTTTTTCATTTGTTGTTCAAGTGTCCAAGGTGGATTAATCACAATCATACCACTGGCTGTCATTCCGCGTTGTTCGCTATCTGGACGAACAGCTAATTCAATTTGTAAGATTTTACGAATCCCAGTATTTTCGAAGTTGCGTAGCATACGTTTAATTTGTTGACGTAACACAACAGGGTACCAAATTGCATAAGTGCCCGTCGCAAAGCGTTTATGACCTTCCTCGACAGCCTGCACCACTAAATCATAATCTTCTTTTAATTCATAAGGTGGATCAATTAAGACTAAACCACGTCTTTCTTTTGGGGGTAAAGTAGCTTTTAATTGTTGAAAACCATTTTCTCTTTTGCTTGTCACATTTTGAAAATCTTTAAAATTGTTACGCAGCAGTGGAAAATCGCTAGGGTGTAATTCAGTGAATAAGGCACGATCTTGTGCGCGTAGCATCGTTGCAGCAATCAATGGTGAACCTGCGTAATAACGTAATTCTTTACCGCCATAATTGAATTTTTTAATTACTTTAACATAGCGTGCAATTTCTTCGGGTAGATCATCACGTTGCCAAAGCCGTCCAATACCTTCGGCAAATTCTGCTGTTTTTTCTGCTTCTTCACTAAATAAGCGATAACGTCCTACGCCAGCATGTGTATCTAAATAATAGAAGCCCTTTTCTTTTAATTGGAGATTTTCAATAATTAGCATTAATACAATGTGTTTTAATACATCGGCGTGATTACCTGCATGAAAACTGTGACGATAACTGAGCATAAATATTGCCTTAAAAATAGAAATTATAAAAAAGAGACCGCACTTTTATTGTCAAAAGTGCGGTAGATTTTAGAAGAGTTCTTCTCGGTCGCCTACTGATGAATTACTATCAGGGTTAGTAAAATCAGAAGGTATGTAGTAGCCTTGTTCTTCAACGTAAGTACGTTTAGGTTCGGTACCATTGATGAAGTATTCAATCCGTCCGCCACTGCCTGTTAATAAACCAGAGCCTGTGTCAATGCGTTTTTCTACAATATTTGGTGGCGGTGTTAATTTACGTTCAGGGATATCGGCTAAACTGGCTTGCATGTAAGCTTGCCAAGCTGGCATAGCCGTTTTAGCACCTGCTTCGCCACGACCTAAGTTGCGTTTATTATCATCAAACCCAACGTAAACCGCTGTAGTCAAATGTGCGCCAAATCCCGCATACCAAGCGACTTTAGAATTATTGGTTGTACCCGTTTTGCCGCCAATATCTTGGCGTTTGAATGCTTTGGATAAGCGCCAGCTTGTTCCAACCCAGCTTTTACCTGCTTCACCATAAATTGCTGATGTTAAAGCACTACGCACTAAAAAGGCTAATTCACCACTGATTACGCGTGGAGCATACTGTGTTTCTGAATTATCTGTTTTAGCCGCTGCCATGAAATGTAAATTACTTTCATCAATTGTGTTAGTGCTAATAGGTTGTAGATCTGGAATATCTGGTATGATATCACCAAGTTCATCACCTCCTTCATCAGACACATCGATATTGAGATTTTCAGTCAGGCTTAAATCATAATTTTTGAATGCATCTAATTTTTCTGTTTCGCCATATAACACAGGAATATCATGACAAGTAATACAAGCAATTTTGGGATTAGCGAGGAAAATCTCCTTACCTGTGTTATCTAAAATACGGTTGATAATAAAAGGTTCAATTAAAAAGCCACCATTATCAAATACAGCATAACCTCGAGCCATCTCTAGTGGCGTGAATGAAGCCGCACCTAATGCTAATGCCTCACTAGCAAAGAATTGTTCTTTTTTGAAACCAAAGCGTTGTAAAAATTCAGCAGTAAATTCCACACCGACCATTTGCATTGCACGAATAGCAATCATATTTTTTGATAAACCTAGACCTACACGCAAGCGCATTGGACCGTCAAAACGATTTGGAGAATTTTTAGGTGCCCAAGGCTTTTGACCCGCTTTTTTCAATACTAAAGGCGAATCCTGTAATACACTGGATAAGGTGAGTCCTTTTTCTAATGCGGCAGCATAAATGAAAGGCTTAATTGAGGAGCCGACTTGTACTAAAGACTGCGTTGCACGATTAAATTTACTTTGTTCAAAGCTAAAACCACCGACTAAGGCTTCAATAGCACCATTATCACTATTTAATGATACTAAAGCAGAATTTACTTCTGGCACTTGCCCTAAAATCCATTCGCCATTATCACGTTGGCGAACCCAAATTTGATCGCCTACTTTGGGTGTTTTTTTACCTGCCCAGCGCATTGCATTATTTGATAAAATCATTTTTTCACCAGAGGATAGCAGTAATTCCGCGCCTGTTTTATTTGTAGCTAATACTGCTGCAGGTAAGAGCGGTTCAGAATTTGGCAGTTTCTTTAAGAATCCAATAATGCGATCTTGTTCCCAAGGCGTTTCCTCTTTTTGCCAGAGTGGTGCTCCCCCACGATAGCCATGACGCATGTCATAATCAATTAAATTATGACGTAGCGCTTTTTGTGCTTCTGCTTGATCTTTTGACAGCACAGTTGTGTAAACTTTAAAGCCACTAGTATAGGCTTTTTCTTCACCAAAGCGTCTTACCATTTCTTGGCGTGCCATTTCAGTGACGTAATCTGCACGGAAATCAATTTGTGCGCCATGATAACTCGCAACAATAGGTTCTTTAATTGCTACATCATATTCTTCTTGCGTGATGTATTTTGTGGTCAGCATACGCCCTAACACAATATTACGTCGTTCGGTCGCCCGTTTTAATGAATAGATTGGATTCATTGTAGAAGGTGCTTTTGGTAAACCTGCAATAACTGCCATTTCAGATAGGGTTAATTGATCTAACTCTTTACCAAAATAGGTTTTTGCCGCAGCAGCAACACCATAAGAGCGATAGCCTAGATAAATTTTATTTAAATACAGCTCTAAAATTTCATTTTTAGTGAGCGTATTTTCAATATCAATTGCTAAAACCGCTTCTTTTGCTTTACGTTCAATAGATTTTTCTGGAGTTAAGAAGAAATTACGCGCTAGCTGCTGTGTAATCGTACTTGCTCCTTGAGAGGCTCCGCCTTTGGTGACTGCTACTATAATGGCACGAGCAATCCCAATAGGATCTAAACCATGATGATCATAGAAACGATTATCTTCTGTTGCGAGGACTGCATTGATAAGAGGCTGTGGGATTTGTGCTAATGGCACAGGGATACGGCGTTGTTCACCGACTTCACCAATAAGTTTCCCATCCGCAGTATAAATTTGCATAGGTTGTTGTAATTCAACCGTTTTTAGGCTTTCTACATCAGGTAAATCTGCTTTCAAATAGACATATACCGCACCTACCGCGACACAACCCAATACAATTAACGTTAATAGGGTACTTAATATTAATTTTGCGATCCGCATCGAAAAATTCTCTCTTGGTTAATGCTCGTTTATTAAAAAACTCAAAAAATTATTCACAGTATAAAGATAACAAGACTAAATCCAAAGCTAAAAGTTCAGCAAAAATGTAAATAATCAGTAAAGAAGAGGCATGAAATGTGGGGATTTTCGACAACTTTAACTCAAGTGGGTGTGTGGCAACGTGGACACAATGTTGAATTTGTCTGGTTAGATATGCAACATAAGCCGCATAGATTTTGTACAAAGGTAGCAATGTTAGCAGAGGCTAAGAATAAGATTCTTGCTTGTTTGGAAAGCAAGCAAAAAACGCGTTTATCTTTTGTTGCCGCGATTTCGCCTCATCAAATTTGGACAAAAAGTATATTATTACCACAACAATTGAATGATCAAGAATGTGAACAGCAATGTCACTTTCTATTAGAACAAGAATTATCAATTCCTATATCTACACTTTGGTTTGATTATTGTGCAGGCATAGTACAACAAGGCTTCCAACTCAGTCTTTTTGCCATTCAAAAGTCGATTGTGCAACAATATTTAGCCGAGTTATCGGCACTAAATATTGACGTGTTAGACAATTTAGCACATACGATTTTACGCGCTTTCCAATTTCTCATGCCTCAAGTGAAGTGCGCAGCGACATTGTTTTTATATCAAGACGAACAAGGCTGTATTGCTATTGAGGAACAAAAATATCAACATCTTGTCTTGCAACAAGCCCATTCAGATTTGATCACACTTTATACCCAATTTTGTCAACGTTATGAGCATCGACCCAAGCAAGTGATAGTTTACTGTCATTCACAAACTGCTGTGCCGCCAGATTGGATCGAGTTGCATACCGATTTACCTGTAATTGCGCTAGGCAATGCATTGTGGGGTACACAATTGTCCAGTGTTGTTTGAAGCAATAAATAATTTTGACGGGATAAAAAGTGAAATACCATTTGAATCTATTACCTTGGCGGCAGAAGCAATATCAGCAACGTTTAATAATATTTGCGATACAATTTTTCGTTGTATTCACTTGCTTCATTGCAGGCAATTTTGCCTTGTTATTATTATCTGAATCATTGACACAACAGCAAATATCAGAGCGAGCTAATTTACAGAAAATTACTGCAACTTTGCAACAAGTGAACTATCAATTGTCACAATTACGGCAACGTCATGCAGTGCAAGAAAAAACATTTTTACTCTCTACAGAAAAGCTCCGTATGCTTTTAGAGTGCATAGCAAAATTACCATTAGAGCAAGGGGAGCTAGTTGAATTAAATTGGCAGACTACGTTGCTCATTTTGACAGGGGATGTCGTGAGTCAGGCAGAATTTGAGCGTTTAAATCAGTTTCTTTCATCTCATTCCTTGTTTAAGCAAGTGAAGCTAACTCATTTTCAACCCGAGTCACAACAAATTTCTTTTCAGTTTGAGCTGCAATTAGCAGAGGAGTAAATCATATATGTTGAACTATTTAACTAATCCAGATACTTTATTTGGCAAGCTATTGAGTTTATCTTTTATTCGACGAACAATTTTACTTGTTCTCTTGGTTATTGTTGGATGGGTATATACGATATTTCAAATTAGCCAGCAATATCAACAGATTAGGCAAATTGGAGTTGAGTTAACTGAGCAAACACAACATTTACAGCATAAACAGCAGATTTTAGCCAGTTTAAAACAACATATGGCACAGTCTGCTTTAACTCCAATATTGACAAATAAAGTTGTGAAAATAAATCAATATATTCAGCAATATTCTGACAAAATCATATTGCATTCTACTGAATGGGCATTTCATTCTTTTCCACAACTTAATTTGCAATTTCAAAGCTATTTTGCCGATTTTCAACAATTTTTAACCGCACTTTTACTTCAGTATCCACAATTAAGACTTAATAAATTGCAATTAGTGAAAAGTGAATATGTAGAGGGAGGATCAATACAAGCGGATATTTTGTTGCAATTACAGCCAATAGAGGAGTGAAAATAATGCAAAAATTGACCGCACTTGTTGTGTTTAGCTTTGCACTTAGTGTACAAGCAGATCCCTTTGATCGAACTCAACGACAAGAGCAGAGACATGTTGTTTTGAAAACCGAAAAATCAATGTTACTTACTTCTTGTAATATTGCACAGTCAGCATTGTTCCCAACGGATAGTCTAGATGAATTGAAGTTAATTGGGGTGTTACAGCAGCAAACAGAATGGCAAGCGCTTTTTGTCAATGCAGGGAAACAGCTTCAGAGTGCTTCTCTTAATCAACTATTAACGCCAGAAGGCTTTCTGATTCAGCAAATTAGCAAACAAGGTGTCACTCTTACTTATTGGAAAAATAAACAAAGTTGTACTGACAGCGCCACATTATTCATTAAGCTTTAGGAAGATAATATGCAGACATGGATTAAGCCTAGTATTAAGTGCGGTCTATTTTGGTTAAGTTTTGTTTGGTGTGCAGTAGCTCAACCTAGTGATACTTTTTATATTCGCTTGAAGCAAGCTCCGTTAGTAGAAACTTTACAACAATTGGCATTACAACAAAATAAAAACCTCGTCATTGATGATGAATTAGATGGCGCATTATCACTGCAATTAGAACAAACTACTTTTGATCAGCTTCTACACGCTGTTGCTAAGATTAAACAACTGGAATTACACAAAGAAGGCAAGTTGTACTATTTAAGCCGCAGCTTTAAAACTGACAGTGTAGTAAATGACAATGCTCCAGTCGCGACTAATTTAGTTACTACGTCAGTAAAATTGCAATTTGCTAAGGCAGAAGAAGTGATGAAATCATTAACTACGGGTAATGGTTCTTTATTGTCGGCGAATGGCAGTATCAGCTTTGATGAGCGTAGTAATTTATTGCTAATCCAAGATCAAGCTGAATCTGTCCGAGATATTAAACAATTAGTGATGGAAATGGATAAACCCGTTGAGCAAATTGTGATTGAAGCAAGAATTGTGACTATGACGGATGAGAGCTTAAAAGAGTTAGGCGTACGCTGGGGAATGTTTGAGCCAACACAAAATGTGCATTCGGTGTCAGGTAGTTTAGAAGGCAATGGATTGGTAAATATTCAGGATCATCTCAATGTCAATTTTGCAACGAATGTCACGCCAGCAGGAACTGTTGCTTTACAATTAGCCAAAATTAATGGGCGCTTATTGGACCTGGAATTAACGGCACTTGAACGCGAAAACAATGTTGAAATTATCGCTAGCCCGCGCTTGCTGACGACAAATAAGAAAAGTGCCAGTATTAAACAAGGCACGGAAATTCCCTATGTCATTACGAGTGGCAAGAATAATACGCAATCTATAGAATTTCGTGAGGCCGTATTAGGCTTAGATGTTACACCACAGATCTCAAAAGATAACACTATTTTGTTAGATTTGGTTGTGAGTCAAAATTCGTTAGGACCGAGAGTGGCTTATGATAAAGGCGAGATTGTTTCGATAGATAAACAAGAAATTAATACGCAAGTTTTTGCAAAAGATGGTGAAACTATTGTTTTAGGCGGTGTATTTCATGATACGATAACTAAAGGTGTAGACAAAGTTCCAGTGCTTGGTGATTTACCTGTATTAAAACGTTTGTTTAGTAAAGAAAGTGAACGCCATCAAAAAAGAGAACTTGTTATCTTTGTGACTCCACATATTTTAAGACAAAATGAAGCAGTGGCGAAGTTAGAGCAGAAACGCCCTGATAAAAAATTCTCAAAATAGACCGCACTTTCGTTCTAACCAAGTAAATATCGCAAATAAATCGCCCACGAAGGTTGAAAAATAGGGTGATTTATTGCGATAATCGAAATTATTTTTTGGGTGATCTTTTTGCGACCGATTTAGGTCGTTTCTCTATTTTGTAAAAGATCATAATTATCAATATTTTAATGAACAAGAAGAAAAATTAGAGATGGCAGAAAAGCGTAATATTTTCTTAATTGGACCAATGGGCGCTGGAAAAAGCACAATTGGTCGCCAACTAGCACAGCTATTAAATATGGACTTTGTGGATTCGGACGGTGAAATTGAGCAACGTGCTGGTGCGGACATCAGTTGGATTTTTGATGTCGAAGGCGAAGCGGGTTTTCGTAAGCGTGAAGAGCGTATTATTAATGAACTAACACAAAGACAAGGTATTGTGCTTTCAACTGGTGGTGGTGCGGTATTGTCAAAAGAAAATCGTAACCATTTATCTGCACGTGGTATCGTGATTTATTTAGAAACGACAGTTGAGAAACAGTATCAGCGTACACAACGTGATAAAAAACGCCCGTTATTGCAAGAAGTAGATGATCCTCGCCAGGTATTAGAAGATTTGGCTAAAATTCGTAATCCTTTGTATGAAGAAATTGCAGATATTACTTTGCCAACAGATGAGCAAAGTGCAAAAGTAATGGCAACACAAATTATGGATTTAATTGATAATCTTAATGGTTAAAAAATAGGATAAACAATGCAATGTGTGAATGTTGAGTTAAAAGAGCGCCGTTATCCAATTTATATTGGTGCAGGTTTATTGTCAGATGAGAATTGTTACCCATTAAAATCGGGTGATAAAGTGATGATCGTGACTAACCCAACAGTTGCACAATATTACCTTCGCCAAGTCACAGAAATCTTAGAGAAAAAAGGATGCTTAGTTGAAAATGTATTATTGCCTGATGGGGAAAAATACAAAACTTTAGATTCGTTGAATTTGATTTTTACCGCTCTTTTACAGGCTAATCATGGGAGAGATACCACGATTATTGCATTGGGAGGTGGTGTGATTGGTGATATTGCTGGTTATGCAGCAGCAAGTTATCAACGAGGTGTTCGTTTTATCCAAATTCCAACTACATTGTTAGCACAAGTGGACTCTTCAGTTGGTGGAAAAACAGCAGTAAATCATGAGCTAGGAAAAAACATGATTGGTGCTTTTTATCAGCCTTGTTGTGTAATTGTTGATACTTTAACCTTAAATAGCCTACCAAAACGTGAAGTCAATGCGGGTTTGGCTGAAGTGATTAAGTATGGTGCTATTCTCGATAGTGAATTTTTTAATTGGCTAGAGCAACATATTGATAGTCTTGTCGCTTTAGAACAAGTTTATTTACAGCAATGTATTGCTCGTTGTTGCCAAATTAAAGCAGATGTTGTTGCACGTGATGAAACTGAGCAAGGTGATCGTGCATTATTGAATTTAGGACATACTTTTGGTCATGCAATTGAAACACACTTAGGTTATGGAAATTGGTTACATGGTGAAGCTGTTGCAGTAGGCATGCTGATGGCAGCAGTGCTTTCAGAGAAATTAGGGTATTTAATGCGCGATGATGTTGCTCGTTTTGAAAAATTGCTTGTGCGTGCTAATTTACCAACAACTTCGCCTGATATTATGCAACCAGAAGATTATTTGCCGCATATGATGCGCGATAAAAAAGTATTAGCTGGAAAATTACGTTTTATTTTATTGAAAGCATTAGGCAAAGCTTATGTCGCAACAGATACTGACCAACAACTGGTGTTAGACGCGATACGTTGTTGTACTCAGGTTGATTAATCCATGCCTCCTCGTCGAAAACAGCCTATTAAAGCAAAACATTTAGGCTTCAAAAAAAATGCTAGATTACCTGCAATAAAATACCGTCCATTTTTGAAATGGGCAGGTGGGAAATTTCGTTTAACAGAAGAAATTAATAAAGTATTGCCTAAAAAGAATAAATGCTTAGTTGAGCCTTTCGTTGGTGCAGGAGCAGTATTTTTAAATACAAATTTTGAGCGTTATATCTTGGCAGATATTAATCCAGATTTAATTAATTTATTTAATTTGGTTAAGGCAGATGTGGAACGTTATATTGAAGCTTGTAAAGTGGTTTTTTTTCATCCAGAAGCCAATACAAGCATGTATTATTATGCACAGCGAGAGCAGTTTAATCGTTCAACTGATGCATTTGAGCGTTCAGTAATTTTCTTATATCTCAATCGTTTTGGTTTTAATGGGCTATGTCGTTACAATTCAAAAAATGAATTTAATGTCCCATTTGGTTCTTATAAAAGGCACTATTTTCCTGAAGTGGAATTACGTTATTTTGCGCAAAAAGCGCAAAATGCGGAGTTTATCTGTGCCGATTTTCAGCATACTTTTTCTCTGGCCGATGAAAAATCCATCATTTATTGCGATCCACCTTATGCGCCGTTAGTTCAAGAAAGCAATTTTACCAGTTATGCAGGTAATGAGTTTTCTTCTCAGCATCAAAAAACGCTAGCAGAGTTAGCAAAACGTACAGCAGAAGAACGGAAAATTTCTGTTGTAATTTCAAATCATGATACGGCATTTACACGTGATATTTATCAGAAAGCTAAATTAAAAGCTGTTCAAGTACAACGTTCAATTAGTCAACAACCCGATAGACGAATCAAAGTGTCTGAATTAATTGCAGTATTCAGCGCGAAAACAAAATCGAATTAACAAATAAGTGACGAGGAAGCCTAGCAATTTTGCTGTTTTAACAAGGCTAGATTATACGGATAGTAGACTTGGATTGATATGAAATTTAATCGTTTTTACTTCAGGATAATTTATATTGACTAAAGCTAATAAACTTTTTTGCTGAAACATAAGTGCTTGGCGAACAATAGCATTCGCAACTTCTAAATAAAGTGTATCTTGCTCCAAATTTGCTACTTTATATAGCCCCTGATATTGTTTTGGAAAGTGTTGTTGTAAGTGTAAATTTAGCTCGTTTAAAAACAATCCTTTTTTCATTATTTTGGCTAAACTGGAATTTTCTAGTAATTCTTTCACATTGACTGGCTTTTCATATCTCATAGGCTTGTTTTCTCACTTTTTACCCCAATATCTATGACATTGTAGCGAATTTCCGCTACAATACGAAAGATTTTTTGGTAGCAGGCGTAATGATGATTTTAACGAAAGGTAAGCATAGTTTTTGGTCGCAATTACTGTTAAGTATGATTGCGATTTTGGCATTACCTGAAGCACAAGGGTTGGCAAATCAATCTAATATCGCGAGTGAGAATTATCAAAATCCTCAGTTTGTTCAACAACAAATTTCACGTGTTGTTGCATTAGTTCAACAAGTTCAGCAACAGCAGCGTAAAACAGCTGTTACTCCTCAACAAAAACAAAACCTTCTAAAAAATGAACCGCACTTTGAGGCTGTTCTTGTCTATTCAGTTCCACCGATTCGAGCGGGCCCTTATTTTTCTTAACTCCCATCTTTGTAGTATGAATTCTGTTTTTATTAAAAAATGAAACAGAATGTTTTTATTATTTATTTTTAATTAGAAGAAAAAAATTATGCTTAGAAGTATTCTCACAAAAGTTTTTGGTAGCCGTAATGATCGTATTTTACGTCGTTTAAATAAAATTGTAGTTAAGATTAATAAATTAGAGCCAGCGTTCGAAGCATTAAATGATGAGGAACTAAAGGCGAAAACAAATGAGTTTAAAGCGCGTTTAGCGCAGGGTGAAGGCTTAGAGCAAATTCTACCAGAGGCTTTTGCTACTGTACGTGAAGCGAGCAAGCGTGTGTTAGGTATGCGCCATTTTGATGTGCAATTATTAGGTGGTATGGTATTAACAAATCGCTGTATTGCTGAAATGCGTACTGGGGAAGGAAAAACATTAACAGCAACGCTGCCGTGTTATTTAAATGCACTAACGGGTAAAGGTGTTCATGTCGTAACAGTTAATGATTATCTTGCTCGTCGAGATGCCGAAACAAATCGTCCATTATTTGAATTCTTAGGGATGACGGTGGGTGTCAATGTACCAGGTCTATCACCAGAGCAAAAACGTGAAGCCTATGCCGCCGATGTGACTTATGCGACAAACAGTGAGTTAGGCTTTGATTATTTGCGTGATAATTTAGCACATGCTGCTGAAGAACGTTTTCAGCGTTATTTGCACTATGCTTTAGTGGATGAAGTTGACTCAATTTTAATTGATGAAGCGCGTACACCGTTAATCATTTCAGGGCAAGCAGAAGACAGCTCTGAGCTTTATATTACTGTAGATAAGTTAATTCCAAACTTAATTAAGCAGGATAAAGAAGACAGTGAAGAATATCAGGGTGATGGTGATTTCACGTTAGATTTAAAAACTAAACAAGCGCATTTAACTGAAAGAGGACAGGAAAAAGTTGAGCAGTGGTTGACCGCGCAAGGATTAATGTCAGCAGAAGAATCACTTTATTCACCCTCTAAAATTTCTTTGTTACATCATGTTTATGCTGCATTACGTGCGCATACGTTGTTTGAGCGTGATGTTGATTACATTGTAAAAGATGGAGAAATAGTCATTGTTGATGAACACACTGGTCGTACAATGGCTGGTCGTCGTTGGTCTGATGGGTTGCATCAAGCCATTGAAGCCAAAGAAGGTGTACGTATTCAAAGTGAAAACCAAACAGTTGCTTCCATTACTTACCAAAATTACTTCCGTTTGTATGAAAAATTGGCAGGGATGACAGGGACAGCGGATACTGAAGCTTTTGAATTCCAACAAATTTATGGCTTAGAAACTATTGTCGTACCGACTAACCGCCCTATGATTCGTGATGATCGTACCGATATTATGTTTGAAAATGAAGAATATAAATTTAATGCGATTATTGATGATATCAAAGATTGTGTTGCGCGTAATCAACCTGTTTTAGTAGGAACCGTTTCTATTGAAAAATCAGAATTACTTTCTCATGCGCTGAAAAAAGCAGGGATTAAACATAATGTATTAAATGCAAAATTCCATGCACAAGAAGCTGAAATTGTTGCTAACGCAGGTTATCCTGGTGCAGTGACAATCGCGACAAATATGGCGGGTCGTGGTACTGATATTGTTTTAGGGGGTAACTGGAAAGCGGAAATCGCTAAGTTAGACAACCCAACACAGGAACAAATAGATGCTATTCATAGTGCATGGCAAGAACGTCATGATATTGTGAAAGCAGCTGGTGGTTTGCATATTATTGGTACAGAACGCCATGAGTCACGTCGTATTGATAATCAGTTACGTGGCCGTTCTGGGCGACAAGGTGATCCCGGATCATCACGCTTCTATTTATCACTTGATGATGCTTTAATGCGTATTTACTTAAATGAAGGTAAATTGAACTTAATGCGTAAAGCATTTAGTACTGCTGGTGAAGCCATGGAGTCAAAAATGTTGACGAAAGTGATTGCTTCAGCTCAAGCTAAAGTGGAAGCACATAACTTTGATGGACGTAAAAATCTGCTTGAGTTTGATGATGTGGCAAATGATCAACGTCATGCCATTTATGCACAGCGTAATACATTATTAGATAACGAGAATATTTCAGAAACGATTGATGTTATTCGTGAAGATGTATTTAATCAAGTGATTGATCAATATATTCCGCCACAATCATTGGAGGAAATGTGGGATGTACCAGCATTAGAGCAACGTTTGAAACAGGACTTTGCTTTAGATTTACCGCTGGCAAGATGGTTAGAAGAAGATAATCATTTTGATGAAGATGCATTACGTCAGCGTATATTAGAAGCGGCTGTTGCGGAGTATAAACAAAAAGAAGCCATTGTTGGTGAGCAGACTATGCGTCACTTTGAGAAAGGGGTTATGCTGCAAACTTTAGATGAGCTTTGGAAAGAGCATCTGTCAGCAATGGATCATTTGCGCCGTGGGATTCATTTACGTGGTTATGCACAGAAAGATCCAAAACAAGAATACAAAAAAGAATGCTTCCAAATGTTTACTGATATGCTTGATGCACTTAAACTGAGTGTTGTTACTACTTTAAGCCGAGTTCAAGTGCGTACTCAAGAGGAAGTTGAACAAGCAGAACGCATGCGCCAAGAAATGGCTCGTCGTGAAAATGCAGCAATGCATTATAATTCTGAGGATAATCAGAATGATGAATCGGTCAGTGAACGTAGAGTGGGGCGTAATGAGCCTTGTCCTTGTGGTTCAGGTAAGAAATATAAACATTGCCATGGCAGTAAAGCAAAATATTAATTTTATTGTTTAACTTTAATGGGGATGAAAAGTGCGGTCTGATTTTGCAGAATTTTTGAAAATAGTACCGCACTTTTTCAATTTAAGGAGTGGCTATGACAAAACCATTAGTTCAAGTGGCTGCTGGTATCATTCGTAATGAGTTCGGTCAAATATATTTGACTCAGCGTTTAGAAGGGCAGGATTTTGCACAAGCTTTGGAATTCCCTGGCGGTAAAGTCGATACTGGAGAAACGCCGCAACAAGCCCTAAAACGAGAATTGGAAGAAGAAATTGGTATTCATATTTTACATGCAGAATTATATGAACGTTTTCAGTTTGAGTATCCTACCAAAGTCATTTCATTTTATTTTTATTTAGTGGATGAATGGTTTGGGGAACCTTTTGGACGTGAGGGACAAGAAGGTTTTTGGCTCGCGCAAAGTGAGTTAGATGCAGGGCAATTTCCACCAGCAAATGCGAAATTGATCCAACGTTTATTGGCAGAAGCTGCGATAGAATAGTGGTATTATTCCTATCAATAAACCCTGCAATAGCAGGGTTTATTATTATCAATTAGAAGTAACTGGTTATATTGTTTGTTATTTAAGCAAACTATTTTTGCCCCATTGCTGCTTTCATTTGTTTAAGCTGCTCAACGGCTTGATTACAAGTTTGTTCTTGCATGTCTTTTGGCATCGCGGCAAGTTGCTGTTTTGCAGCATCATATTGTTGTTTAATCACAGCCGCTTGTTCAGCTGGTACATTTTTAAGGAAGCCTTCATATTCTGTGAAGTATTTTTCACAAGTTGGTGCTAAATCAGCAGCAGAAGCGGTCATAGCAATACCTGATAAAGTGATTACTGCGAATAATTTTTTCATAAGTTCATCCTTAATTAATAGTTTAATTTTGTATAAAAAATGCCAAAAGGCAATGCATTATACCTTTGTTGTTGAATAAATAAACAATTTAATTTTAATTTTATTGATTAAAATTTTGTCTAAATTGAGAGGGATATTGAGTGAAACTCTCTTTAGTGAGAAAGTAATGCCATATTGTTTGGCTGACAAATAACTACACTAAGTTCTGCCAACTTATCCCAAATATCTTGACTGAACTCTTGTTTTACTGCACGTTCAAGTTGAGCAAGTTGTTGGAAAATAAGGTAAAGTTGTTTATAAGTCAGGCGTTGAAAAGCCTGACTAAATAGTGGTCGTCGATTCTGCCATACCTTTAATTTATCAAATTGTTCTCGTAATTGCTGGACAGGTAAGTTGGAACGAATTGGTGCTTTATGTTGCGGTTTTGATAATACTAACAATGTCATTAAGTCACGTTGTAAAGTACGTAATAAAATAATAGGTTGCACATCTTCAGCTTGTAGCCCCATTAGAATACGCTGTGCACGTTTTATTTTACCTTCTAATAACGCATCAACCCATTGAAACGGCGTAAATACGGAGGATTGCTCAACAGTAGCTTGTACTCTCTGGTAAGTTAATTTGCTATCAGGATAGAGCAAAGCCAGTAGTTGTAAGCTTTGTTTTAAGGCAAGTAAATTATTTTCGTAGCTATAACAAAGTAATTGAATCGCTTGTTCTTCAATCGTCAGCCCCATCGTTTTAGCACGATTACTGATCCAACGTGGTAATTGTTCAATATTTGGCGTTTGGCAGCTGACTAAGATTGCTTGTGGATCGTAATCATGACTTTGTATAAACCACTTTTGTTTTTCCGTTGTTTTTGTCAGCTTGGTTAATTGCAAAACAAGTAATATGTCTTCATTTAACAGCGAAATCAGTTCTTGCAACTGTTGTTGCAACGTTGTCGAGAGATTTTCTGGCAAATTGAGGAAGAGAATTTGTTTATTGAAGAATAGCCCCATTGATTGGCAGCGTTCAAATAAATCATTCCAATTTGTGTTACTATCAACAGAAATGACATTTTTTTCATCAAACCCTTGCATCAGGGCGGCTTGGCTGATTAGATCTTGGCTTTCACTAAGCAATAAAGGATCTTGCCCCACTAAATAATAGAGCTTTGCCAGTCTATGCTGGAGAGAAGACCCGAGTTGTTCAGTGGAAATACGATTCATTATTTTGGCTTGACTTGATGTTGTAGCGCGACCATTTTAGTAATTAATTGGCGTGCAGCTTGTTCACGCATATCATGCCAGATGACCTCTTTTTCTGCTGATTTAGCTAAAGCGGCACGTGAGTTATCAAAGAAAGTGCGGTTTACTTTTGCAGAAATTGGGAATGGTGCCTGATTTGGCAATTTTACCATCGCGTCTACTTCTAAAATTAGAACTTTTTCTGCTTCACGTCCACGCTTAAAAATCGACGCGACTTTGTCACTCATTGTGATTTTATTTAAGCGTAGTACTGGGATAGTTTGTTGAGCATCAACTAAATTAATGTTGTTTAGCTGCAACTGCTTTCTTAGTACAATGGTCATTTCGCTGTAAGGGTCACTACTTTCTAAAGTCAAAGTTTGCAATTCTTGCGGAATTAACCCACCATTTTGGAATTGAAAACCACAAGCGCTTATCAGGCAGACACTTGTTATGAGCAAAATGTGTTTCAGTTGTTTCAACATAGTTAGATCCTTCATTTCCCTCTGAAACTAGAGGGAAAAGTTAAGATAAATCATAAATTATTTCGCGACAAAGCTAAATAATTTACCTGGTACATAGATGGTTTTTACAATAGTTAAACCTTCTAAGTGCTTACTTACATTATTGTCTGATAAGGCAACTTGCTTAATTTCCTCTTCACCCATGTTGGCAGGCACAGTGACTTTCGCACGTACTTTACCATTTACTTGTACAACGACTAATTTTTCATCATCAATCATTGCTGTAGCATCTGCTTCCACCCAAGGTGCAAAATCAATAGTTTCTTGATTGCCTAATTCTTTCCATAATTGGAAACAGATATGTGGTGTGATTGGATAAAGCATACGCACTACTGCACTTAATGCTTCAGCCATAATAGCGCGATCTTGTGCTTCTTCTAATGGTGCTTTAGTTAATTTATTCATTAGCTCCATAATTGCTGCAATTGCAGTATTGAATGTTTGACGGCGACCGATGTCATCGCTTACTTTAGCAATTGTTTTATGCACATCACGGCGTAATGCCTTTTGGTTAGCTGAAAGTGCGGTTGGTTCTATAGATGTTTCTGCAGGATTTTTGTTGTATTCAAAAGCGAGATTCCATAAACGACCGAGGAAACGCTTAGCACCTTCTACACCTGACTCTTGCCACTCTAATGTCATTTCAGCTGGTGAAGCAAACATCATAAATAAACGAACGGTATCTGCACCATATTTTTCTACCATTTCTTGTGGGTCTATCCCATTATTTTTGGATTTTGACATTTTGGTCATACCTGAATGCACAAGTTCGCGACCTTCTTTATCAAATGCTTTAATGATTCGACCTTTTTCATCACGCTCTAAGGTCACTTCTGTTGGCGAAACCCAAATACGCTCATTAGTTGGTGAGGTATAATAGAATGCATCAGCTAATACCATGCCTTGACAGAGCAATTTATCTGCGGGTTCATCGCTGGTGACAAAACCTGCATCGCGCAATAATTTATGGAAGAAGCGGAAATATAATAAGTGCATTGTGGCATGTTCGATACCTCCAATGTATTGATCTACTGGTAACCAATAATTTGTTTCTTCTTTATCTAACATTGCTTCCGCAAAGGTAGGTGAAGTATAGCGTGCATAGTACCAAGAGGATTCCATGAAGGTATCAAAAGTATCGGTTTCTTTGAAGGCAATTTGGTTATTATAAGTTGTTTTCGCCCATTCAGGATCGGCTTTAATTGGGCTTTTTACGCCATCCATGACCACGTCTTCAGGCAACACAATAGGTAAATCTTGCAATGGTGCAGGCACGACATCACCATTTTCTAAGGTGAGCATTGGGATTGGTGCTCCCCAGTAACGTTGGCGAGAAACACCCCAATCGCGTAAGCGATAATTTACTTGCTTTTTACCCACTCCCATTTGTGTTAATTTAGCCGCAATGTTATTAAAGGCGGTCTCAAAATCTAAACCATTAAATTCAGCAGAATTAATAACACGACCATATTCAGTAAAAGCAGCTTTTTGGACATCCCATGCACTGCCATCAAGTGGCTCAATCACTTGTTTGATCGCCAAATGATATTTTTGTGCAAACTCATGATCACGATCATCATGTCCTGGGACTGCCATGACTGCACCAGTACCATAATGCATTAAAACAAAATTTGCGACCCAAACGGGTAATTTCTCACCAGTTAATGGATGAATGACGAATAGTCCCGTTGGCATACCTTTCTTTTCCATTGTAGCCAGTTCAGCTTCTGCTACTTTAGTATTTTTTGCATCTTGAATGAATTGGGCTAATTCTGAGTTATTTTTAGCCGCAAGCTCTGCAATAGGATGTGCTGCCGCAACTGCGACATAAGAAACACCAAAGAAAGTATCGGGACGTGTAGTATAAACAGTTAAATGTTGATCTAACCCATCTAATTTAAAGGTAATTTCCACCCCTTCAGAACGACCGATCCAATTACGTTGCATCGTTTTTACTTGATCTGGCCATTGTGGTAAATAATCTAAGCTACCTAATAATTGTTCTGCATAGTCGGTAATTTTAATGAACCATTGTGGGATTTCTTTTTGTTCTACAGGAGTATCACAGCGCCAGCAGCAACCTTCATGAACTTGTTCATTCGCTAATACGGTTTCATCGTTTGGACACCAGTTTACGGTTGAGGTTTTTTTATACACTAATCCTTTTTTGTATAATTCAGTAAAAAACCATTGCTCCCATTTGTAGTATTCTGGTTTGCAAGTTGTCACTTCACGATCCCAATCAAAACCAAAGCCTAAAATTTTGAGCTGATTTTTCATATATTCAATGTTTTCGTAAGTCCATTTAGCTGGTGCAGTTTTATTTTTGATTGCAGCACCTTCCGCAGGTAAACCAAATGCATCCCAACCCATTGGTTGTAACACATTTTTACCATTCATACGTTGATAACGTGAAACGACATCGCCAATAGTATAGTTACGCACGTGTCCCATGTGCAGACGACCTGAAGGATAAGGGAACATAGAAAGGCAGTAATATTTCGGTTTATTTGTATCTTTAATCGCTTTAAATGTTTTATTTTGTTGCCAATATTGTTGAACTTCTGGCTCAATCAAATCGGGACGGTATTGTTCTTGCATAGTTTTACCTTATGATTTTAACCGCAATTTGCGGAAAGAATTTATTTGAGAAAATACTGCATAGAATAGCGTAAAATGGGGAAAATTGACAGCTTAAATACTTTTATTTCCCTGAAAAATAGTGGGATAGCGGAAGTACTTGAGTAAATAATTTGCTTGTTTTGTATCCTATAATACGTGGTATTTTTTTCTTAATTTGCAAGCAAGTTTTTTAAGATAGGGATAAGAGCTCTCTATTATTTTATTAGATAATAGAGAGCTTTTACTCGCAAATTCATTACCAAGTATAGCGAATACCTAAGTAGCTATTGTAAGATTCACGTGAAAGCGTTGAATTGCGATAGACTTTATTACGATCTTGAATACCTAATATATAATGCATATTGGCGTGAAGGGTGAGATTTTGTGTCAGTGGAAGTTGTCCTCCAAGACCAAATTCTACGGCTAAATCACTGAAGTGTTCACTTGCTATTTGGTTATCAATTTTTATTTGGCTTTTTTCACCTTTTAACATTTTAAGTAAGTTAGCACTAATATAAAAGATAGGCTCATGGTTCTGTTTATTGTTATTCCATGTGACACGAGTACCAATGCGAGTTATCCAGCTATCTTGATGGTTTTTCTGTATTGTTTTAATGCCATCGTTAAAACTTTTTAGTCATAAAGATTGATAGCTGATTTGAGCTTGTGGTTCAATGGCAATATTTGGATTAAGTAATGGAAATGGTTTACCTATTTCTATTGATGTGCCAAAAGCATAACCATTTTGTTTAGCTTGCGTATTTTGACTACGATAACGGTTTTGTAGCCAAGAAATTTGTCCAACAGTATCGATGTATAAACCCGTTGAACTATAGTAAGTATGGTAGCTACCAAGTGAGAGCATATCTGTTTTGGCACTACCAGTAAACTTATCTAATGTAACAATAGCGTTTTCTGCACGATATTTATCAAAGAAACTATTTTTTGCCCAGCCATAAGTAAATGTAATACCTGTATATTGCTGTGTTTTTTCTTCACTTAGCTTGAACATTAAATCTTGACCAAATTGGATAAAACCAGATTGTGTTTTGGTACCAAAGCACTTTTTACCTTGGAACATATCATAGTCATAACGTACTCGAGTCCAGATTCGTTTGTTAATATCATTTTTATCAAACAATAAATGAGGTTGTTCACCAATGCGTTCATGTAATTTACCAAGTTGTGAGTATATCATTTGGCGATTAATGAATGGCTGTTGTATATAACCGACAATAGGTTGATTGATGATTTCTATATTTGGTAAGGATTGTAATGCCCAACGATAGTTATTACCATCGCGTTTAAGTTGTGCTTCATAGGGGCCGTAGGTTTCAGCTGTTCCAATAAATAAATTACCGCTGTGATCGTTTTCTACTTCAATCACGTTTGTTGAAAATTGCTGTTGATTTTTTGCAGTAATATTACCTATTTTATTACCATGGATTTTAATCGTAGTAATAGCATTGCCATCAATCGTTTTAATTTTTAGTACATCTGTTTTTGATATCCCATTTAGTATATTGCCTAAATCGTCCCAATGGGAATTGATGAGCAAAGTACCACCTCCACTATAGTTATCTGTTGTAAGCATAAGTGGTTGATCATTGCTAGGAGAAATAAATGTAATTGTACCTGTATTAACCAAATTATCTAATCTAGAGTTTGCCGTATTATACCAATTTCCACTATTCATTAGATTGAGAGTATCGGTATTACTACTCTCTAAAAAGCCTGTTAATATATTCGAGTTTGTCACATGGATATGACCATTTTGTGTATTTTGAAAAAGTGCGGCTGTTGAAGATAAATTACCTTGGTTATTAATGACGAGTGTTCCTGTGCCATCATTAACAATGATTTGCTTATTAGTATTTATAGTACCCTGAGCTAAATTATTGAAAATAGTTGTTCTATTTTCTTCTGGGATAGCATGAATAGTAATACCATCTTTACTTGTTACTGATAGTTGACCATTATTTTCAAAAGTTGCGTTACTATAGAGTTTGATCGCATCGGCATTTGGTGTATTAAAAATACTATTGCCGTTCATAGTAGTTTTACCATTACCTAAAGCAAAAATTTCCTCGTCATTTTGGTTCGTAATAGTAAATTGATTAAATAAAATTGTTGGTGTAGCAGTAGATGGAATATGCAAGAACGTCTTATCATTCACAATAGTTGTTTTTCCTTGGAATAAAAGCTGACCTGATGTATTGTCAAAAGCTCTAATTGCCCCCCCGATTGCATTTAATGAGACATTTTTATTAAAAATATACTTACCATTGCCCATTCGAATAAAACTGGATCCTTCTGTGTCTGCTATAACATTACCCTCAATAATCATTGAGGTATCAGTACGATCATTACCCCAATTACCATCTGCGTTTAAAGCAAATAATGAACCCCCATTGACATTTTCTGCATGTGAAATATTAAGATTGCCTTTAATATGTAGGTGATTTCCTCCACCCACAATGATATCTCTAGGGCTTCGAGAAGATGTTGCTTTACGCACTGTAACATCTCCTTCAAAAATAATAGTATTAGTTAAACTTTGCTCTGGGCGTAAAAAAATAGCTGCATAAGTGCCATCACTAGTGCCATATCTAATTTTATGTAAATCAACATGGGGTGCAGTGAAAGTCGCTGTACCACCTTTACTTATGTCAATTACCGCATTGTCTCGGTTTGTATCTTTAAAATTATCGCCTACATAATTACAGATGCTGCCAGATTGTACCACTGCACCTCCTGCTATTGGAGTCGGACAATTGGCATAAGCTATTTGAGGTAAAATGGCTATGTTAGAGAGAAAAATCGCTATTGTAGAGAGTTTCCGTGTATGACTTTTAGGTAACAGTAATTTAGATATAAAATCAGTTTGATGTGGCTTTTGCATAAAATTTGTTCTAACCATGTGAGTTAATATAGATATTTTCTTGAGTATAAATGAATACTTTCAGGGCATTAAATAATCAATACTTGTTTTTATGACTCAAGTTTAGCTTTTTTTGATTTTTTTTTAAACAACTTTATTGATATATAACGGGTTATATTTGCAGTTAAAAGATTATATAGTTTGTATGCTGTTAGAGGGGAAATATATTCTCATAATATTTTGAGTATTATTGGTGACAGCGATCATATAAAGGCAATAATTCTTTAATAGTTTCAGTACTAAACTGAACAATATCAATATAATCTAACTGTTGCTGTTCAATATTTTTGCCAATACACCAAAAATCGTCGTCATGACGTAATATTAATTCTTGTACTTGAAATTCAGTGGCTTTTTTGAAATCAGCATATTCACTTTCATCACCACGCCAAAGCTCAAAATTGCTATATTTTTCAAGATCGATAGCTTCTAGCCATTGATTGTATTGTTCAATTTTGATTTGTGAACGATCTGCTCGATAGCAATGCCAATCTAGGCTAATAGAGAGGCGACGTCGATTTAAGATAATCGATAAAATAGCAGCGGAGTTTTGTTGATATTCATATTTAAAATAAGCGAAAAAATGTGCTCTGACTTGCCAGCCATTGGTCCAACTTTCAATATGAGGTTTGGTAAAAGGCGTACCAAGTGCATTGGATATTTGTAAAATAGTATACTTCCATTTTTCCCATTCTTGTTTGTAACTGCTTTTGATTTTATCAATATCAGCAGGGCAGAACTTTTTCATCTGCGCAAATTGATAAAAAGGGATCTTGAATATTTCACAAGAAGCTGAATTGATCAATTTTGTTTTCTGTTGCATAAAATTTTATTAATTTCGACCGTACTTTAAGCTATTGTTGGAGCTGTATGATATCAGGGGTATATTTCAATTTTTTAATCGTTTGCAGTAAGTGTTGATTGTCTACTTCTTTTTTTGCCACGATATTGACGATGCGATCTTTAAAATTCGCTTTAGTAGAAATGACACCCTCAATATTGCGCAGTTCTTTATTGACTAAATAAACACAAAGCTGGCATGTCATTTCTTTAATATGAATCATGACTTGTTTTTCATCTGTGTTTAAAACAGAGGGTGTTGCATAGCTGATATTGAAGAGTGGAAAAAGGAGCAGACATAAGCAAAGTATTTTTTTCATAATAAACCTTTTATTCGAGAAAATAAGGCAAAATGTTTGGATAAAGCAGAAAAAACAATATGATTACAAACACGATGCTGTATAAAATAATCAAGCCTTTGCGAGAAATATAAGCAGTACAAATGATTTTGTTAGAAAAAACCAGTAGCCAAAAACCATAACCAAAGGCAGTCAGAGATAAAATGAGCATGGGAAGGCGTAAATAATCTAACTCATTTAAGCTAACTAACCAAGTAGATGAAACACCAAACATTAGATAAATTAATGGTGCAATACAACACAGTGTAGAAGTTACTGCAGCGAGCACCGCAGTAACACAGGTTGCAATGAAGCTTTTGTTATAATTCTTTTGCAGTAAATTCATAGCTGAACTCTTTTGGATCAAAGAAATTCAATGGGTCGCCACCAATTTCAGCATAAGGATAGCCAAAATTATTCAATGGTGTGATTTCAGGGGTTGGATACAAATTGAAATCACGAGCATGGTTAAAGCCAACCCAATTCATTTCCCAGTTACCAAATAAGTAATCAGATACGGCCTGTGTATCAGGATCACTGACTGCTTTTTTCTCTGCTAAACGCATCTTTGTCACATCTGCTGAATCTACAGGTACCCAACCAAAGCCCGCTAAATAGAATTCAGCGCGGCAATGTTGTCCACCACTTACGTTAGCAAATTTATTTGTATCCGCACTACCAAATGCACTTTTCGAATATTTGCCCATTTTTACGGCTTGTCCTAAGCGAATTCCAAAAATCTCGCGTGCTGGAATGTTTGATGCTCGGGCTAATGCGACAAATACCGAGTTAATATCAGTACATTTGCCTTTAAGTATGCCTGCAGTTAAAATTTTTTCCACGTCACCATCACCGCAGCCTAATACTGAATTATCGCGCTCCATATTATTGATGATCCATTGGTGGATTAATTTAGCTTTATGTAATGGATTATTCTCTGTGCCCACGATTTTATCGGCGTATTCTTTCACAATGCCATCTATTTTAATATGTGTTGTTGGTTTCAAATATGTTAGAACATCGACAGAATAATTAATTTGAGCTGGCACTTGATAATCTTTTAAAGCGCCTTGTGCCATTGGTTCTCTGTCTTTTGTTTGAATAACTAATTTGATTTTTAAATCACGTTTATCGGCATTTTCATCCCAGTTAGCAAATAAGGTTTTTGCGCCATATTGGTTGTTTTCAGTGAGATAGGCATTTTTATAATTCCCGTCAAACTGAATCGATTTCACTTCTTGATATTCATTGTTAAAAGGTAATGGCACCCAGAGATTGGTTTCACCTTTAGAGCCTTTAGGCACAGCTAAATTAAAGGATTTAATGAGTTCGTATGTATGTACATCAGTGTGATAGTTTGGCTGGTTTGATGTCGCAAATGCGATCGTTGAACAACTAGCTAGAAGTGTAGCAAGAAGTTTTTTCATTGAATTGTCCTTGTAGATAAATAAACATAACATGTTATATGCATCTTTGTTCATCCGCTTCATTATACGTAATGAACCTGATCAAGATTACCCGAAAATGGGTGGGAAATAAACAGATATTTTTGAGGTTAGATTTATGAAAATTAATTAAAATCAATCAGTTTGCTGATCGTAGAAAAATATGATTATAGTTCACTGCTTCTTGGGTATGGCATTTTATATAAAATAGGTTATAAGAACGAGATATGGATAAGATGACGCTCATAATTTTTTATAGGTTGCTATGTTGCTATCTATTGTAATTTTTTACTGCAGATTGTGTGAAATATTGTTTATCTTCCCAGCGTAACATAGTCATACGATTGCCCCACACGCAGCCTGTATCTAATGCATAAATATTCGTTGGTGTTAGTGTATCGACTAAACTCGCCCAATGACCAAAGATAATAGGCGTCGTTTGATAAAGTGGATTATCCAAATTAAACCAAGGTGTTAATTCAGCTGGTGCAGATTGTGGTGGCTGTTTGCAGGCAAAATCTAAACGATGATCCCAATAACAAAAACGCATGCGAGTGAATACATTAATGCTATAACGCAGGCGATCTAAACTTTGTAAATTATCATTCCAACGCTCAGGATGGTTTTCATACATATTTTTAATTAAATAGTGATAATCGCCATGTTGTAGTACTTGCTCTACTTCATGAGCACATTGTTTTGCCATATTAAGATTCCAATCAGGCGAAATACCAGCATGTACCATGATAAAATTGAGTTGTTGATTGTGAATGAGTAGAGGTTGGTGGCGCAGCCAATGGATAAGTTCATCAAAATCATCTGCCTTGAAGATTTCATCAACGCGATCACGTGCTTTTATAGGTTTGATACCAAGTGCGGTAGCAATTAAATGTAAATCGTGATTACCTAGTACTGTTTTGGCTGAGTTACCCAGAGATTTAACTAAACGCAGGCATTCAAGTGATTTATCGCCACGAGCAACTAGATCTCCAACTAAATAAAGTTGATCTTTATCTGGTTCGAATTGTACTTGCTCAAGTAGAAGCTGCAACTCATCATAACAGCCTTGTAAATCACCTACTAAATATGTCGCCATTTTACACCGCACTTATTTCATTAATCATCTAGGTTCTCAATCAACTGATCTGTATTTATCTCTGTTGGTGGATTATCGGCAAGCCAATTTGCTAAACGAGCATAATCTGCAATAGATAAATTTTCTGCACGCGCAGTTAAATCAATGTTTAATTCTGATAATTGTTTGGGCGTGAATAGCGTCGATAGAGCATTACGAAGGGTTTTACGGCGTTGGTTAAAAGCTTGGCTACATACACGGTTTAACCAGTATAGCTCTTTCACTGGATGTGGTAATTGTTTGTGTGGTACTAAACGAACAACTGCAGAATCAACTTTAGGCGCAGGCTTGAATGCAGTTGGTGGTACTTCAAGTACAGGCATCACTTGGCAAAAATATTGTGCCATAATGGTTAAACGTCCATAAGCTTTACTATTTGGTCCCGCACATAAACGTTTCACGACCTCTTTTTGCAACATAAAGTGCATATCTTGAATTAAGTCATGATATTTAAACAGGTGAAACATTAATGGAGTAGAAATATTGTACGGCAGGTTACCAAAGACACGTATTTTTTGCTTTTTTTCTGCCAGATTGGCTTCTTGATAAAGTCGTGCAAAATCGAATTGCATTGCGTCAGTTTCGATCACAGTAATTTTGTGATGTAAGAAAGGATGGTGACGTAAACGTTCTGCTAAATCACGGTCTAATTCAACTACTGTCAAATGATCCACTAAATCACCCACGGGTTCAGTTAAGGCACCTAATCCCGGTCCAATTTCGACTAGAAATTGATCTTTTTGTGGGTAGATCGCAGCAACAATGCTCTGGATTACATTATTGTCATGTAAAAAGTTTTGTCCAAAACGTTTACGAGCAGTATGACCTAAATGTTTTTTTGAATTCATATATTCTCAATTATGGGGTTTATCATCGTGTCAAAAGTGTGGTCTATTATAAAGCAAAATCCCAGCTTATGTGCTGGGATTTAAGGATTAATTTGTGGTTACTTTAAGTAACGAATATCTGCATGTTTACGTAATGCTTTAACCCAATCATTTTCAACACCTTTTACTTGTTCATTCACTAATTGTTCATAGGCTTTTTGGCGATATGCATCAACTGTTCGATCACTTTCACGTGTATCTGTTACTTCTAAAATATGCCAACCAAACTCTGTTTTAAATGGCGCTGAAATAACACCTTTTTTACTGTTTAATACGGTTTTTTGGAATGGCGCAACATAGGTTTCAGGAAAAGCAAAACCTAAGCTGCCACCATTGGCTCCAGAAAGATAATCTTTTGAATATGTTAGTGCAGCATCAGCAAAAGTTATTTTGCCAGCTAAAATATCAGCACGAATTTGAGTTAATTGTGCTTTTGCTTGTGTATCATTTAATAATGGGTTTAATTTTAATAAAATATGACGAACTTCATATTGCTTAGCAGATACTTTTTTCTCAGTGCCTTTTTCTTTTGCTTGATTTAGCAGTTGTTGGCTCAATGCTTCTACTTGCTCTCTTGTCACATCAATGCTTTGCCCAATTGCTTGATTACGCACTTCTGTCATTAAAATTTGGTTCGCAATTTGTTGACGATAAGCGTTATAACTAATACCTTGATAATCTAATGCATCGAGTAATTGCCCATAAGTTAAACCATTTTGTGCAGCAATACCTTCAATGATTTGATCTACTTGTGCGTAGTCCACTTTGATACCTGAATTTTCGATAGCTTGTTGCACTAAAATATCGTCAATGACTTTATCTAATGCAGCTTGGCGATCTCCATTTTTACCTACTTGTTTTTTTACTTGGCTTTCTAGAATAGGGGTACCATTCACTGTTGCAACAACACGTTCAGCAGCTTGTGTTGTTGAAACCATAAATAATCCGAGTAGTGTGAAGAAAATAGATTTCATATTAATGGTTTTCATTATCTATTCCATTATTTTAATTAATTAAAAATGACATTGGTTAGAGTATCAATTTTGTAAAAGGTTCACAAACTTTATTTAGCTGGTGAAATCAGTGCAACTTCGTAGCAATTGTCAAATTTTATTGTACGTACTTGTACCTCTTCACTGCGACTAGTTGGGACGTTTTTGCCAACATAATCAGCACGAATTGGCAATTCACGGTGTCCCCGATCAACGAAAATAACCAGCTCAATTTTTGCAGCACGTCCAAAATCAACTAATGCATCTAGTGCTGCTCGGATGGTTCGACCTGTATAGAGCACGTCATCAACCAAAATAACTTCTTTATTGTGGATGCTGATGAAGTTTGAAGCACCACTATAGGTTGGTGTGGGCGCATTAGGCTCAGCGTATTCAAGATCATCACGATAAAAAGTGATATCTAAATCAATAGAAGGTAATTCGACTTTAGCTAAATCAGCTATTTTCTTTTTAATTAGTTCAGCAATCTCTGCGCCACGGCGCTTAATACCGACAATAACAAGGTTATCTAAATTTTGGTGTTTTTCAATAATTTCGTGAGAGATACGAGAAATGGTAC
This sequence comes from Pasteurella oralis, assembly GCF_042681465.1. Classification (NCBI taxonomy): domain Bacteria; kingdom Pseudomonadati; phylum Pseudomonadota; class Gammaproteobacteria; order Pasteurellales; family Pasteurellaceae; genus Pasteurella; species Pasteurella oralis. The sequence continues at coordinate 104,210 of NZ_JBHUFP010000004.1, forward strand.
GGAGAAATTGGTTTTCATCAATAATGATTTTTTCCATGATAATTGACCTAAATAAATAAGAAAATTTGGGCTTTAAAATAGCATAAAAGCAAGTAATATCCTATAAGAAAATTGTAGTTTAAGCCAATAAACTTCCTAAAAGCAGACCGCACTTTTAGGCATATTTAAACTTAAAGTGCGGTCGTTTTTTTAATTATTTTGCATGGCGTGCTTTAAGCTTTGTGATTACGTCTGTCCACGACAGTTCCGCATCTTGCAGTAAGACTGTTAAATGATAAGCTAAATCTGCGGCTTCACAAATGGTTTCATTACGATCTTTCACTGTCGCGGCAAGTGCTGTTTCTACTCCTTCTTCACCAACTTTTTGTGCGATTCGTTTAGTGCCTTTGGCATAAAGTTGAGCGGTGTAAGAACTAGTTGGATCTGCGCCTTTACGACTAGCGATTAAACGCTCCAATTTGCTAAAGAAAATCCAATCAGGCTGTACAGAATCTTCAAACTGATAAAAACAGCTTTCCGCTCCGGTGTGGCAAGTTTCGCCGCTTGGATTGACTAAAATAAGCAACGCATCGTTATCACAATCTAAACTCATATCCACTACATTTAAAAAATGTCCTGAAGTTTCCCCTTTAGTCCACAAACGGTTTTTAGTACGTGAGAAAAAGGTGACGCGTTTTTCTGTCAAGGTTTTTTCTAACGCTGCTTGGTTCATATAACCGAGCATTAACACTTCACAAGTGGTAGCATTTTGAATAATCACAGGGAGTAGATTATCGACTTTTTGCCAATTGATTTGGGTTGTTAACATAAAGTTCCTCATTTGCTATAAACATACGATGATTTACATTTAATATTTTCGAAATTCTTTGAAAATCAAGTTCATCATAGTTTTGTTTAAATTCGATATATTCGATATTTGCTTGACGACAGCTTTCTTTTTTTATTGTATCTCGTTCGATAGCATTGCTTTGATAATGACCACTTCCTTGATATTCAATCACTACAATAGGGTTACAATCTTTATCGATGATTAGAAAATCTACTCTTTTGTTGTTAATTAGATTAAATGCATTTTGATCATTTGATTGAATAAATTCACCCATTGAAACCTGAGAAAATAACTTGAATCCTTGTTTTGCATGCTGTACATCTAATAAATGAGATAATCTAGAATATAATGTATATTCACTCTTATTCATTAAAGAACATTTTCGAAATTTAGCTTTTGATAGTATTTCTAATTTATTGAAGGTATTTGAATTAGAGCATATATATTTGTTTTTCTTTCTCTTTTTGGTGAGAATGATAATAGTAGCCTTCAAAAAAATAGCTATTATTACTATTCCAAACAATGGATACAAAGAAGAATAAAACTGGCTTAATATACCTTGCCACATTATTTTCTTACCTCGATATTTTCTTTATTCAAATATGTTTTCAATTCCCCAATATCAATAATTCGCTTATGAAATACACTGGCTGCCAATGCACCATCCACATTTGCTTCCATAAAGGCATCGCGGAAATGGATCATTTCACCAGCGCCACCAGAGGCAATCAATGGAATATAGCAAGCTTTTCTCACTAATTTAAGTTGAGCAATATCATAGCCTTGGCGTACACCATCTTGGTTCATCATATTTAATACAATTTCCCCCGCACCGCGCTGTTGTACTTCTTTTATCCAATCGAGTAATTGCCAATTGGTTTGACGAGTGCGACTTTCATCACCCGTATATTGATTGACCCAATATTTACCTGTTTGTTTTTCAAACCAGCTGTCAATACCAACCACAATTGCCTGTACTCCAAAGCGATCTGCTAACTGATTGATCAAGTTTGGATCAGCTAATGCAGGTGAATTTATCGAAATTTTGTCAGCACCAAACGCAAAGAGTTTTTCGGCATCTGCTACACTTTTAATACCACCAGCCACGCAGAATGGAATATCGATTACTTGTGCTACACGTTCAACCCAACTTTTATCAATAGTTCTACCGTCTGACGAAGCGGTAATATCATAGAATACCAATTCATCCGCCCTTTCTTCGGCATAACGTTGTGCCAGCGGCACAATATCACCAATGATTTCATGGTTACGAAACTGTACGCCTTTGACTACTTGACCATCACGCACGTCTAAGCAAGGAATTATCCGTTTTGCCAACATTGAATTGCCTCCTGCACGCTGAATTTTCCTTCTAACAACGCACGTCCAACGATCACGCCTGCCACGCCCGTACCTTTTAATGCTTCAATATCAGAAAGTGAGCCAATCCCACCTGAAGATTGAAATATGATATGAGGGAATTGTGTACAGATTTCACGGTAAAGCTCAACATTTGAGCCTTGTAATGTGCCGTCTTTAGAAATATCAGTACATAAAACGTGCTGTAAACCGACTGTACTAAAATCACTGATCAACGTTTCTAGTGTTATACCACTATTTTCTTGCCAACCGCTTATCGCAATTTGTTTTTCACCTTGTATGTTGATATTTACATCTAATGCCAGCACAAACTTTTCTGCGCCATATTTATTAAACCACTGCTTGACTATATTCGGCTGCTTTACGGCTGTTGAACCAATCACCACTCGATTGGCGCCAGCTGCGAATAAATCCACTACATCTTGTTCGCTGCGAATACCGCCACCCACTTGAATTGGGCAATTCACCGCACGGATAATTTCACCGATCAGTTGAGTTTGACGTTTATTGGGATCTTTCGCACCAGTGAGATCCACTAAATGCAATTGCTTCGCCCCTTGTGCCACATAATCTTGAAATTGGGCAATTGGGTTATCGGAATAAAGGGTTTTCTGCCCATAATCACCTTGATAAAGGCGCACTATTTGACCGTCAATCAAATCAAGGGCGGGGATAATTTGTGATGTTTTCATATGTTTTCCTGTATTGGCAAAATTTTTAAAAAATCGACCGCACTTATTTAATATTTTCCACAAAGTTACGCAAAAACTGCGCCCCCGCCTTGCCAGAACGCTCAGGGTGGAATTGTGCGCCATAAAAATTGTTATTTTGGATTGCCGCAGAGAACGGCACACCGTAGTCGCAAGTGGCAATCGTGTGTGGATTCGGCAACACGCCATAGCTATGCACAAAATAAAAATAGCTGTCTTGCTCAATCTCTGCAAATAGCGGGTGATCGGTTGAATAATGCACTTTGTTCCAACCCATATGTGGCAAAGGCAGATGACAATCAGGCAATTTTTCTGTTTTGCCAGACATCAGCTTTAACAACTCCAAATTGCCTTCTTCTGAAAACTCGGTCATTAATTGCATCCCCAAACAGATGCCTAAAACAGGCTGTTTGAGATTTTGGATAACCTCAATTAAACCTAAATTCGCTAGATTTTGCATCGCTACTTTCGCTGTACCCACACCGGGTAAGATCAATTTATCGGCGGATTTAATTTTCTCGATATTATCGGTAATGTCTGCGCGATACCCTAAGCGGTCAAAGGCAAATTTGACTGAGGATAGGTTGGCGCAGCCGGTGTTGATTATTTTTAGTCGGTTCATTTACCACCTCTAATTTCTTTAATTAAACTAGCTAATGTTTCTATTCCATCAAAAGTTCCTGGTACTTTATTACCATCGGATAAGATATTACTAAAAATAATGTTCTCAAATTTCTCTAAAGATATATCATCTTTTTCTTTGATTTCTTTTGCATAATCAGCATAACTTTGAATAAATTGGCAGAGTGATTGCCTTAATTCAAGTTGCATTATTTGTGTTTGAATTGAATTGTAGTGATTAAGAATAACTCTGAAGAAATATAAGAAAATAATTTCTAGACCAATAAAAGGTAATAATGGTTTCCATAATTCAGGATTTTTAATTATTTCTGGGTTATTCAATAATAAACATATATAAACTAGGGGCGTTGCAAGTAAGGCAATGCTTATCCCTATCAAAAATCTGAATGTCCAGTTTCTTGCAGTAATTTTCTTATCTAAAAGGTTTTCAAATCCTTTTGATAAGCCTACAAAGTTAAATGCTGTTTTTTGTTCATTTAATACACTTTCTAACCTTTTTACACTTTCTTCTTTTTCAGAAAGAAATTTCTCAAAATTTTCTTTATTTTTCAGAAGGTTTTTATTACTTTTATCAATGTCAATCTTGAATTTTCCGTATTCTTTAAATGCTTTAAATCCATCTTGTCCAAAGTAGAAATTAAGAATATCAATTCCCATTTTTTCTCTTATATAGTGAACATATTGGTGGTTGTTATCATCAAATGAATTCATTGTTTCATTATCAAAAAAACTCCAAGCGGATTCTAAAAAGAAACCCTCATCTTTATTTCTTCTTATGTAAAATATAATCTCTCTCAAAAATCTCATACATAATAAGTAGAAATCTTCAAATTTATTATGATATGTGCCATTTAATAAATAATTTTCAAATCTTTCTCCAATATAATGATAATTAAATGGGGCTATTTCTTTCAGTTCATCTTGGTTATATAATAGAAATTCTAAGAATTCTTTACAGGAGTGATATCTACTTTTTCCTTCTGATATGTCTTGTTGGGTTAAGAAATCGATCGCTCTTTGTAATGAGGTTTTATCAAGCATTTTTCTTCCTTATTTTTATCAATTGTTATATGGCTAGAATTTAGTTAAGTTTCATTATTACAAAACCCCCTTACTACTCGGCAATGCATTCCCTTCCACTTTAATACACTGTCTTAACGTGCGTCCAAACACTTTAAACAGGCTTTCGATTTTGTGGTGGTCGTTGTCGCCTTTGGTTTTCAGGTGCAAGGTTGCCATTAAGGTATAAGCGATCGACTGGAAAAAATGCTCTGTCATTTCAGTGCTGAAATCACCCACTTTATCGCGTTTAAATTTAGCTTTGAATTTGAAATAAGGACGACCAGACAGATCCATCGTGCATTCCGCTTTACATTCGTCCATTGGCAACACAAAACCGAAACGCTGAATGCCGCGTTTATCGCCAAGCGCTTGTTTTAAGGCTGTGCCAAGTGCGAGGGCGGTGTCTTCAACAGTGTGGTGTTCGTCGATCCATAAATCGCCTTTGCAGTTCACGTTCATTCTAAAACCGCCGTGTGTAGCGATTTGATCGAGCATATGATCGAAGAAACCAACGCCAGTTTTGATTTCATTTATGCCAGTTTCATCTAACCAAACTTGTACTTTGATGTCTGTTTCTTTGGTGGTGCGCACTACTTCGGCATAGCGTAGTTTGCGGTCTAAAAGTGCGGTCTGTTTTGGTAAAAGTTTTTCCACAATCAGATCCCAATTGAGTTTTTCACGATCATATTGTAGGGCACGAACCCCAAGATTCTCTGCCAGTTGTACATCAGTCGTACGATCGCCAATTACAAAACTGGTGGCTGGGTCGAACAGTTTTTTATCAATATATTTTTTCAACAGCTTGGTTTGGGGCTTACGGCAATCGCACTGGTCTTCTGGCTTGTGCGGGCAAATTAACACCTCATCAAACTCGATACCTTGCGATTTAAAGAACGCCATCATCGCATTATGTGGTTTGTCAAAATTTTCCTGTGGGAAAGAAGCCGTGCCTAAGCCATCTTGGTTGCTAACCATCACAAAACGGTAAAAGGGTTTGAGCTTCAACAGCGCTGGAATGACATTCGGTTCAAATTGTAATTTTTCTAAACTGTCAATTTGGAAATCTGTCTTTGGCTCATCAATTAACGTGCCGTCGCGGTCGATAAAAAGAATAGCTTGTTGTGTCATATTATTACCCTTATCAAAAATCATTTAATTTTGGTAACATAAACCAAAATATAATTAATGCAATAGCTATATGAATATATAAAGCATAACTAGAAAAATAGTATATAAATAGAAAAATACCAATAAATGGAAGAACAAATTTAAAGAATAGTAACAACGTGATTATATAAATTATCAAAGCATAAAAAATATTTTTCCAATTTTTGGTTAATTTCCTATATATTATAAAAATTATTGATGGGATCATGATAATAATAGAATTTATGAGGTATATTATACCCATTATAAAAATCATCATATATGCAGGAAGCATTCTATTATCACTTATTCCTTGCATTTCTCTCATAGCAATCTCTCGCTGCTCAAGAATTGTTACTACAAAAGCAATAGCTAATATAGCGATAATAACTGATAATATTCCTAATAAAGCATTTTTTGTGATTTTTAATAAATATTGCTTTGTGTTAATTTGTTTATTATCCATTTTATAAAACCTTTGAAAAAATTTATTATTTTATTAAAGTTACAAGTTTTTCATTTTCTTTTTGTGAACCAATAGTAATACGAATACAGTTTTCTAACATTAAAGCACTATGTTGATTACGTAAGATAATGCCTTGATCCCAGAGGGCTTTGAAGATTTTAGGTCCATCTTTAAATTTCACTAATAAATAGTTGCCGTCACTTGCAAAAATTTTCTCGACACAAGCCAATTTACTTAATTCAACTTGAAGTGCGGTACGATTTTGCAGAATTTCTTTTACGCGTTTTTGCATCGCTTTCAAGCCTTCTGTTTGTAAAGCTTGTGCTGCAATATCTGCCACAGGTACGGGTAATGGATAAGGAGCGATCACTTTTTGTAGCACGTCGATTAACGCTTTATTGGCAAGCGTGAAACCACAACGTAAGCCTGCTAGAGCAAAGGCTTTGGATAGAGTACGGATAATAGCAAGATGGGGATAATTTTTCAGCTCAGAGATCATTGTTGCTTGCGGGCAAAATTCAATGTAAGCCTCATCAATTACCACAATAGCTTTACCTCGTGTCATTTCTAATAAGGCTAACAAATCCGCACGGTTGACTAGTGTGCCTGTTGGGTTATTTGGGCTACATACAAACACTACTTTCACACCTGCAAGATTGCGTTCGATTTCAGGCAAATTGAGCTGAAAATCCGTAGTCAATGGCACCGTTTTTAACGCAATACCACAAGTTTCGGCACTGACGGCATACATCCCATAAGTGGGTGGGCAGTAGAGTACACTATCTTCGGTTTCGCAAAAAGCACGGATAATCAATTCAATGCTTTCATCGCCACCACGGCTGACTAACACATTTTCTGGCTGAACACCTGCGTAGTTTGCATAGCCTTCAATTACTGCTTGCGGTTGTGGTTCGGGGTAACGGTTAAATGTGCGATTGGTTAAATTAAAATCAGGTGAGGTTGGGTATTCATTCGCATTCAACCAAATATCGCCTTTCCCCCCCAAACGACGTGCGGATTGATAGGGCGTTAAGGCTTGAATATTTTTACGTGACAGTTGTGAAATTGACATATTGTGTTCCTATTTTCTCGTTATTTTAGTTTTTGTAAGCGAATTTCCACTGCTTGTTTATGAGCTTCTAATTGCTCAGCCTCTGCCATTAGCATCACTGTGTTAGCAAGATTTTTAAAGCCTTGTGGACTGAGTTCTTGTACTGTCATGCGTTTACTGAAATCGGCTAGACCTAAACTGGAATGGGTACGAGTGTAGCCATAAGTTGGCAGTACGTGGTTAGTGCCGCTGGCATAGTCGCCCATACTTTCAGGAGAATAAGCACCTAAGAAAATTGAACCTGCATTATCTAAGAAGGGGAGTAAATTACGCGCATTTTCCACTTGCACAACTAGATGTTCAGGCGCATAAGCATTGCTAATTTCCACACATTGTTGCAAATCTTCAGCAATAAAAATACGGCTGTGTGACAGCGCTTTGCGTGCAGTTTCTGATCTCGGTAAGCGTGTTAGTTGTTGTTCGATAGCAAGTGCGGTCTGTTTTGCTACAGTTTCACAATTAGTGACTAAAATGACTTGTGAGTCCGCACCATGTTCTGCTTGAGAAAGAAGATCACTGGCGACAAAGTCTGGGTCGGCAAATTCATCAGCGATCACCAGTACTTCAGAAGGACCTGCTGGCATATCAATGGCGGTGCCTTGTTGGAGTACTTGGCGTTTAGCTTCAGTAACAAATGCATTACCTGGTCCAAAAATTTTATCTACTTTTTGTACTGTTTCAGTGCCATTTGCTAGAGCAAAAATTGCCTGTGCGCCACCAATAGCATAAACAGTTTCTATACCACATAAATTAGCTGTATAAAGAATTTCGTCAGCAATCGGTGGTGGTGAGCAAAGCACGACCGTTTTGCAACCTGCGATTTGTGCTGGTACAGCAAGCATTAACACAGTTGAAAAAAGTGGAGCAGAACCGCCTGGGATATATAACCCCACTTTTTGGATAGGACGAGTGACAACTTGGCAGCGCACTCCCGCTTGAGTTTCGATGTCTACTATTTGATTTTTTTGTGCTTGGTGAAAACGTTCAATGTTGCTTTTTGCCGTTTGAATGGCTTGTTTTAATTCTGTAGAAATACGCTGACTTGCTTTCTCAATTTGTGTTTTAGAGATGATAAGGTTTTCGAGTTTTATCTTGTCGAATTTTTCTGCAAGTTCAAACAATGCCTTATCCCCATTGTTCATGACATTGGTTTTGATTGCATTCACAGCCTGCGTAATTTGCTCACCAGTGGTTTGTGTGGGGCGAGAAAGAGCGGTTTGTTTTTCGATAAAACTCAAATTATTCCAAATGTGTGTCTGCATTTTTTTTCTCTTCAATTTCGTTAATGTGATTTGCTATATCAGTAACTTACTTATTCTCTGATTAATTGTGTTCGTGCCCAATTCACTGCAGTTTCAATCGCTTTGCGCGCTTGTGGGCTATTACGCCAACAGGTTGACCCTGTGATTTCAGCACCTCTTTGGAGAATGAATTCTGGGTTAGTATGAGCGAGCTGTTTGACATCATCTAGTCCCATTTCCTGTAAACGCTTCAAAATGGTGGTACCGATGCCTTTTTGTGCTAAAAGTGATTGTTGCTGTGATGGAGTGAATGGCATCTTTTTACTCCATCATTTTTTCGATTGGTAAGACTAAAATGGAACTCGCTCCCGCTTCTTTCAGTCGTTCCATCGTTTCCCAGAATAGTGCTTCTTGGCTGACCATATGCATAGCGACACGATTCTCATCATTAGCTAAAGGGAGAATTGTCGGGCGTTCTGCACCAGGTAATAAAGCAATGACTTCCTCCAGTCTGTCTTTTGCTGCATGTAACATAATATATTTAGATTCACGAGCTTGTTGTACACCTTGAATGCGCACGAGTAATTTATCTACTAAAGCTTGTTTTTCAGGAGGCAGGGGCGTTGCACGCTGAATTAAGCAAGATTTTGATTGATAAATTACTTCAACTTCTTTTAAGCCATTTGCTTCTAATGTAGCGCCTGAAGAAACGAGATCACAAATTGCATCAGCAAGCCCAGCACGCGGGGCGACTTCGACTGATCCTGTGAGTGAGCAAGGTTTAAAATTCACACCTTGTTGTTGCATGTAGCGTTTGAGTAAGTGAGGATAAGAGGTAGCGATTCGAGCGTTTTTGAGATCACTAATTCCATTGTAAGTTTCATCTTGTGGTATGGCGATAGATAAACGACAACCACCAAAATCTAAGCGGCGTAATTTTTGGTAATTAACTAATTCACCAGTTGCTTGGCGTGCTAATTCCTCTTCTTCTAAGACATTTTCGCCGATAATACCAAGATCAACGACGCCATCGAAAACTAAACCGGGGATATCATCATCACGTACGCGTAAAATATCAATTGGCATGTTTTCAGCGTAAGCAATTAAGCGCTGTTCCTGTAAATTTATTTTTACACCGCATTGTTTTAATAAGGCTTGTGATTCTTGGCTTAAACGTCCTGATTTTTGCATTGCGATGCGAAGTCTTGTGCTGTCTATCATGTTATTGTCCTATTTTAATGTTGTGAAATTTTGCTATAAAAAAAACCTCTCGAAATGGCTCCCGAGAGGTTTATATTGTTTGCTACTTTTTGCCGCACACTCGGAAGATGTCATATTCTTCCAAGCACCATAAAACGCCTGAAAGACAATCAGGTTAAATGGTGATGATGAGTAATGCGTTCAAAAGTCATGAGATTTTCCTTGTTGGTTAATTGCTATTCAAATTACTGTAAAAAAAATGAACTGGCAAGTATTTTTTACAAAAAATTTATATTTTTTTTGCTTTAATAAATAGTAATACAGGGCGATGCTGAAGATCTTTAAATTCATTTTGCCATTTGGGTTGATTCGCAAGCATGGGTTCTTCGATTTGTTCAATTTGGAAACCTGCTTGAATTAAATTATTGATGATAGTAGCAGTTGTACGGTGATAGGTTTTGAATGGCTGCTTAAACCAATTGCGATCACGTTCACCTTCGTCACGGTAATAATTTAAACGATAAGCAATTTGTTGCTTATTGTGATCCTTTTCCCAACGCTCACCACCTTGATAACAGGTCACAATCGGGTGTTCCTGTGAAAAGAGCAAATACCCATTGGCATTGAGTTTTTGATAGATATCGTTCAATAATTGGGGAAAATCTTGTATATAATGAAAGGCAAAAGAACTACAAATCACATCGAACCCATTTTCAGGCAACTGAGAAAGTTGTTCCATAGCGAGCTGGTAGAGAGCAAAGTGCGGTCGATTTTTAGCAAATTTTGATAAATTTCGCTCTGCTTGTTGAAGCATATTCGCAGAGAGGTCAATGCCCACTACATAGCGGGCATTGTGCTGTAAATAAAGTTGTAAATGTTCACCACAACCACAACCTAAATCCAACAGTTTTTTTCCTGTTAGAGTAGGCAAGAGTGAAAGCATTGTTGGTTTTTCTACGACCTCATTTAAACTGTGGGGATTTTCCCGCAATTTTTGGTATAGCTCAAAAAATTGCGGGGCATCATAGACGCTTTTTGTTGTCATCTTATTTGAAGATGATGTCATCTTTTGGATCGTATTTAGAAGCATCTAATACTTTGTTTTCTTCAAAGTATTTTTTCAGCATTTCTGCATCGATAAAACCAGTATTGACGTAACTTGGGTGTCTTTTCAATACGGGATAGCCATCACCACCACCTGCACAGTAGTCTGGTACGGAAACTTTATATTTTTTGTTTAAATCAAGCGCTTTACCACCGATTTTTACATCAGAGACTTTTTGTGCAGTACGGTCAACGACCATTGAAATTCCAGCAAATTGTGGGTATGCACCACTATCTACTTGTTTTAATGCCACAGCATTGAGGTAGTCTAAAAGCTCCTGACCTGTGAAATCTACAGTTGCAATCATATTACCGAAAGGCTGAACGGTAAGAATATCTTTATAGGTGGTTTCGCCTTCGTTGATATCGGTACGGATCCCACCAGAGTTCATAATTCCCACATCGGCTTTAACACGTTCCATTTGAGATTGGGCAATTAAACGACCTAAATTGGTCTGATGGAAGCGAATAATTTTACGATCACCAACAAATTTTCCTTTCACTTCACCGACTTTCACGCCTAACAAGCGATCACCTTCATCTTGATATGTTTTCAAGTGAGTAAAGACCGTGGGATCTTCAGCAATTTCAGGTTGATAGAGCTTATATTCAGATTTACCATCTTCTAATTTGATTTTTTGTTTTAAGTTAACAGGAATTAACTCATATTTTACTAATTTAGTTTCACCATTTTTGAATTCAAAATCTGCACGTCCAATGTATTTACCCCATTCGCCTGCTTGGACAATCCAAGTGCCGTTTTGGAAGTCTGGTTTACATGCTTCACCTGGAGTGTATTGCATTTTGAATTGACCTTTATCATCAATACAAACGGTGTCATGTGTGTGTCCACCTATAATTAGATCAAACGCACCTTTATCGAGTGTACGAGCCATAGTGACATCACCAGGTGCATTTTGACCATGTTTACCGTCAAAGTAGTAACCCATATGGGTTAATGCAATACGTATATCTGGTTTCTCTACTTTATTAATTTCAGTGAGTGTTGCTTTGGCTGTTTCGATGGGGTCTTTGAAAATGACATGGTCAACGACATCTGGGTTACCTAATTTTGCAGTATCTTCTGTTGTTAAACCAATTACAGCAATTTTTACGTCGTTTTTATTCAACATCACATAAGGCTGAACTAATGGTTTGCCCGTTTTTTTATTGATCACATTTGCTGAAATTAATGGGAATTTTGCCCATTTTTCCTGCATTTCTAGCAACTGTATTGGGAAATCAAATTCATGGTTACCGAGTACAGCAACGTCATAACCAATCATATTCATCCCTTCAATATCTGGTTTGGCATTCAGCATATCTGATTCAGGTACACCAGTATTGAAGTCGCCTGCATGGAGTAAAACAACTGAACCGCCCTTGCTTTCTACCTCTTTACGAATGTTATCAATTAATGTTTTGTGTGCCGCAAAACCATATTCACCTTTACTGTTTTTCCAGAAATGACCATGTGTGTCGTTTGCGTGTAATACAGTAATGTTGTAGGTTTTGTCTTGGGTATAAGCATAAGCTTGGCTCATTAAACCTAATGACAATACGATTGTACTGAATTGTATGAATTTTTTCATTGTGAACCTCTTGTTATAAAACATCCGCTAACTATATACCCAAAATTTTGTATCAAGCCAAGTATTTTGCATTAAATTTGTGATGTTTAGCCCAAAAATGTGGGTAAAATTTTAAATTGTGCTGCAACTTGTGCCACGATGTTTAATATGCCAAATAGCATCACAAAATAAATCATGAAGTTACCGCCATAGACAGTATAGCTACTTTGTGGAAATTTTTTTCTTGTGGCTTTAGCTAATAAAGCAGGGACAATGACAGCCCAAATTGTTGCCGCTAAACCAGCATAACCAATAGCAATCACAAATCCATATGGAAATTGAAGACTTAGTAAGAGTGGTGGTAAGAACGTAATTAAGGTCGTTTTGCTTCTACCCAATAGGCTATTGTCAAGCTTAAATAAGTCGGCAATATAGTCAAATAAACCTAAACTCACTCCTAAGAAAGAACTCGCAATTGCCATATAAGCAAAGAAATTTAATACTACGCTGATGTAATCTGTTTGAATGTATTTGCCTAACGCCGTTAATAATTCAGCGATATCACCACCTTTGGCGATGACGGGGGCAAATTCGTGGCGAGGGAGGTTCCCTTGTACTGCGAGTTGCCAGAAAACATAGATGATTAATGCGATGATGGTACCTAAAAATATTGCTTTCATCACACGTTTACCATCACGATCGTAATATTTCACTAGGCTTGGTACGTTACCGTGAAAACCGAAAGATACCAAACAGACGGGGAGAGCACTAAGAATATAAGGTAAGTAATGTCCTTCATGTTGTGCAAGATAATTAAATAATACTTCTGTTTTTACAGAGCTGATTAGTCCACTGGTTGATAAGATAAAGGCGATAACCATTCCACCAATTAAGACGGTAGTAAAACGATCAACAGCTTTAGTTGATAACCAAACAAAAGCTGCTAATACCATACAAAAAAGTAATGAGGCCGAAATTCGTCCAATCTTGACCGCACTTCCACTGCTGCTTAATACTTGGTTAAGGAAGTTTTGAGTGATGCTACCACCTGATGTGATATAAGCATAAGTTAAAATATACAATACAAAAGCAATAGAGAGCCCATTTACTATGTTCCAACCTTGTCCAAGTAAATCTTTAACTATGGTGTCAAAGCTCGCACCTGTTGGGTAATGCAGGTTGGCTTCCAGAATCATTAAGCCAGAAGTTGTCATACAGAACCAAGTATAAGCGAGTAAAATAATGGATCCTAAGAACCAAACTCCTGCGGTTGCTGTTGGATTTGCTAACATGCCTGCGCCAATTGCTGTGCCCGCAATAATCATTGCTCCGCCCAATAAAGAAGGGATTTTTGTTGTTGTCATAAAAGTACCACTGTATTGTTGTTATAAATAAAATTATGTACTATTTTAATAGTGCAAAAATAAAAGGCAATAACTTTTTTGAAATTGGTGTATTTTTTATTTGTATTGGTTATTGGATTTTTCTGGAATGTTGTGGGCCACAAATCTGTCAATAGCTCGACAACTTCGCTTAAATAAAGCTATAATTGAGCGATTTTATTTGTAATTAACTTGAAAATAAGGAATTAAAAATGGGTTTAGAAAATGTACCAGCAGGTAAAGAATTACCAGATGATATCTATGTTGTAATTGAAATTCCGGCGAATTCAGATCCGATTAAATATGAAGTCGATAAAGAAAGTGGTTCATTATTTGTTGACCGTTTTATGGCAACAGCAATGTTTTATCCTGCAAACTATGGCTATGTAAACCATACGCTTTCTTCTGATGGTGACCCTGTGGATGTATTAGTTCCAACACCATATCCATTACAGCCAGGTTCAGTGATTCGTTGCCGTCCTGTCGGTGTGTTAAAAATGACTGATGAAGCAGGCGGTGATGCTAAAGTTGTTGCTGTGCCACATAGCAAATTAACCAAAGAGTATGATCATATTAAAGATGTGAATGATCTACCAGCCTTGCTAAAAGCACAAATTCAGCACTTTTTTGAAAGTTATAAAGCCTTAGAAGCTGGTAAATGGGTGAAAGTTGAAGGCTGGGAAGGTGTCGAAGCTGCACGTAAGGAGATTTTAGATTCATTTGAGCGTGCGAAAAAATAAAATTTTTGTTTTAATACCGCTTGAAAGAGCGGTATTTTTTCTCTGAGTGATAATCTTGAGTGAGGGATGTATGACTAAATTGATGAAAAGAATGTTATTGGTTTCTTCTGTGGCTCTGTTACTAAATGCTTGTGCTGATTCTGCCAGTATTAATGAGCAATCAGCTTCTTCTTATTTACAAGCAGTAAATAAAGCACGTAGTGAAGGAGTATTAGATACGACATCGGTAACAGCGAAACGTATTCATACTGTTTTTAATAAAATGGTGCCTTATGCTAATGCAGAAAATAAGACAGGACAGCCTTTTAATTGGCAAATTAGCGTCATCAAATCAAAAGAGCTAAATGCATGGGCAATGCCTGGCGGTAAAATGGCATTTTATACGGGGCTAGTGGATAACTTAAAGTTAACTAATGATGAAATAGCAACCGTAATGGGGCATGAAATGGCACATGCTTTAAAAGAGCATGGTAAGAAAAGAGTGAACATGGGACAGTTTACGAATGTGCTAGCACAAGTCAGCCATACTGCCTTGTCAACTGTGATTGGTTCTGATGGTAGTGCTTTAGTTGTCACTTTAACTAAAGATTGGGCATTAGATAAACCTTATTCACGTAGTAATGAAACGGAAGCGGATGAAGTTGGCTTAATGTTAATGGCGAAATCAGGCTTTAACCCAGAAGCCGCACCAAAACTGTGGGAAAAAATGCAAAAGGCTGCTTCAGGTTCAAAAGGGGTATTAGCTGCTTTATCTTCTACTCACCCGAACGATGCTGATCGCCAGCAAAACTTGTTACGTTTAATGCCTGAAGCTGTCGCGATTTATCAGCAATCTAAACATTAATTATCTTAAATATCAATAATTGTAAAATGGGGTTAAAGCTTGACGCTTTAGCCCCTTGTTCGTTAGTTGAAAAGCAAAGGATATTCAGTGATGATCAATAAGAGAAGAAATGAGTTGGAAGTGATGTGGCTTATAAGGGGCTATTAGCGTGCTGCAATAAAAAGTGCGGTAATTTTTACCGCACTTTTTTATTTCCTTTCTATTAATTGGTTATTTTGAAACTCACTGGAACGCTCACATCATTTGCCATGCCTACTGGAAGTGGCCCAATTGGACGAGCATTATTTACTGCAGTGATGGCTGCATTGTCCAGTTCTTCAACACCTGATGATTTTGCAATGTGTGCGTTACTAATTGCACCAGTATTGCTGATATGGAACGACACAGTTACAACGCCTTGTTTACGCATCATTTTTGCTCGGTTTGGATAACGCTTATGTTTTTCAATTTCACGGCGTAAAGCAGAACGATAAGCATTAATTTCATTGGTATTCGTCCCTTTCCCAACTAAATTAGGGTTAGTACTCGTTACATTACCGGTTGTCGTTGCCTGTTGATTGATCGAAGAATCAGAATTAATTTCACGATCCGATTTTGGTAAATCTTTTCGTTCTTTCTTCGGCTTTTTGGGCTTATCCTTAGGTTTTTCCTTCGGCTTTTCTTTTGGCTTTTCAGGTTCCTTCGGTTTTTCTGGCTCTTTCACCTTTTCTGGTTCTTTTGGTGGCTCAGGTTTTACTGTTGGGTCTGCTACTTCTTCTTTTGGCTGCTCAGGTTCTACTACAGGTTCTGGCGTAGGTTCAGGCTCTGGCTCTGGTTCGTTTAATATAGTCGCCGCTAGCATTTCCATTGAAATATGCGTACTGACGATGTCTGCAGCAAAGCCATTTGCACTTTCATCATCTTTTTGTACAGACCAATATAAGAACGCAACAAAACTCACGTGAAATAGCAAAGAAAAAGCAAACCCGACAAATGAGCGATTTTTTTGTATCATTGAGTTGCCTTTTCTTTCACAGTAACAATAGCAACATTACGAATTTCATTTTTTGCCATCATATCAGTAATGGAAACAAAATCTTGGAAAGTAGATTTAGCATCGACTTTCAGGGTCACTTTTTGATCTTTTGGCCAAGTACTGATTTCTTGCTCTAAAGCTTCAGCAGTAATTGGTTTGTCATTAAAAAAGATCTCGCCTGCTTCTGTCACAGTGAGTAGCTTAGCTAAGTCATCAGATTTAAAGGCAACAGTAGTACTTGCTTTAGGTACATTGACTTGAATTTTACCCTGCGAAATAAATGAGGCTGTAATTAATACAATTGCCAGCAGTACCAACATAATGTCGATAAAAGGAATAATGTTGATTTCATCAAACTTTTTCACGTTATCACCTATGCTTGTTTTGCTTTTTTCTCATTTAAGGCAAACCATTTCAAACGGTTGACTTCGATTTTTCGACCTAACCCGTTATAGAAAACCATTGATGGGATCGCAACTAAGATACCGACTGCCGTCGCTTTGAGCGCTAAAGATAAGTGTACCATGATTGAAGCTGCATCAATTTCGCCGCCAGAATGACCTAATTCAAAGAAAGTTAATAAGATACCAATAACAGTACCTAATAAACCAACATAAGGTGCATTTGAACCGATAATAGAGATCGCAGTGAGGTTACGCTGTAAATCAATGTCCAGTTCATGCACATTATCATAATTTGCTACATTTACTTTGCTTAAGAAAATAAAACGTTCCACAACTAGCCATACCATAATAAAACTCATCAAAGCAAGTAAACCAAGAATGATATAGTCGATATAGTTTTGTAAAAATTGAAACAACTGTGGCATAAAAAGAGTCCTTTAATTTGCAGCGAAAAATAAGTTTTGCATTATACGCTATTGAGAATTAATTTCAATTGCAAAATTCTAGCAAAAGGCATGCTAGAGGTAAACAAAAAAGACGATAGATTTTTGTACAGATAAAGGAGGATATTGAGGTAGATCAAAAGGTATTTGTACAGCATAAAAAGGCGATGATATTGATTTCATCGCCAGTAAAAGAGGATTAAAGTTTAACAACTTGTGCTTGTTTTATCATATTATCACCTACTTCTAAAATGGTGATTTGTAAGCCATTAATTTCACATACTGTGCCTTCTTCTGGGATCTCTTCTAAATGTTCAAGGATTAGACCATTAAAGGTGCGAGCCTCTTCAGTATCTAGATTCCAATCGAATAGTTTATTTAAGTCACGTAAATTCGTTGAACCTTCAATGATCATTGAGCCATCAGATTGTGGGATAACTTCTTCTTCAATAGAAGGCGCTGTTGAAGTTGTAAATTCGCCTACAATTTCTTCCAAAATATCTTCTAAAGTAACTAATCCTTTGATATCGCCATACTCATCAACGACTAAACCAATACGCTCTTTATTATGGCGAAAGTTTAATAGTTGAGCATTTAATGCGGTACCTTCAGGAATGAAATAGACTTCATCGGCTGCTCTAATTAATGTTTCTTTGCTAAACTCGTTTTTGTCTAACATTAAACGATAAGCCTCACGAACACGTAACATACCAAGAATATTTTCATCCATGCTGCCTTTATATAACACGACACGACCATGTGCTGCATGATTAAGTTGGCGCATAATGGCTCTCCAGTCATCGTCAATATCGATACCGCCAATATCATTACGCGGTACCATGATATCATCCACAGTGACTTGCTCGAGATCTAAGATAGAAAGCAACATTTCTTGGTGAGCAGATGGAATAAATTTACCAGATTCATTAACGATAGCACGTAGTTCTTCTGGGCTTAATGAAGGAGATTTATTATCCGATTTTAAACGTAGTAATGCCAAAATGCCTTGAATGATTAAATTCATTAAGTACACCAATGGTGTAAATAGGCGTAAGAAAATCGCAAGCAAATGGCTTGAAGTAAAGGCGACTCTCTCTGGATAACGCGCAGCAATTGTTTTCGGTAAAATTTCAGCAAAAATCAGCATAACAAAAGTGAGCGCTCCCGTTGCAATAGCCACACCTGCATCACCATATAGGCGCATACCAATGATAGTTGTAATTGCTGAGGCTGTAATATTGACTAAGTTATTACAAATTAAGATCAGACTGAGTAGTACATCTGTTTTTTTCAACAATTTTTCTGCTTTTTTGGCACCGCTATGACCTTTCTCAGCAAGATGACGAAGACGATAGCGACTGGCTGAGAGTAGGCCTGTTTCTGAACCTGAAAAATAAGCCGAGATGATTAATAAAATGATAAGCGCAATAAATAAGGTACTGAGGGGAATACTGTCCAAAATGCATCCTTTTGTGAGTTAATCAAAAATTGAAAAGTGCGGTCATTTTTATTTGTTTAGACCGCACTTTTACTGTGTATAAGGATAAATAAATATTGTTTATATTTCAAGCATTACACGACTACCAAAATAAGCAATACTGAGTAATATCATACCTGAAATTGCACAAGTGACCATTTTCTTGCCACGCCAATGCAATCGCCAGTGCCCAATTAATCCAAACGCAAAGACTAACCAAGCAAGAAACGAAAAGACTGCTTTTTGGATATCTTGTAAGGCAAAGTCTTTGGCTAAGTGGAAAGAGCCAGAGATAAGGACAATAGTGAGCAATATTTCACCTGTCAGCATTAGGCGGAAAAAATGGCGTTCAACGGTCATTAAAGGCGGAATCATTGGTGAAAATGCTAGTTTTTTGTTTTTTAAGCTGTGATCAATCCAAAGTAATTGAATAGAATAAAGAGCGCTCATAAAGCAAATGGAATAAGTGAATAATGACAAGCCAACATGGAAGAAAAGTGCAATATTTTGGCTCAAATGGTACATGAATTGAGTTGGGAGTAATGTGCTTAAAATGAGATTGATGATAGTAAAAGAGTAGATAATTGGTAATAAAAACCACAATGTACGTACATGAAAAAGAAGTGCAAAAGTGGCGAGTGATGCGGTAATGACACTAATTAGTGAGCTGATCTCCATGACAGTAAAATTTTGTCCGCTAGTTAAATGCGTAAAAAGCGGCGTTAAGTTAGCAAAATGGAGTATGATTGCTAAAAGTGCGGTCGTAAAAAAGAGAATTTTATTAGGTTTCGATGCTGGCTCACCTGCTTGAATTTTTAATAGCATAGGCGTAATAAGCAATACACTAGCAAGATAGAAAAGCATTGAAAGAATTGCAAACCACATAGAGACTTCCTTATATCAATAATTGATTTATTCTAGCTTTCTCAGCGTTAAATCGCTATTAATTTATTTCAAAGGGTGAAAATCTATCGGATTTCAGTATAATTAACACAATTTTTTGTTGTGTAACTAGGGATAATTCATGTTTGAGAATTTATCAGAACGTCTTTCTAAAACTTTACGTAATATTAGTGGGCGTGGTCGTTTAACTGAAGACAATATTAAAGACACCCTACGTGAAGTGCGTATGGCATTATTAGAAGCAGATGTTGCCTTACCTGTAGTACGTGATTTTATTAATAAAGTAAAAGAACGCGCGATTGGTGTTGAAGTGAATAAGAGCCTCACGCCAGGTCAAGAGTTTGTCAAAATCGTACAGGCTGAACTTGAAATAGCAATGGGTGAAGCCAATGAAAGTTTAAATCTTGCGACACAGCCACCAGCTGTTATTTTAATGGCAGGTTTACAAGGGGCGGGGAAAACTACTAGTGTTGGTAAGCTGGCTAAATTTTTAAAAGAGCGTTACAAGAAAAAAGTATTAGTAGTGTCCGCTGACGTTTATCGTCCTGCTGCGATTAAGCAATTAGAAACGCTTGCACAAACAGTTGGTGCGGATTTTTTTCCATCGAATGTAAGCCAAAATCCTGTTGCGATTGCTCAAGCTGCTTTAGCTGAGGCGAAACTCAAATTTTATGATGTATTGATTGTGGATACAGCAGGTCGTTTACACGTTGATAGCGAGATGATGGATGAAATTAAGCAAATCCATACCGCACTTAATCCAATCGAAACGCTATTTACTGTGGATGCAATGACTGGGCAGGATGCTGCGAATACAGCGAAAGCCTTTAATGAAGCATTACCTTTAACTGGGATAGTATTAACTAAGGTAGATGGTGATGCGCGTGGTGGTGCAGCGTTATCTATTCGACAGATTACAGGTAAACCAATTAAATTTTTAGGGGTTGGTGAGAAAACCGACGCATTGGAACCTTTCCATCCAGAACGTGTTGCTTCACGAATTTTGGGTATGGGTGATGTGTTATCTTTGATTGAAGATTTGGAACGTTCGGTAGATCGTGAAAAAGCTGAAAAAATGGCACAGAAATTCAAGAAAGGTGACAATTTCACACTGGAAGATTTTCGTGAACAACTCATTGAAATGAAAAAAATGGGCGGCATGATGTCAATGTTAGACAAGTTGCCTGGTGCGAAAAATTTACCAGATCATGTTAGAAATCAAGTTGATGATAAGATGTTCAATAAGATGGAAGCAATCATTAATTCAATGACATTTAAAGAGCGTGCTAATCCAGAGATTATTAAAGGTTCACGTCGTCGTCGTATTGCGATGGGATCGGGTACTCAAGTACAAGATGTCAATAAACTATTGAAACAATTTGATGAAATGCAACGTATGATGAAAAAAATGCGTAAAGGTGGTATGGCGAAAATGATGCGTGGCATGCAAGGTATGATGGGGGGACTTGGTGGTTTAGGCGGAATGTTTAGACGTTAAGTTCGATCCTGTTTTATTAAAGAGAAAAAAGTGCGGTCAAAATTTTGGAAATTTTAACCGCACTTTTTGTTTTAGTGTTTAATTACTCTTCTTCAATTTTGGCAATTGCACCTTTGATTGTCAGCGTCACTTCTGTTGAAATCACTTGATTTAGAATTTCGATAATTTCACTGAGTTTTTCAGTATTTGCAATACCTTCATCATTGAAATAACCTTCTTGTTTGAGGCTAGCAATAAATGCGGAGAATACTGCTTTATCAAAAAATTCTGGCGCATTAATACCATGCAATACAGAGAGACGTTGTGCTACTGATTGGCTATCTTTTTCTAAACTTGCACGTGGCGTAGTTGGATCTTTTTCTAAAATACTGACCGTGATGTAATAACGTTGTAAGATTTCACGTACACCAGAAGACCAAAGTTGTAACATTCTGACTCGTGATTTATTAATAGACAGCATATTAGCATTACATTTAATCACCTCTTGGCGTTCAAATTCAGCGATTATCTGGTCAACACGCTCTTGTAGTGCTTCTTGTGAGAAAGACAAGAATAATTCGCTTCTCAAGAATGGATAAATTTTACTAACAGCATCGTGGACTAATGGTTTTTGGATTGCTTCATAATGCAACACGATACTGGCTACTAATGATGGCAACACAAACAAATGTTGAATGTTATTACGGTAATATGTCATTAACACTGCCGCGTTACGTTCTAAACGGATAATTTCACCAAAATTATCTTTTTCCACAATCAGCCCTACTCGCTCTAGTTTGAGGATGTGTTCTAGCATCGTTTCAGGCGAATCACTTGGTACGACAATATCTTGTGAATAAGGCACATTTTGTAGAAATTGCTGGTAACTTTCTAACTGTTCTAAGAGCTGTTCACGTGATAGTGCACGTTGGCGCGAAGATAATAATGCAGTTCCAGTTAAGTTCATTGCATTAACTGCTGCAGCATTATTAATATTGACCATGACTTGATGCGATACGCTGTCTACTGCGTGGTTAAACCACTGTGGACGTTCTTCATTATTAATATTTTCTTTCCATTCAGGATAATGGCTGTTTAGGAAATTACTTAACGTGATTGGCTCACCAAAGTTCACGTAAGCTTTACCTAAGTTACGTAATTTTTTTATAACACGTAACACTAATCCTGCATTTTCTTTTTCTTTTGCTGCACCACGTAATTCTTTTGCATACGTATCAACCTCTAATACGTGTTCATAACCTACATAAACTGGCACTACAGAAATTGGGCGAGTTTGGCGTTGCAGAAGAGCTTGTAATGTCATTGACATCATACCTGTTTTAGGCGCAAGTAAACGACCAGTACGTGAGCGGCCACCTTCGATAAAATATTCGACAGGATAGCCACGATGGAAAAGCTCTGCCAAATATTCACGGAAAATTGTGGAATATAGGCGATTACCTTTGAAAGTACGGCGAATGAAGAATGCGCCTCCACGGCGGAACATGCCCCCCACAGGCCAGAAGTTGAGATTAATACCTGCGGCAATATGTGGTGGTACTAAACCTTGATGGTAAAGTAAGTAAGAAAGTAATAAATAATCAATATGGCTACGATGACAAGGCACATAGACAATCTCATGTCCATCGAGTGCTAGTTTGCGGACGCGATCGGCATTTTGTACATCAATACCTTGATACAACTTATTCCATAACCAGCGTAAAAAGCGATCGGCTACGCGTAAACCTTCATAATTTACGTTGGCTGCAATTTCATTCAGAATTTTTTTCGCTTCTTCTGTTGCTTTTTCTTCGCTAATGTTTTTTGATTTTGCTTCATCTTTTATAGCATCTAAAATAGTGGGCAATTCAAGTAGTTTATTGAACATTGCTTGACGGTTAGGTAAGCGTGGTCCTGTTGCTGAAATACGTTGTTTAGAAAAATGCATTTTGGCAACACGAGCTAATTTATGTGCAATCGCTTCATCAGAACCATGTTCATTAACCATATAGCGTAAAGAGACAGCTTGAGAGAAACGAACAAAGGTATCACGACCAAACCAAATGGCAGCAATGACTTTTTGAATACCACTTAATAAACGTAATTGTGGTAAACCTGATTTGCTTTCATGACCCGGTGAACGTCCCCATAACACCGAGCCAGGAATGAGCTGTACATCAAGCGTAGGCAAAGTGCGGTGTAATTCTAAGTATTTGTTAAATACATTGATCGTTTCTTGTTTTGCCCCTTTTGATTTAAAAAAGCGACGTCCCTCATCTAAAAAGACAAAACGAGGTAAGGTTTGATTTTCGATTTCATTTTTTTCAAAAGGATCGGGCAAGCCAACACTGAGGCAGTTTTTGCGGAAAATAACTAAATCAGTCTGCGATGTGTAGGGCAAAACATAAACGACTGGCTGAGTTGTATCAAGTTTCAATTCTTCAATAGGATTGTGTGGAATTGGATTGTTTTTTACTAAAAAGGATAAAGGCAATTCCAATACTTTGCGGTACATATTTAGAAAACTAAACATAGTGAATTTCCGTTTTTTATAGGTTTATTAGAAAAATTTACGTTAGTTTACCATAAAAATTAAAAAGCGTGAGTCGTTGAATAAAAGAACTGCATATACTTTTTTGTATAAAAAATAGTTAGCCTTAAGAAGTCAAATCTAAGTCGGGACAGAAGCATTAAGTGGCAAAAATCAAGTCGATGGCATAATAGTCGTGAGATTGAGAGTATCCTATTGTCATAATAGTGAATTTGTGATGGATAGCGCTACGGTTGGCAACATAATATGGATAAAATAAACAGCTTATTGCTGATTCAATAACAGTCCATCGTCATTTGGTCTAATGATTCCGCTTTTTTGCTTGGATAAAATGGGGAGAGATATTTAATCAATCAGAAACTATATGTATTGTTTATATGGTTAATATATTACAAAAGTAATAGAAATTGATAATCGAAGAATTAAATTTCAAGCATTTGATAATGGTTTTTTAACGCTATATGATTATCTTACTTATGATATAGCTGAGTGACTAATTCATGTCTAAGTATTATTCACTGAATAATTGTCTTAATAAAAAGAAGAAAAGATTGCAATATTAGTATATCTGTATATAATGACAGTTATTCTGTATATAAAAACAGGGGTGATTTATGAAGCCATTTAAAGCACTGACAGCACGTCAGCAAGAAGTATATGATTTTCTAAAACGTCATTTAGAAACTACTGGTATGCCACCGACTCGTGCGGAAATTTCGAAAGAACTTGGTTTTCGTTCACCTAATGCAGCTGAAGAGCATTTAAAAGCCCTTGCAAGGAAGGGGGTAATTGAAATTCTTTCTGGTACGTCACGTGGTATTCGGTTGTTGTTTGAAGATGAAGCCGTCAGTAATGAGAATGATGGATTGCCATTAGTCGGACGAGTAGCGGCTGGGGAGCCTATTTTGGCAGAACAACATATTGAAGGAACTTACAAAGTTGATGCCAATATGTTTAAACCACAAGCTGATTTTTTATTGAAAGTTTATGGACAATCAATGAAAGATATCGGCATCTTAGATGGTGATTTACTCGCAGTTCATAGTACAAAAGATGTACGTAATGGTCAGGTAGTTGTCGCACGTATTGAAGATGAAGTGACAGTAAAACGTTTGGAACGTAAAGGTTCGGTTATTTATCTTCATGCTGAAAATGAGGAATTTGAACCCATTGTTGTTGATTTGAATCAACAACCCAATTTTGAAATTGAGGGCATTGCAGTTGGCATTATTCGCAACAATGCGTGGATGTAAATTTAGGCTATTTATTAAGAGAACCGCAATCAAAAGTGCGGTTCTTTTTTATGTGATTTAGCGAGTGTAAAAAGAGTAAAATTTTTAAAAAACAGACCGCACTTTATCTTGCAAAACCCCTAATTATCTGTATAATTCACCACCTTACAGCTACATTGAATTTTCGTTCCTTGCTTCTGCAGATTGGTAGCTGGTCTAACAGTCAGAGGCTGATTAACCCGTAAGGAGCAGTAATGCGACACTACGAAATCGTGTTTATGGTTCATCCGGACCAAAGCGAACAAGTACCAGGCATGATTGAACGTTACACAGGTTCTGTAAAAGAAGCTGGCGGTCAAATTCATCGCTTAGAAGATTGGGGTCGTCGCCAATTAGCGTACCCAATCAATAAATTACACAAAGCACATTATGTGTTAATGAATGTAGAAGCGCCTCAAGAAGTCATCGACGAGCTAGAAACAACTTTCCGTTACAACGACGCAGTTCTTCGTAACGTAATCATTCGTACTAAGCACGCCGTAACAGAAGCGTCCCCAATGGTTAAAGCAAAAGACGATCGTAAAGCTTTAGCTGAAGTTGAAAACAACGATTTTGAGGATGCTGAAGAGTAATTTAAAAATTGATAATCGTTTTTCCTTGATGGGTCAAGTTGCCAGTCAATTAAAACGAACAAAAAGCCCTAATGGAATTGCGCATTGCCAATTTTTGTTAGAACACCGTTCTATACAGCAAGAGGCAGGATTAAGCCGGCAGGCTTGGTGTAAAATGCCAATTCAAGTGAGTGGTAATCAATTAATAGAAAAAACTCAAAGCATTACGGTCGGCAGTCAGCTTTTGGTGGTGGGTTTCGTTAGCTCACATAAGACCGCAAATGGTTTAAGCCAATTAGTATTACATGCCGAGCAAATCGAATTTATAGATTAGGAGACTAGCCAAATGGCACGTTATTTCCGTCGTCGTAAGTTCTGCCGTTTTACAGCGGAAAATGTAGTTGAAATCGATTATAAAGATGTTGCTACATTAAAGAACTATATCACAGAGAGCGGCAAAATTGTTCCAAGCCGTATTACCGGTACTCGTGCGAAGTATCAACGTCAATTAGCTCGTGCTATTAAACGTGCACGTTATTTAGCGTTACTTCCGTACACTGACAATCATCAGTAATTAAAGAGAGGATACGGTAATGCAAGTAATTCTTTTAGATAAAGTAGCTCACCTTGGTAACATTGGTGATCAAGTAAACGTTAAATCAGGTTTTGCACGTAACTTCTTAATCCCACAGGGTAAAGCAGTGATGGCAACTAAAGCTAACATTGAATATTTCGAAGCGCGTCGCGCAGAATTAGAAGCGAAAGCAGCTGAAGTTTTAGCTGTAGCAAAAGCTCGTGCAGCAAAATTAGCAGAACTAGGTTCTGTAACTATCGCATCTAAAGCTGGTGATGAAGGTCGTTTATTCGGTTCTATCACTACTCGTGATGTTGCTGAAGCAGTAACAGCAGCGGGTGTTGAAGTGGCTAAAAGTGAAGTTCGTTTATCAACTGGTCCACTCCGTACTTTAGGTGAACACGACGTTAAGTTCCAACTTCATGGCGAAGTATTTGCAACAGTTAACGTTATCGTTGTTGCTGAATAATTTTCTGAAGTAAAAATTAAAAACCCAGCGTTTGCTGGGTTTTTTTATTTTACGTTTAATAAAAAATTATTTAATTTTTAGCATGAAGAAAATAAAATACCAACTCTGTGTGGCTATGATCTAATACCATTATTTTATGTAGTGGAGAAATTTTTAGTAAAAAAGTGATTAAATTATTCATGATGTCTATTTATAAAAATATATTTTATTCTACCTGACTCAGTAAATAAAGAATCTCAATAACGCAAGGTTAAAAATACACTTTATTACAATTAATATTTTTGACAGCGAGTAGTTAATAGCTTACCTGTTGTAGAATAATCACGAGCAGGATAAGTAAATATGTTTGTACCACTTTGCTCATGCCATTTTAATGTTCTTTTATCATTAACATAGAGTGTACCTGATTCAGTAGAAATCTTATTAATATAAGTGACATAATTATCCTTACCATCGCTAAATGCGATGCTTACTCGACCATTGTTTCTATATTTTATAGAGCCTTTATAGCCATTTTCACAACGAAATTTGCTAAATTGACCTGGTTCATCTTCTATTAAAGTACCAATTTCAACGTCAGTCAGGCTAAGGCAACCTGCTACTGAACAAGCTAATATGATAGAAATAGATTTTTTAAAGATATACATAATAGTAACTTCCTAATTTAGCGTAAATTTAGCTCTCTTATAGAGAGCTTCAGTGATAATGAAATTGAATAGTCTTTTTTATCTATGCGTAATACATTTCAAATTCCACAGGATGGGGCGTCATATTTAAACGTTCTACTTCTTTACGTTTAATAGCGATGAAAGCGTCAATGAACTCTTTAGTGAATACATTTCCTTTCGTTAAAAATTCATAATCTTTTGCTAATGCGCTGAGAGCATCTTCTAATGATGTGGCAACCGCAGGGATGTTTTGTAATTCCTCAGGCGGTAAATCATACAGATTTTTGTCCATGGCATCGCCTGGATGAAGTTTATTCGTAATCCCATCTAATCCAGCCATTAGAAGCGAGGCAAAAGCAAGATATGGGTTTGCTAGTGCATCAGGGAAACGTGCTTCAATACGAATCGCTTTCGGGTTTGTGACTGCGGGGATACGAATTGAAGCCGTACGGTTGCTTGCAGAATAAGCTAATAAGACAGGAGCTTCAAAACCAGGGATTAAACGTTTATAAGAATTAGTGGTTGGATTAGTAAAAGCATTTAATGCTTTAGCATGTTTGATGATACCACCGATAAAATACAGTGCAGTTTCTGATAAACCTGCATATTTATCTCCTTGGAAGACATTTTTACCCGCTTTACTTAATGAAATGTTGCAATGCATTCCAGAACCATTATCACCTGTAATGGGTTTAGGCATGAAACAAGCAGTTTTGCCGTGCTCATAGGCAACATTTTGTACAGCATATTTATAAATTTGGGTTTCATCCGCTTTCTTTGTTAAGGTATTAAATTTCGTGGCAATCTCATTTTGACCAGCGGTAGCGACTTCATGATGATGAGCTTCAATGACTAATCCCATTTCTTCTAAAATAAGACACATTTCAGAACGGATATCATGTGAGCTGTCAATAGGGGCAACGGCACAATATCCGCCTTTTTTTAATGGACGGTAGCCGTTGTTACCATCTTCATAGCGTTTATTACTATTCCAACTTGCTTCGATATCATCAACTGAATAAGCATTACTATTCATCGAAACATCAAAACGCACATCGTCAAATAGGAAAAATTCAGGTTCAGGACCTACGAATGCCTCATCTGCAATTCCTGTTGAGCGCATATAATTTTCTGCGCGGATAGCAATTGAACGAGGATCACGATCATAGCTTTGCATGGTTGTTGGCTCATAGATACTACAGCGAAGAGAAAGGGTTGGAATTTGAGCGAAAGGGTCAACGACGGCAGTTTCAGGTATTGGCATTAATAACATATCGGCTTTATTAATTGCTTTCCAACCTTCTACTGAAGAGCCGTCAAACATTTTTCCATCTTCAAATAAATCTTCGTCAACTAGACTTATTGGCAAGGAAACACCGTGTTCTTTGCCTTTAATATCTGTGAAGCGAAGTAGGACAAATTTGATATCGTATTCTTCAATTAACTTGAATACATTGGCGATGGCAGTTGTGTTTGGCATATAATGAGTCCTTAGATTTGGAGTAGTATTTGGAATTAATGAATATAATAAAACTTATAGTATAAATCTAGTTTTAATTCGAGTTTTTATCACATGTATGTTACTCTTAAAATATATGTAACGTATAGTATGGGAGAATGATATGGACGGGGTTGAAAGGAGCCGAGAATGTAAGAGTGTTGTGGTTGCTGGTAATGGTGCTAGTTTAACTCAAGTTGATTACAGTTTATTACCTGTGAACTATGATGTTTTTCGTTGTAATCAATTTTATTTTGAGGATCATTACTTTTTAGGTAAAAAGATTAAAGCTGCTTTTTTTACTCCAGGAGTAATTTTAGAGCAATACTATACTTTATATCATTTGAGAAAGAATAATGAATATTCTGTTGATAAAATTGTATTGTCCTCTTTTAATCATCCGACTGTAGATTTAAGCAAAAGTGAAAATATAAAAAAGTTATTCATAGATGTGATTAACGGGTATGAAGAATATTTATCTAAATTATCGGATTTTGATATTTATCTCCGTTATAAAGAATTATATGAAAGTCAGAGAATTACATCGGGTATTTATATGTGCGCTGTTGCTATAGCAATGGGTTATACTGATATTTATTTAACAGGTATTGATTTTTATGAGAGTAATAGCAAAAGTTATGCTTTTGAACCTAAAAAAACTAACATAATTAGCTTGTTACCTGATTTTAAAAACATTTCTAGTAAATTTCATTATCATAATAAAGATGCCGATCTTGAAGCACTATATTTTTTACAGAAAAATTATGGTGTTAATTTTTATTCTATTTCACCTGGTAGCTTATTATATGAACATTTCCCAACCTCTACTAAGAATATATCTAGTCAAACTAATTTAATTCCAGTTAAAAAAGAAAATTATATAAATGATATATTATTGCCTCCTGACTTTGTATATGAAAAATTAGGATTTGTGAACTCTAAAAAAGAACGATTAAATGCAAATCTTATATTTCGGATAATCAAAGATTTCATAAAGTTGCCAAGTGCAATTAAGCATTATTTAAGAGAAAAATAGTAGTTTTTTAATGACTAGAGAAGGGGCATATTGTATAATCTTGCCCCTTTCGCACATTTTTTAGCTAGAAGTGCGGTCAGAAAAAGAACTTTTCATATTTTCAATACATAAGATTTTTCTCAATGACAGATAAAATAGATATCAATAAATTGCGTAATATCGCAATTATCGCTCACGTTGACCATGGTAAAACCACCCTTGTTGACAAACTTTTACAACAATCAGGCACGTTAGATGCATCACGTAATGATGGTGATGAGCGTGTCATGGATTCTAATGACATCGAAAAAGAACGTGGTATCACGATTTTAGCCAAAAATACAGCAATTAACTGGAATGATTATCGTATTAATATCGTTGATACACCGGGACATGCGGATTTTGGTGGTGAAGTAGAACGTGTAATGTCAATGGTAGACTGTGTGCTATTAATTGTAGATGCTTTTGATGGTCCAATGCCACAGACGCGTTTTGTGACGCAAAAAGCTTTTGCTCATGGTTTAAAACCAATTGTGGTTATTAATAAAGTTGACCGTCCCGGTGCGCGTCCTGATTGGGTAGTTGATCAAGTTTTTGATCTGTTTGTTAACTTAGGTGCAACGGATGAGCAGCTAGATTTTCCAATTATTTATGCTTCGGCGTTAAATGGTGTCGCTGGTTTAGAGCATGATCAGTTGGCATCTGATATGACACCATTATTTGAAGCAATCGTAAAATATGTAGAACCGCCAAAAGTAGAACTTGAACAACCTTTCCAAATGCAAATTTCACAGCTTGATTATAATAATTATGTTGGTGTCATTGGTATTGGGCGTATTAAACGTGGTTCAGTGAAACCGAACCAAACAGTGACAATTATTGATACTGAAAGTAAAGCACGTACAGGAAAAATTGGTCAAGTATTAGGTCATTTAGGCTTACAGCGTTATGAAACTGAGCGTGCTTATGCTGGTGATATTATTGCATTAACGGGATTAGGCGAATTAAACATTTCTGATACGATTTGTGATATCAATAATGTAGAAGCATTGCCTGCATTAAGTGTGGATGAACCAACGGTCACTATGTTCTTCTGTGTAAATACTTCACCGTTCTGTGGTAAAGAAGGTAAATATGTGACTTCTCGCCAAATTCTTGAGCGCTTAAATAAAGAGTTAGTACATAACGTAGCATTACGTGTTGAAGAAACGCCAGATCCAGATGCGTTCCGTGTATCTGGTCGCGGTGAATTACACCTTTCAGTATTAATTGAGAATATGCGCCGTGAAGGCTATGAGCTTGCTGTATCGCGTCCACGTGTGATCTATAAAGAAATAGATGGTCGTAAACAAGAGCCATTTGAACAAGTAACGATTGATATTGAAGAACAACATCAAGGTGCAGTCATGGAAGCTTTAGGTATTCGTAAAGGTGAAGTCCGTGATATGGTGCCAGATGGTAAAGGTCGTACTCGTTTAGAATATGTTATTCCAAGTCGTGGTTTAATTGGGTTCCGTGGTGAATTTATGACCATGACTTCAGGTACAGGTTTGTTATATTCAAGCTTTAGTCACTATGATGATGTCAAAGCAGGCGAAATTGGTCAGCGTAAAAATGGTGTTCTTATTTCGAATGCAACAGGTAAAGCACTTGCCTATGCGCTATTTGGTTTACAAGAGCGTGGTAAATTGATGATTGATCACGGTACTGAAGTGTACGAGGGACAAATCATTGGTATTCATAGTCGTTCAAATGACTTAACCGTAAACTGTTTACAAGGTAAAAAACTAACCAATATGCGTGCTTCTGGTAAAGATGAAGCTTTAGTATTAGTGCCACCAGTCCGTTTCAGTTTAGAACAAGCAATTGAGTTTATTGATGATGATGAATTAGTTGAAGTTACACCAAGTTCGATTCGTATTCGTAAAAAATTATTAACAGAAGTGGATCGTAAACGTGCAAGTCGTACTACAACGAGCACCAGTACTTACTAATTTAAAATTTTGCCAACGTTGACCGTACTATTAAGTGCGGTCTTTTTTTGTAAAATTTTAACCTTTTGCTACTTGAATGGTCTTTTTGATGTGCTTTAAGTTCGCCACAATAGTAAAAGTCATCACAACTAACAATGCCCAAGCACTCCATTTACTGACATGCACTATTGACCACGCACCGATTTGATTTGGATAGCGCCAGATACCTATAAAAGTGCCTAGATTTTCAGCAAGCCAAATAAAGAAGCCAATTAACATAAACGCAAGCAGGAGTGGCATTTTGCGAGGTTTATCATAAGGGGTGAAATATACAGTTGTCCTTTTGCATATAATCCTAAGGCAAAAGCGGCTAAATACCAGCGATAATCCCCAATATAATGGTGTGTGAAAAAGTTAAGATAAATGAGAAGTGCAGTTAGGGTAGATAAAAAGTAAGGGGGATGGCTTTCTATCTTGAGATCAAATAAGCGCCAAGCTTGAATGATATAGCTACCAACAGCAGCATACATAAAGCCTGTAAATAAGGGTACACCAAATACTTTGCTGTAAGCAAAATCAGGATAGGACCAAGATTGAATGCTACTTGAGGTTTTAAAAAGTTCTAGTATAAAACCGATAAAGTGAAACAAAGTAATGGATTTGATTTCATCTACTGTTTCAAATTTTGTATAAAACATAATGAGTTGCACAAGAATAGCGAAAATCAGCAATACATCATAACGTGGCAAACCAAGTAGCCCTGATTTTGGTGTGATAAACATGGCGATAAAAAATAATCCTGCAAATAGGCAAGCGCGTATTTCTTTTAAGCCAAAAAATAAAAATTCAATATTAAAGCGTTTGATGCCTGTAAGATGGGGTGCGGGGAGTTGTTGAGTTAACCAGCGATCAATTTTATTTAACATTCTTATCTCAATTTGAAGTAGAGTTTATCGATATTATAAAAGAGAAAATTCATAAGTAGCGATTTTTTGAATAAAAAACACTCAATTGAGTAATTGTTAAGCTTTTCTTAATATTTCTATTGTTTAATACAACCATCAAAAGGCAATAAGCCATTTGAATACTCACTCAACTTACTTTTATTTATATAGGAATGTATTATGAAAAAATTAATCGCATTAGTTTCCGTATTAGCTGTATCAAGCGCTGCTGTTGCACAAGGTGGGTTTGCACCTAAGCATGATGGTAAACAAGGGAGAGGTGGCTTTTATGATGGTTCGACTGTCGTAAAAACAGCAAAAGAGGCTTTAAATTCAGCAGATAAAACACCTGTTACGATTGAAGGCCACATTATCAAACAAATTGATGATGATGAATTTGTGTTTCGCGATATCGCAGGTACTGAAGTCCAAATTGATGTAAGCAAGCGTGCTTGGCGAGGTCAAACGATCCAACCAACAGATAAAATTACCATTCAAGGATATGTTGATAAAGAGTGGAATAGAACTGAAATCGATGTGAAAAATATTTCTAAATAATTTGCTCGGTGCAGTCAGCTTTTGCTAAGTATGACTGCACTTTGATTTACAACGATACTGTAACTTCTTCAATATTTAAGACTATCACTTCATTTAAGCTATTTTCTTGCATTTTCCAACGAACATTAAATTCATGTAATCGAATACCATAGATGCGATCTGACAACTTCTTTTGTTGGTAAGCAGGACGCGGATCTTGTGCAATAACTTCAGTAATAAAACGTTGAAAGTGCGGTCGATTTTTTTCAATTTTTTGTAGTGTATTTTGTGCTTGTTCACTGAAAGTGACGTGTAATTGGTGTATAGGTTTATCTTGGGCAAAACCAGATTTGGCGTTGGGCTGATTATCTGCATAAGCAAGATAGGGTTTGATATCAAAAATAGGTGTGCCATCAACTAAATCAATTGCACCTAAATGCAGTAGTACTTTACCGTGTTGACATTCGATATGGCGTAA
This sequence comes from Pasteurella oralis, assembly GCF_042681465.1. Classification (NCBI taxonomy): domain Bacteria; kingdom Pseudomonadati; phylum Pseudomonadota; class Gammaproteobacteria; order Pasteurellales; family Pasteurellaceae; genus Pasteurella; species Pasteurella oralis. Next base: position 137,907 of record NZ_JBHUFP010000004.1, read on the forward strand.
TTCAACTTTTGATAAGCCGAGTGGATTAGGACGATAGGTGGAACGTGAGGCAAAAACACCAATACGTTGATTACCTCCTAATCTAGGCGGACGAACGGTTGGACTCCACTTACCTGTTGGTACTTTATTAAATTGAAAAATTATCCATAGATGGCTAAATTGTGCTAATCCTCTCACACATTCAGGTTGGTTATAAGGGGGGAGTAATTCGATAATTCCAGTACCATCTTGTACTAAATCAGGTTGGCGTGGCACAGAAAATTTTTCTTTATAGGGGCTATGTACGATTGCAATAGGGGTCAAAGTAAGAGATAAGCCAGACATATTTTCCTTAATATTATGATTTCGTGTAGAATAAGGGCAAATTATGACTATTTTACGCAAAAGTGCGCTGTAGATCGTGCTTTTTTCTTTTTATAAGTGATTTTTATGACAAAAAATGCCGTTAGAATGTGGATTGAAACAGCAAGACCGAAAACATTGCCGCTTGCCATTGCCTCAATTATTACTGGTGCAGCATTAGCAGCGTGGTCTGGTAAATTCAATTGGACAATAACGTTACTTTGTTTACTTACCACAATTTTATTACAAATCTTATCAAATTTTGCTAATGACTATGGTGATCATCAAAAAGGCTCGGATACTGCGGAGCGTATTGGTCCTTTGCGAGGAATTCAGCAGGGAATGATCAATGCTGAACAGCTAAAAATAGGCTTAATTGTTGTTGCGATTGCAAGTTTATGTTGTGGCGCTTTGCTTATTGTTGTGGCATATCAAAATATGGCAGATTTGTTAGCGTTTAGTTTATTGGGTGTATTAGCTGTTGTTGCGGCAATTACTTATACTGTGGGAACAAAACCCTATGGCTATATGGGGTTAGGCGATCTATCTGTATTACTCTTTTTTGGGATTTTAGGGGTGGGTGGCACTTATTATTTACAAGCTCAACAACTTAATTTTGCCATTTTGTTACCTGCTATTGCTACAGGGTTACTGGCCAGTGCAGTGCTAAATATTAATAATTTGCGTGATATTGAGCAAGATCGTAAAGTTGGAAAAAATACGCTCGCAGTTCGTCTCGGTACAGAAAATGGACGGCGTTATCATTGCTTATTATTGATAGTTGCGATGTCATGTTATTGTATTTTCAATATCGTTTATGTGCAAAAGATGACTGCTTTTTTATTTGTTTTAGCTTTGCCTTGGTTAATAAAACATGGAGTTTTTGTTTATCGGCATAAAGATCCTCTTGCGTTACGCCCAATGTTGGCACAAATGTCGTTAATTGCGTTACTTATCAACGGACTGTTTAGTTTAGGCTTGCTTCTCAGTTAGCAATAGGCATATACTAACAAAATTAATTTTCTGCAAAATAAGGTAATGTTATGTACATTGATACTTCTGAGCTTTGTGATATTTATCTTGATCAAGTAGATGTAGTAGAGCCTATTTTTTCAAGTTTTGGCGGTGTAAGTTGTTTTTATGGTAAAGTGACAACGGTAAAATGCTTTGAAAATAATGGACTGATTACAGAAATTTTAGAAGAAAACGGTGAAGGACGCGTATTACTGATTGATGGTGGTGGCGCTGTACGCCGAGCGTTGATTGATGCGGAGCTAGCTCAATTAGCAGCAGATAATGGTTGGGAAGGTATTATTGTTTATGGTGCAGTACGCCAAATTCAACAATTAGAAAATATTGATATTGGCATTCATGCCTTAGCACCAATTCCTGTTGGTGCGGATAGAGATAATAGTGGTGAAACTGATGTGCCTGTTAATTTTGGTGGTGTGACGTTTTTTCCCGAAGATTATGTCTATGCTGATTTAACTGGCATTATCCTTTCTCAAGAACCTTTAGAACTTGATGAATTTAGCGAAGAATAGCGTATTTTAATTTTAAGTAAAAATAAAGAGTGCGGTTAAAAAATTGTTAAAATTTTGACCGCACTTTTTTATTATTCGCTCATTTTTATGCGTTTGTTCACAAATCCATAAGAAATTTGTTGCTTTTTGTTAACATAATGCTAACTTTCTGATGAATTCTGCTTATAAGCTGAGCAGTCTTGTCTCTTTTGGTTGTTTATTTTAGAAGGATAATATTATGAATGTCGCAGAGACCCCAGTAAAAAATGGCTTGAATCGTAATGCCATTATTTTTCTATTAGATATTGTCATATTTTTTGTTTTACTCAATGCGCTACCTTTTGATGCAAAAGCTAATAAAGGTTTAGCATTACTTGTTTTTATTGCTGTACTCTGGTTAACAGAGGCATTACATGTCACAGTAACAGCACTACTTGTTCCTTTACTTGCTATTAGCCTAGGCTTAGTCACAACTAAAGCCGCTCTTGCTGAATTTGCGAATCCAACAATTTTCCTTTTCTTTGGTGGTTTTGCCTTAGCAACCGCATTACATATTCAACACCTTGATCGTATGATTGCCAATAAAATTATGGCATTAGCAAATGGTCGCTTGTTCCTAGCAAGCATTTACCTTTTCTCTATTACCGCGTTTTTATCAATGTGGATGAGTAATACGGCAACCGCCGCGATGATGTTACCACTTGCAATGGGTGTATTAAGCCAAATGGATAGAGAAGCGAATCATAATACTTATGTTTTTATTTTGTTAGGTATTGCTTATAGTGCCAATATCGGTGGGATGGGTACTTTAGTAGGTAGCCCGCCTAATGCAATTGTCGCTTCTCAATTAAATCTAACCTTTTCTGATTGGTTAGCTTATGGTTTACCAATTATGTTGATTTTAATGCCAATCATGATTGGTACACTTTATATTGTGTTTAAACCTAAATTAAATGTCCATTTTGAAAAAACATTTGATGCAATTGAAATGAATGGTAAACGCATTACAACATTAGTGATTTTCGTTGTTATTGCGTTGTGTTGGGTATTCAGTAGCAAGATTAATCCTGCAGTATCTAGCTTGCTTGGTTTAGAAAAGAATATTGCCAGTTTTGATAGTGTAATTGCATTATTAGCGGCTGTGGCAATTTGTACGACAGGCGTCGCAACTTGGAAACAAATTCAAGAAAATACGGATTGGGGAGTCTTGATGCTATTTGGTGGTGGTTTGACATTAAGTGCAGTATTAAGAGATTCTGGCGCAAGTAAAGTACTTGCAGATGGTATTGTATTCTTGATTGATGGTGGGCACTTCTATTTAATTGGTTTAGTGGTCGCTGCCTTTATTATTTTCTTAACTGAATTTACTTCCAATACAGCAAGTGCTGCGTTACTGGTACCGATTTTCATCTCAATTGCACAATCATTGAATATGCCAGAACTTGGTTTAGCCTTAATCATTGGATTAGGAGCATCTTGTGCCTTTATGTTACCAGTGGCTACACCGCCAAATGCAATTGTGTTTGGTACAGGTGATATTAAACAAAGCGAAATGATAAGAGCAGGTGTTGTACTGAATATTATTTGTGTCTTTGTGATTGCAACCATTGGCTATTATTTCTGGTTGGCAAGATAAGTCATTGAATAAACAAGATTTGTTACGCGTTAGATGTGTTTAGAACGAAGTGCGGTTGGAATTTTTAAAATTTTGACCGCACTTTGTTGTTGATCATTTACCAATACAGAATGAACTGAATATATTGCCTAATAAATCATCCGAAGTAAATTGACCTGTAATTTCACTTAAATGATTTTGTACCATTCGTAATTCTTCTGCTAATAGCTCGCCTGCGTAGAATTGAGTCAGTTGAATATAGCCTTGTTGTAAATGTTCTGCCGCTTTTTCGAGGGCTTCTAAATGGCGACGACGAGCAAGGAAACCACCTTCCATACTTGTTTGATAGCCCATAGATTGCTTCAAGTGTTCACGCAGTAAATCGATGCCTTGCTGTGTTTTAGCTGAGAGTGTTACCACAGTGTAACCATCTTGTTTTTTTAATGCTTCTGTTTCACCGCTTAAATCTGCTTTATTACGTACAATTGTCACTGGAATTGTTGTTGGGAGCTTAGTTAAAAATTCTGCCCGTACATTCTCTAAATCTTGGTTATTAGGCTCTGTACTGTCCAACATGAGCAAAATCCGATCTGCTTGTTCAATTTCACTCCATGCGCGCACAATACCAATACGTTCAACTTCATCAGTTGCTTCACGTAAGCCCGCTGTATCGATAATATGCAATGGCATGCCATCAATATGAATATGCTCACGTAACACATCACGTGTTGTCCCAGCAATATCAGTAACAATAGCAGCTTCACGTCCTGCTAACGCATTTAATAAACTTGATTTACCTGCATTAGGTCGACCAGCAATAACAACTTTCATTCCTTCACGTAGAATTGAGCCTTGCTTGGCTTCAGAACATACTTTATCTAGTTGAGCAATAATTTCATTTAGATGCGCTTCAATTTTGCCATCCGCTAAAAAATCGATTTCTTCATCTGGGAAATCAATTGCAGCTTCTACATATGTTCGTAAATAAATCACACTATCTACTAGTTGATTTACTTTTTTGGAAAATTCACCTTGTAAAGATTTCAAAGCTGAACGTGCAGCTTGTTCAGAACTTGCATCAATTAAGTCTGCAATAGCCTCTGCTTGGGCTAAATCAAGCTTATCATTTAGGAATGCTTGTTCAGAGAATTCACCAGGACGTGCTAAACGTAATCCATCGATTTGTAAAATGCGTTTAAGTAGGAGATCAAGGACTATTTGACCGCCATGGCCTTGTAATTCTAGTACGTCTTCACCAGTAAATGAATGAGGTGATTTGAAATAAAGTGCAATGCCTTGATCTAATATTGTGCCATCAAGATCTTTAAAAGGTAAATAATCTGCTATACGTGGTTTGGGACATTTACCTAATACTGCATTTGCCACTTCGATAGCTTTAGGGCCAGATACGCGTAGAATCCCAATGCCACCACGACCAGGTGCAGTTGCTTGTGCAACGATAGTTTCTTTCATAAAAATTCTCTTAAAAATGACCGCACTTTAGTATTAAAACAAAAGGCACCAAATTGATGCCTTTTAGATTCATTTAGCTCAGTTTATTTATGGCGAGAATGTAAACCTTTTTTCTCTAAGCCTCGATAAATGAGCTGTTGCTGGGCAATAGTAATCAAGTTGGATACTAACCAGTATAGCACTAAGCCAGATGGGAAGAATAGGAAGAATCCTGTAAATAATATTGGCATAAAGTTCATTACTTTTTGCTGTGTTGGATCAGCTACTGGCGTTGGCGACATTTTTTGCAATAAGAACATTGATGCTCCCATTAAAATTGGCAAGATATAGTATGGATCTTGTGCAGATAGGTCTTGAATCCAACCGAAGAATGGAGCATGACGTAATTCTACTGCTTCTAAGAATGTCCAATATAATGCAATGAAAATTGGCATTTGAAGTAGAATTGGTAAACAACCACCTAATGGGTTTACTTTCTCATCTTTGTACAATTTCATCATCTCTTGACTCATACGTTGACGATCTTCACCAAAACGCTCGCGCATTTCTTGTAATTTTGGCTGAAGCATACGCATTTTAGCCATAGAAGTATATTGTGCTTTGGTTAATGGATATAGTAATGCTTTGACCACTAAAGTAACACCAATGATAGCAAGGCCCCAGTTTTGTACAATGCTCTGGATGAATGTAAGTAACCAGAATAATGGTTTAGCAATGAACCATGCCCAACCATAGTCAACACTTAAATCTAAATGATTTGCAACTGTTGCCATTTCATTTTGTAGTTTTGGGCCTGTCCAAAGCGTACTTTTAATCGTTTCTGTTGCGCCCGTTGGGATAACTGTCGCTGGACCACGATAACCAATAGACACAAGATTATTGGCTTTATCTGTTAAGCTGTAAAGTTGATTGTCAGCATCTTGATTTGGGATCCAAGCGGATACAAAGTAATGTTGTAATACTGCAACCCAACCCGCTTTTGTTGAAATCGCAAGGTTGGCTTTTTGCATATCATCAAAACTATACTTTTTATAATTAGTTTCAGAAGAAGAATATGCACCACCAGTATAGGTTGGCATTGCAACATTACCTGTATCTTCAACTAAAGTATGGCGTAATTGACCATAAGGCTCAACTTCAATATTGTTACCACTTTGGTTATTAATTTCAAAGTTAACAGCAACATCATAAGCACTGCGTTTTAGAACGAAAATCTTACGATAAGTGATGCCTTCTTTTTCAAATACAAATGGAACAACAAGCTCGTTTTGATCTTCTGCAAGTTTAAATACATCGCTCTCAACTTGATAGTTAGCACGCCCAGCTTTAGTATCAATACCATCTTTACCCACTAAACCACTTTGCGCGATATATACATGATTAGGTTTATTTGTTAATAAAGTAAATGGTGTATTTGAGTTTAGCTCTGCATCATATTTTAATAATTCAGAACTAATAACATCACCACCTAATGTATCAACTTGTAAACGGAAAACATCATTTTCTAACGTAATAATACGTCCCTGCATTTGTGTAGCAGTAGAAATATCTGATGTTGATGAGGCTGAACTTGCAGGCACGTCGGAAGAAACTTTTACTTGTTCAGTTGCAATAGGCTTTGGTGTGTGATAATCAAGCTGCCATTGCTGATAAACAAGAAAAGAAATGAAGAGTAGTGCGATGACTAACAGGCTACGTCTTGAGTCCATTATTTTTTCTCTTTTTTGTTATTGATCTTTGGTGGAACTGGATCGTATCCACCCTCGGTTAAAGGATGACATTTTAATATACGTTTTAGTGTAAGCCAACTCCCTTTTATTGCACCATGTGTTTTTAATGCTTCAATGCCATAACAAGAGCAAGTCGGGGTAAAACGACAGCGAGGACCAATAAGTGGACTAATGACAACTTGGTAAATACGAATTAATCCAATCAAGATTTTTGAGCCAAACGAATATGTCGTTGCCATAATTTATCCAGTGTTTGATTCAAAGTACGGTTATCTAACCTGCCTATACCTTGTTTTGCTACAATCACAAAATCGTAATGAGGAAGTTTGTGTTGTAATAAACGAAAACTTTCACGGCATAAACGTTTAACACGGTTACGCTCATGCGCTCTTTTTAAATGTTTTTTCGCAACAGTAAGACCTAAACGTGGGTGTGAAAGGTTATTTGGACGGGCAAGAATAGTGATTTCAGGCGTACTAGCACGGAACGGCTGTTCAAAGACGTATTTAAAATGAATGGGAGTTAACAAACGTAACTCCCTCGAAAAATTCAGCTTAATCACACTAATAGTGTGTGGATTATGCCGATAACGATTTGCGACCTTTAGCACGACGACGAGCTAAAACTTGACGGCCGTTTTTTGTCGCCATACGCGCACGGAAACCGTGTGTACGGCTACGTTTTAATACTGATGGTTGAAATGTACGTTTCATAACTATAATTTACCTAAATCAAAAAATTGTTCAGTAATCTTGAAAACAAGGATTAATAAAATTAAGGAACGGAATTGTAATCATAAATTCAACGTTCGTCAAATTAGAATAGGCAAAATGAGTAAATAAATCTCAGTTTTCCTAGTAAAAAGCAAAAGTGCGGTCGAAATTATACGGTTTTTAGTGAAAATCTCAAGCAACCTTTTTCGTTTTTTTTAAGCCTTAAATGCAGATCTTTAGCCGAGTTTATTGTAGAATTGACTTTCTTAAAACCGCGCTTTTGGCGGAATTTCTTTCAATAAATTTTTAACTATAACGATAATAGAATATGAAACCAGACCTGTCTTCCCTTTGGCAAGAATGCCTATTACAGCTGCAAGACCAAATTTCACTGACGGATTTTAGTACATGGCTACGTCCGTTACAGGCAGATTTTAGTGCGCCAAATATGATTGTTTTGTATGCTTCAAATGTATTTATTAAGCAGAAAGTGGATGAAAGTTATTTAGCACAATTAACCAAAGTGGCACAAGAGTTAAGTGGGCAGGCTGAATTAGTGGTTCAAGTGAGAGTGGGAGTGAAACCTGAAGTAAAACCTATCCAAGCTGAAAATAAACAATCTAAGGTTAACAAAGACGAAAAGCCACAAATGGTAATTCGTTCTTATTTAAATCCCAAGCATCTATTTGAAAATTTTGTTGAAGGTAAATCTAACCAATTAGCGCGTGCTGTTGCACAAAAAGTCGCGGATAATCCCGGTGAACAAAGCTCTAATCCATTATTTCTATATGGTGGAACGGGTTTAGGTAAAACGCACTTATTACATGCAATTGGTAATGGCATCTTATTACGTAACCCCAATGCACGCGTGCTCTATATTCATGCTAATAATTTTATGCAGCAAATGGTCAATGCCGTGCGCGATAATAAAATGGATGAATTTAAAAAATTCTACCGTTCTTTAGATGCGTTGTTAGTCGATGACATTCAATTTTTCGCAGAGAAAGAGAAAACACAAGAAGAATTTTTCCATATTTTTAATAGTTTATTTGATACTGGGCGTCAAATTATTTTGACTTCTGACCGTTATCCAAAAGAAATTGAAAAGCTCGAAGAACGTTTAAAATCACGTTTTGGTTGGGGTTTAACCACAGCGATCGAACCTCCAGAATTAGAAACTCGTGTTGCTATTCTGCTAAAAAAAGCTGAAGAAAAGAATATTTATTTACCTGAAGAAGTGGCATTTTTCATCGGACAAAAATTACGTACCAATGTACGTGATTTAGAAGGGGCATTAAATCGAGTGAGCGCGAATGCAGAATTTATGGGCGCGCCAATTACGATTGATTTTGTGCGAGAAACGTTAAAGGATATGTTGGCGTTACAAGATAAGCTTGTGACAGTTGAAAATATTCAGAAAGTGGTCGCAGAATATTATCGGATTAAAGTCTCTGACTTGAAAGGAAAAAGCCGTTCTCGTTCCATTGCCCGCCCGAGGCAATTAGCGATGGCACTATCAAAGGAATTAACAAATCGGAGCTTGCCAGAAATTGGTAAGAATTTTGGTGATAAAGATCATACAACAGTATTGCATGCTTGTCGAAAAATTGCTGAATTAAGGGAGCAGGAACATTCTTTGCAAGAAGATTGGTCAAATTTAATTCGCACACTATCTGTGTAAAAAGGGGAAAATATGCAGTTTATTGTTTCAAGAGAAAATCTATTAAAGCCATTGCAACAAGTTTGTGGTGTATTGAGCAGTCGCCCGAATATTCCTGTATTAAATAATGTATTGCTGCAAATTCATGCGGATAGTTTAGTCATTACTGGTACAGATTTAGAAGTTGAGCTGTCAACTCAAACTGAGTTATTAAGTTCACCTCAACAAGGTAGCTTTACGATTCCAGCGAAAAAATTTTTAGATATATGTCGTAGTTTACCTGAAGGTTCAGAAATTTCTGTCAGTTTTGAAGAAGACCGCGCAATTGTAAAATCGGGGCGTAGTAAATTTAATCTTTCAACATTGCCAGCAGAAGAGTATCCAAATTTAACAGATTGGCAATCTGAGGTTGATTTTACCATTGAACAAAGCACATTACGCCGCTTAATTGATGCTACTCAGTTTTCTATGGCAAACCAAGATGCGCGTTATTTTTTAAATGGTATGAAGTTTGAAACCGAAGGGAATTTATTACGTACGGTGGCTACAGATGGTCATCGCCTAGCAGTTTGTACTATTGCTTTAGAGCAAGATTTACAGAATCATTCTGTTATTGTGCCGCGTAAAGGGGTATTGGAATTAGCACGCTTACTGGAAAATGCTGATTTGCCAGCACGTTTACAGATCGGTACCAACAATTTGCGTATTGAATTAGGGAATATTATTTTTACTTCAAAATTGATTGATGGCCGTTTTCCTGATTATCGTCGTGTTTTACCACGTAATGCAACACGTATTCTTGAAGCAGACTGGGATTTACTAAAACAAGCCTTTGTACGTGCAGCAATTTTATCTAATGAACGTTTTCGTAGCGTACGTTTACAGTTGAGTGAAAACCAACTTAAGATCACGGCAACTAATCCAGAACAAGAAGTTGCAGAAGAAATCATTGATGTATCTTATGGTGGTGAGGAAATGGAAGTGGGCTTTAATGTTAGTTACATTTTGGATGTGCTTAACGCATTGAAATGTAGTCAAGTGCGTATGCGTTTAACAGATGCCTCTTCAAGCTGCTTAATTGAAGATTGTGAAGATGCGAGCGCTGAATATGTCATTATGCCTATGCGTTTATAGTTAAGTTTTATTGTCTTTATGGCTATTTCTCGCTTACTGATTGAAAATTTTAGAAATTTAACAGCCGTGGATCTTGAATTAGATCACGGCTTTAACTTTTTAGTAGGGAATAACGGCAGTGGGAAAACCAGTTTATTAGAAGCGATTTTCTATCTTGGGCATGGTCGATCCTTTAAAAGTGCGGTCAGTAATCGCATAATTTCGTATGAACAGCCACATTTTACTTTGCATGCTAAAATCCAAGAACGGCAACATCAATGGTCAGTTGGCTTACAAAAAACACGGCAGGGCAATAGTATCGTCAAAATTAATGGGGAAGATGGGAATAAAATTTCCGATCTTGCTCATTTATTGCCGATGCAGCTTATTACTCCCGAAGGGTTAACTTTATTAAATGGTGGACCGAGCTACCGACGTGCTTTTCTTGATTGGGGGTTATTCCATCATCATAATCATTTCCATCTTGCTTGGGTAAATTTAAATCGTTTATTAAAACAACGTAATGCGGCGTTACAACAAGTGACAAGTTATCCTCAATTAGCGATTTGGGATATTGAGTTAGTCAAATTAGCTGCTCAAGTGAGTGAATGGCGAGCAGAATACGCAGAAGCGTTGCGACCAGAAATTGAGAAAACCTGTCAGTTATTTTTACCTGAATTAGAAATCGGCGTGAGCTTTCATCAAGGATGGGAAAAAGAACGTGATTATGCGGAGTTACTTGCACAAAGCTTTGAACGTGATCGTGCAATTGGTTACACTGTTTCTGGTCCACAAAAGGCAGATTTTCGTTTTAAAGTAAACAGTTTGCCTGTAGAAGATGTACTTTCACGTGGACAATTAAAACTACTTATGTGTGCTTTACGTTTGGCACAAGGCGAGCATTTGATGAATCAGAAGCAACGTCATTGCCTCTTTTTGATTGACGATTTTGCTTCTGAATTAGATGAATATAAGCGAGCTTTATTAGCGGAACGTTTGAAAAAAAGTGGATCACAAGTTTTTGTGACTGCAATTACAGAATCTCAATTAAAACAAATGCAACCAGAACAGCACTGCACTTTTCGTGTAGAGGATGGTTGCATTTTACCCATTTAAGTGTTTATTTTTGGCTACATACGGCGATAAAGTGTAATTTATCTTTTGGATCATTGAATGTTTTAAACATACGTTTAAACTGTTCACGATTTTCTGATTTCAGCGCATTTTTAATAATTTTAAAAGTACCAAGTACTCCTTCATCATGAATAAGACCCGTTGGTGATAAGAGCGTCATTTCGCCTGAATAAGTATCTACATTACGAAACCCACATTCATTAAATAGCGCTTTCCAACCTTCTTTTGTTAATGGGGTGACTGTGACATTAATTGCGCTGCGCATATTTTCCAGAATTTGTTGATGGTTATCACCAACTAACATGACATCATGAGTTAATAAAAAGCCATTTGGTTTGAGTACGCGAAGATATTCTTTGATTGCTTTCTGTTTGGCTTCAATAGGCAGCATTGTCAGCATGGCTTCATTAATTACGATATCGAAACTATTGTCTTCAAAAGGCAATTTCATCGCGTTAGCACGTTGTACATGAATTAAATCTTGTAGCCCTTCATTAGTAATATTTTCACGTGCTTTTTCTAGCGCATTTTCATCTAAATCGACACCTTCAATATGGCAGCCATATTGTTTGGCTAAACCAATTGCTGTTGTTGCCATATTACAAGCAACTTCTAATACTTTTTTATTCGCATCAAAGTCACCGTTTGCAATTAGCCAATCTGTTGCCTTGCGACCACCTGGACGTAAACGTGTTTTACCCAAACGTGCGAGGAAATTATGCCCAACTTCTTCTTTTCCCATTTTTTACTCCTTTACTCATTATTTTTTCGGATAGATTATCACTTTTAAATAGAAATAAGAATTATTAAGCATTATTTCATGGATAAAAAATACGGTCAAAAATGACCGCACTTTTATCATCAAAACTTAACGGGTACCGTAGACAACGATGGTTTTACCATGTGCAGAAATTAAATGTTGATCTTCTAACATTTTGAGAATTCGCCCTACTGTTTCACGTGAACAGCCAACCATTTGACCAATTTCTTGGCGAGTAATTTTAATTTGCATACCATCGGGGTGTGTCATTGCTTCTGGCATTTTAGCAAGATTTAATAATGTTTGAGCAATACGACCTGTCACATCTAAAAAAGCGAGATTACTCACTTGTCTTGATGTATTTTGTAAACGACGTGCAAGTTGCGCAGATAAATGCATTAATATATCAGGGTTTACTTGGATCAATTGACGGAATTTTTTATAAGAAATTTCTGCAATTTCACAAGGGCTTTTGGCTTTAATCCAAGCAGAACGTAATTGCCCTTCTTCGAATAATCCTGCTTCACCAAAGAAATCACCTTGGCTTAAATAGGTCAAAATCATTTCTTTGCCATCTTCGTCTTTGACTAAAACAGCAACAGATCCTTTAATTAAATAATAAAGTGTTTCAGCTTTTTCACCTGCATGAATCAATGTACTTTTGGAAGGATATTTATGAATATGGCAATGAGATAGAAACCATTCTAAGGTGGGATCTATCGATTGAGTAGTTTGCATTTGTTCTTGCACGGAAGACCTCCATAAACTAATTTTGTTTCCGACAAAGTAGAATTATTTAAGCAAGTCCATTTTGTCTTTAATATCAATTGATTCGTGCAGTTCAGACCAAACTATCACGATATTTCCTTGTTGAATTTGAGAAATTAAATTTTGTTTTTTTTGTGCGAGAGGAAGTTCTTGTACACCGTAATCTGTTCCTTCTCTTAAAATGAAACTTTCAACAATATTATTGAGTGTTTCTTCGTCTAATTCTTGCCAAGGAATAATCATATTCTTACCTAAATTTACATTTTATGCAAATAACGTTTCAATTAATCGCCATTGTTGCTCAAAACTCTGGTTTGGTGAATGGCGGAAATTAGAGCGTACATAGCGCATGAAATGTCCTTCGCACAAGCTAACGAGATGTGAGGCAATGACTCGTTCATCATACTGAAAACCTTTTCCTTCTCGTAACTTTCGCATTTGCAAAATATTTACAAATTGAAGCTCAAGGCGATCAAAAAACTGTGCAACCCGTGCTTGTAATTGTGGTTCTTCAAACATTAATGCATGCCCAGTTAAAATACGAGTTAATCCTGGATTTTTACGGGCAAAATCTAAAATCATCTGCATAATATTATGAATGCGTGCTGCCGTGTTAGTTTCATTTTTTACAGATTGTGTGATACGAGTAAATAAATGATTTTCTAAATTATCGATCAGTGCTTCGAACATCTTTGTTTTACTTGGATAGTAACGATACAGTGCTGCTTCTGAAACACCTACTTCCTCAGCAATTCGAGCGGTTGTCATACGTTCCATTCCTCGTTCAGAATGTAACATATGAGTAAGGACAGTAAGAACTTGCTGGCGTCGTTCCTTCAGACTACGTTTTGCTGGCTTTTCCATGATTTATTTTTTACCTGAATGACCAAAACCACCTTCACTACGATCAGTTTGTGTGAATTCGTTGACAAGATTAAATTCAGCTTGAACAACAGGTACAAAAACTAACTGTGCAATACGGTCACCAATATCAATTTTAAAAGGTTCATTACTACGATTCCATAACGAAACCATTAATGGACCTTGATAGTCTGAATCAATCAAGCCTACTAAATTACCTAATACAATACCATGTTTATGACCAAGTCCAGAACGAGGTAAAATCACTGCTGCAAGATTAGGATCTGCAATATAGATAGATAACCCTGTTGGGATTAACAATGTTTGCCCTGCTGCGACAGTGATTGGTTCATCAATTAATGCTCTTAAATCAAGACCTGCTGAGCCTGTTGTAGCATAAGTTGGTAAGGGAAATTCAGAGCCAATACGTTGATCGAGAATTTTGACATCAATTTTTTTCATTATTTTTCCTATTTTCTTAAAAAACGTGATACACCATATTTTATGATGATATTAATATTTCACAAGGTAACCAACCTTGATAACTTTTTCTAACTATTGCTTATTGATAGTGAAGTTCTAATAACTTAACCTGTTCGCCTGCCTCAACAACTAATTCTGTAGGGTTATAATCTCTAACTAATACATTATCGTAAACAAAATGTATAGGAACATAAGTTTGCTGTTGTTAATAATACAGAAATACCAATGTGGATATTGTGTACAAGCTTTTTTGAGGGTTTTTACCAAAACTTGCAAACAGCGTTCTACCAAGATGTTGATGAGTAACTTTAAGATACATTATTGTACTTCTTTGAAACGAGCGATGATTTCATTAACAAGTTGTTTGGCTAGTTCGTTCTTATTTGTTAATGGCAACTTTTTATTACCTTGTAGCCAAAACAAATGTAGGCTATTCTGCTCTTGACCAAATACCTGTCCTCCTGACACATCATTAGCACAAATCATATCAAGTCTTTTACGTTGCAACTTATCTTGGGCATATTGTTCGATGTGCTGTGTTTCTGCAGCAAAGCCAACAGTGAATGGACGATTTACTGTTAAATGCCCTACATCAGCAATAATGTCAGGATTTTTAATGAGTGTTAGGTTAATTTCATTGTCTGATTTTTTTATTTTTTGTTGGGCAATTTCAGCAACGCGATAATCTGCTACAGCGGCACAACCAATAAAAAGCTGATGTTCGATCGCGCTTTGAAGTGCTTGTTGGTACATTTCTTGAGCGGATGTTACATCAATTCGTCTAACATTTGATGGGGTAGCTAAATTAACCGGACCAGTAATTAAAGTAACTTTTGCGCCCCTTTTAGCAAAGGCTCGTGCAATAGCAAAGCCCATTTTGCCAGAACTATGATTGCTTATATAACGAACAGGATCAATAGCTTCACGTGTTGGTCCCGCAGTAATCGCAACAGATAAGTGAGAGAGATCTTGCTGTTGGTTAAAAAGCTTGCTGAGTGCATCATAAATTTCTTGCGGTTCTGACATTCGCCCAAAACCTTTGTCACCACAGGCTTGTTCGCCACTATTTGGTCCAATAAAAGTCATTCCTCGGACAGAAAGTGCGGTCAGGTTTTGCTGAGTTATGGATTGCGCAAACATTTGTTGATTCATCGCAGGAGCAAGCAAAATTGGGGCAGTTGTCGCTAAACAGAGAGTAGAAAGTAAGTCATTTGCCATGCCTACGGTTAAGCGTGCGAGGAAATCCGCACTTGCTGGTGCAATCACAATTGCATCTGCCCATTTGGCTAATTCGATATGCCCCATAGCAAGCTCTGCTTGTGGATCTAATAAGGATTGCGATACAGCATTACCTGAAATAGCTTGTAACGTCAACGGTGTAACAAATTCAGCAGCAGCAGGAGTTACAACAACTCGTACTTCCGTGTTGCTTTTACGCAATAAACGGATTAATTCAATGGACTTATAGGCTGCAATACCACCTGTAATCCCGACTACAATTCGTTTTGATTGAAGCTGTTGCATTGTGAATCCTTCTGCTGAATTTTTATTCAAATGAATGAATTCCTTATTCTACTGTAATTTTCTTGAAGAAAGAATTGTATTTTTGCGATCTGTGTTGTAAAACCTTGCGGTGTGAATGTTATTTTAAAAAGTAGTTTGTTAATTTTTTCACTTGTTCTAGTGAGTTAAGGGAAAAACACATTGTCAAATAAAATGAATGAAAGAATAGCTCTAATGCCGCGTGAAAAATTATTGCAATTTGGCGCAAGCACGCTTACTGATGAGGAGCTTTTAGCTATTTTTTTACGAACAGGAATCAAAGGTTGCCCTGTGATGAGTTTATCTCAACAAGTTTTACAATATTTTGGTTCATTACGAGGATTAATTTCAGCAACACAAAAAAATTTTTGTGCAGTAAAGGGGATTGGGATTACTCAGTTTATTCAATTACAAGCTTGTACTGAAATGACTAAACGCTATTTATTAGAGGAATTAGAACTTACACATGCGTTTGAAAGCTCTGAAAATGTGAGATTTTATTTACAAATGGCTTTGGAGCACAAAGAAAGAGAAATTTTTCTCGTGTTATTTTTAGATAATCAACATCGTTTAATTAAACAAGAAGAAATGTTTTTAGGTACAATTAATACCGCTTCTGTTTATCCACGAGAAATTATTAAAAGTGCACTTTATTGTAATGCTGCTGCATTAATTTTAGCGCATAATCATCCTTCTGGGCTAGCTGATCCTAGTATTTCTGATAAAAGAATTACTCAAACCATTCAAAATGCAGCAGAATTAGTTGAGATTCGGGTCCTAGATCATTTTGTGATTGGCAAAGGTAATTATTACTCTTTTGCTGAAAATGGACTGTTATAGTCTTTTCAATTATGATTCGATTTCTCATATAAAATTTTCATATTTATTTGGGGAAATGTAGTATTTAGGCTTGAGAATAAAACATAAAGTGAGTATAATTCACCACCTTTAATATAGTATGCGGGTCGGTTACAGCGACCTGACGAGGTAGCTATCGAAATTGATAACATTAAGAATGAAGGCAATTTTGAAGTAATCCGAACCCTAAGCTCGAGCTTATATTTGATTTATTGGAGATTAATATGTCTAGAGTCTGTCAAGTAACAGGCAAGCGTCCAACTGTTGGTAACAACCGTTCACACGCTATGAATGCGACTCGTCGTCGTTTTCTTCCAAACTTACACACTCACCGTTTCTGGGTTGAGAGTGAAAAACGTTTCGTAACTTTACGCTTAACTGCGAAAGGTATGCGTATTATTGATAAAAAAGGCATTGATGCAGTTTTAGCTGATATCCGTGCTCGTGGCGAGAAAATCTAAGGAGCTAAAAAATGGCAGCTAAAGGACCTCGTGAGAAAATTAAATTAGTTTCAACTGCTGAAACTGGTCATTTTTATACTACTACTAAAAATAAACGTAATATGCCTGAAAAAATGGAAATCAAAAAATATGATCCTGTAGTGCGTAAACACGTTATTTATAAAGAAGCTAAAATCAAATAATTTTGGTGGAATATCAAAAGCCCGACAATGTTCGGGTTTTTTTATAACAAAAATTTAAGGATTCATCATGCCTGAATTACCTGAAGTTGAAACAACAAAAAATGGTATTGCGCCTTATCTTGATGGTTTTATCATAGAAAAAGTTATTGTACGCCAACCTAAATTACGCTGGATGGTGAGTAATGAGTTAATATCTATTGTTCAGCAAAAAGTCACAGGACTTAGTCGGCGTGCTAAATATCTTATCATTCATATTGAGTGCGGTTACATTATTGGGCATTTAGGTATGTCAGGAACTTTACGAATCGTTGAGCTGTCAGATTCTATTGATAAACATGATCATCTTGATATTGTAATGAATAATGGCAAGATTCTGCGCTATAACGATCCACGTCGTTTCGGTGCATGGTTATGGGCAGATACATTAGATGATTTTCATTTATTTCAAAAGTTAGGACCAGAACCACTTTCTGAGATGTTTAATGCTGACTATTTATGGAGAAAAAGCCGTAAAAAAGTGACTGCACTTAAGACTTTTCTAATGGATAATGCGATTGTTGTTGGTGTAGGTAATATTTATGCTAATGAGACCTTATTTTTATGTGGATTACATCCACAGAAACAGGCTGGTACTTTAACAAAAGCGCAATGTATTCAACTCGTTGATATGGTAAAAAAAGTACTTGCTACAGCAATTCAACAAGGAGGAACGACTCTAAAAGATTTCCTTCAACCTGATGGGCGTCCTGGATATTTTGCTCAAGAACTATTAGTTTATGGGAATAAAGGCAAACCTTGCCCAAAATGTGCTACAAAAATTGAAAGTGTTGTTATCGGACAAAGAAATAGCTTTTATTGTCCGAAATGTCAGGTAGTTTAAATAAAAAATTACGTGGAATTGTATATCTTAATTATTATTTTAATCAATGCTAGTAGCTTACTTGTATTTAGAAATAAGCTTTGGTTATTAAGACGTTAGTGATGTAAAAAATTAAACCCTGTTGAAGCAGGGTTTAATTTTTTACTAGTTATTATTTTGTACCTGGAATGTTGAAACGTTTGTTGAAACGTTCTACACGACCACCAGTATCAACAACACGTTGTTTACCAGTATAGAATGGGTGGCAATTGCCACAAACGTCTAGATTTAAATCTTTACCCACAGTTGAGCGAGTTTTAATCACATTACCACAAGAGCAGGTTGCAGTAATTTCTACATAATTAGGGTGAATACCTTGTTTCATGGAAAACCTCGATTTGAAGCCACGCCGCTATCGAGTTCAGAGACTGACACCGCGTGTAGTTAATATTACGCCAAAATGGCAAGTTATGTGTAAGGTGGCAAATTCTACAAAAAAATGATCGAATATTCAAGCCAAATTACCTAAATAGACAAAGATATTCAGGAGTGCTATATTTCTGTGAATTTCGGAGACCTTGACCATTCATTGACCAAACTATGCAACTCATCCGTATTGCACTTGCTGTGCCGTTATTTCGTTTTTTTGATTACTTTTTGCCTTCAGAACTTAATGCTGTGATAGGAGGGCGGGTTGTGGTGCCTTTTGGTACACAGAAACGGGTTGGGATTGTAGTGGATTTTCCTCAGCAGACAGATGTGCCAGAAGCACAACTTAAGTCCGTATTTGAGGTAATAGATCAACATTCTCTATTTAATCAAGCAAGTTGGGATTTGTTACATTGGGCAGCAAATTATTATCAAAGTCCATTAGGTGAAGTTTTATTTCAAGCGTTACCTGTAAAGTTGCGTCAGGGGGAAAGTGCGGTAGAAAAAAGTAAAATTTTTTGGAAATTGACCGCACTTGGTGAACAGGCTTTGCAGCGGGCTAAGTTAACGCGTGCTAAAAAACAGTTTGAAGCTTTAACTGCATTGTCTTTGGCACCATTAGAAAAGGGAAATAATTCTTTCAGTTCAGGCATTTTTTCTAGTCTAAAACAAAAGCAGTATATTACTGAAGTTGAAGTGGTTTCTTCTTCTCGAATGTGGCAAACGCACTTAGGACAACAGCCCATAGTCAATAATGAAAATCGTTTAATATTAAATAAACAACAAGCACTTGTTTTTAGTCAGCTTGTGTTTAACGATGGGTTTTCTGCTTGGTTGCTTGATGGTGTAACAGGCTCAGGCAAAACTGAAATTTATTTGCAGTTTATTGAAGAAGTGTTGAATAGGGGAAAGCAAGTATTAGTGCTTGTTCCTGAGATTGGCTTAACGCCGCAAACAGTGCAGCGTTTTGCTGCACGTTTTAATGTTGTTATTGATACGCTACATTCTAACTTAAATGATACGCAACGTTTACAAGTGTGGCAGCGTGCTCGAACAGGGCAGAGTGCTATTGTTATTGGTACGAGATCAGCATTATTTACTCAATTTCGTGATCTTGGCTTGATCGTGATTGATGAAGAACATGATATGTCTTTTAAACAGCAAGACAGTTTTCGTTATCATGCTCGTGATTTGTCAGTCGTTTTGGCAAGGCAATTAAATATTCCTGTGTTAATGGGATCGGCAACGCCAAGTTTAGAAAGTTTAAATAATGTCACTAATGGTAAATATCGACATTTAGTTTTATCTAAAAAAGCGGTAAATTCGACCGCACTTCGCCATTCTGTGATTGATTTAAGGCAGCAGCGATTACATAACGGTTTGTCTGAACATTTGTTAACACAAATGGAACGACATTTACAAAAAGGTAATCAAGTATTGCTGTTTTTAAATCGGCGTGGTTTTGCACCAGTATTACTATGTCATGAATGTGGTTGGATCACAGAATGTCAACATTGTGATAAGCCTTATACTTATCATCAACATCAACGTGCATTGCGTTGTCACCACTGTTCTTCTCAAAAACCAATTCCAATACAGTGTGAACATTGTGGTTCTACTCATTTAATAACAACAGGGTTGGGTACTGAGCAACTAGAATTGACTTTAAATACTTATTTTCCACAATATAAAGTGACGCGAATCGATCGGGATAGCACTGCTCGTAAGGGGAAATTAGATGCATATTTAGCGGATATTCAACAAGGACGAAGCCAAATTTTAATTGGTACACAAATGTTAGCAAAAGGGCATCATTTCCCTGATGTGACTTTAGTTGCCTTAGTAAATGTTGATAGTGCGTTATTTTCGGTGGATTTTCGTGCTGAAGAACGCTTAGCACAACTTTATGTACAAGTTGCTGGGCGTGCTGGGCGTATGGAAAAGCAAGGTGAGGTAGTACTGCAAACGCATTATCCAGATCATCCACTGTTACAAACTTTGTTGACTCGAGGTTATGATGAATTTGCGCAGCAGTCGCTAATGTTACGTCAAAATATGGGATTACCTCCTTTCAGTGCACAGGCTTTATTTAAAGCACAAAGTCGCCATGGACAAGAAGCTGAACAAGTTTTGCAACAAGTTGCCTGTTATTTTGAGCGCTGGAATGAAAGAGAAAAAGCTGATTTGTCTATCTTGGGACCTATCGTGGCTCCTTTTAGTAAAAAAGCAGGGCAATATCGTTGGCAGTTATTATTACAACATCCTTCAAAGCAGCAACTACAACGTGCGTTATCTGCATTTCAGCAAGCACAACCAGTTAAATTTGGGCAAGTACGTTGTGTATTAGATGTTGATCCGCTTGATTTAACTTAGCTTTGGTTTGAGTTAACAGGGTTTTTTCAGTAAAATTGCACAGATTTTTTACAAATTATGTTAGGAATAGGTTTTTAGCGTGGCAAGACGAGATTATGCCCGTCGTGGCAGTAAGAAGAAAAGTAAAAAAGGAACAAATAAAATTACATTATTGTTGATTGCTGGTGTATTAATTGCTGGTTTCGCAATTGCTTTATTTTTAATGAAAGAAAAAGCACCAGAAAAAGTAGTTGTTGTCCCCAAAGTAGATAATACTCAACCGCAAAGCGTGTTGCCAAACCGGCCAGAGGAAGTGTGGAGCTACATTCAAGCATTAGAAACACGTACTGTGCCAGTAAATGATGATCCAAAATCTTTAGATAAAAATATGCGCTTGACGGAAGAACAAAAGAAAATTTTGTTAGCAATGGAGCAAGAGCAAAAGGCCGCAGAGCAAGCACGTTTGAAGCAGCAAGAAACAATAAAGAAAACAGAAGAAATTACGTTAAAAGAAACCGCACTTTCGACACCGAAAGCGATTGATGCCAAAGCAGAAGCGAACAAGCCTGTCAATAAACCTGTGGCAGTAGTTGAGGTAAAAAAAGCAGAGCTTGCCAAAGAGCCGATTAAAGTAGAGCCTGTTAAGAAAGTTGATAAAGCAGAAGTTGTGAATATCACTACAAGTGAGAGAAAATATGGTTTGCAATGTGGTGCTTTTAAAAATAAAACGCAGGCGGAAAATTTGCAAGCACGTTTAACCATGAAAGGATTACATGCTCGTGTGAATTCAAGTGAAGAGTGGAATCGAGTGATTGTTGGACCTATTGGCGATCGTGCTTCAGCAGTGAAAGCACAGGAAAAGACCAAAGCTATTACTAATTGTGTTGTTATTGGCATGTAAGGTAAGTTAAAAAAAACGTGGGTAAATTACCCACGTTTTTTGTTTTTCGACTTGCGTAAATGTAAAAAATCCTTAAAATGAACGAACGTTCATTCAGCTATGTTTTGTCTGTTTGTGACCTACCTTAATTTCCAATTACATTTATTCAATATTTATTATGCGTCAATCTGATTTAGATATGACCGAGCATATTTTTATGGCGATAGATCAGCTGATGGCAAAAGATGGCTTACATAATTTGTCAATGCATAAAATTGCAAAGGCAGCAAAGATCTCGCCGGGGACGATTTACATTTATTTTAAGTGTAAAGAGCAGTTACTCGAACAATTTGCTCGGCAAGTATTTACACGTTTTCAGCGTGCGCTCGAAAAAAATTATGATGCTAATCAGAGTTTTTTTGAGCAATATCGTCAAATGTGGTGGAATGTTTGGCACTTTTTAGAAGAAAATCCAAACATCTTATTAAATATGCACCAATATCAATCTTTACCTGGTTTTGATACGGTAATCAAAGAATGGGATCGTAGTCATTGGACTGTATTTTGTGAGCGCGCGCAGAATGCTGGCGAACTTTGTAATTTGCCGACCAATGTTCTATTTACATTAGGTTTAGACAGTGCAATCCAAATTGCATGGAAGAAAGTGTATTTTAAAGAATTACTTTCCACTGAGATTCTTGAATCAGTGATCCAACGTACTTGGTGTGCGATACAGAAATAATTTATATAGTGATATTTTACGGAGCCTCTGTATGAGTGAAACTCAAGCAACTCAACCAAAACGTTCTCACGTTTTTTTGATGAAAATTATTCTTGGAATCATCGTATTAGTGTTTGCTGGTGTGATCGTTTTCAATATTATTCAAGCTAAAATGGTTGAAAAGTTTATTTCAAATATGGGAGAAAAAGCTTATCCCGTTACTGCAATGACGGTTATTAGTCAGCAATGGACACCTGTGATCGAAACAACGGGTCTAGTTCGCCCTAATCAAGGCGCGATGTTGAGTGCTCAAACTTCAGGTGCGGTAAGTAAAGTTCTTGTTCAATCTGGGCAGATTGTGAAAAAAGGTGATGTGTTAGTTGCATTAGATAGTGCGGTAGAAATGGCAAATTTACAAGCTTCACAAGCACAACTTGCGTCTGTTAAAGCCACTTATCAGCGTTATTTATCTTTATATAAAACAAAAAGCGTATCACAACAAGAGCTTGATAACGCAAAATCTGCTTATGATGCATTAGTGGCTAATATTGCTGCGTTGAAATCATCAATTGAACGCCGACAAATTGTTGCTCCTTTTGATGGTAAGGCAGGGATTGTGAAAGTCAATGTAGGACAATACGTGAATCCAGGAATGGAAATTGTTAGGGTCGAAGATACGAGCTTGATGAAAATTGATTTTGCGTTATCGCAAACTCAATTAGATAAGCTGCATATTGGGCAAAAAGTAACGGCTACTGCCGATGCACGTACGGGAGAAACGTTCGCTGCTAAGATTACAGCTATTGAACCTGCGATTAGTTCAGCAACAGGCTTAATTGATGTACAGGCAACGTTTGAACCTGAAGATGGTCGTAAATTGCTATCAGGTATGTTTACTCGCTTACGTGTTGCTTTACCAACAGAATATGATCAAGTCGTTGTGCCACAGGTTGCAGTGAGTTACAACATGTATGGTGAAATTGCTTATGTATTAACAGCACTTTCAGCAGAAGAACGTGAAGTATTAGCGGGTCGTAAGGATTTCGATAGTAATAATCTTGATAAGACTTATCGTGTTAAACAAGTGACTGTGTTTACTAAAGATCGTCAAGGTGTATATGCTCAGTTGAAAGGAGATGAGATTAAACTTGGCGATAGAATTGTGACAGGTGGTCAGCAAAATTTATCTAATGGTAGTTTAGTGTTAGTTGTTGATAAAGTAGGCGTAGGTACAGCTCAGCCTGCAGAAAAAACAAACTTATAAAGTGCGGTCAGAAATAGGGAAAAATTGATGAATTACACTTTATTATTAAAACAATTAGAAGAAATGTTGGCACCTGAAAGCTATATGATTTCACGTATGGCTAATATGTCAGCATTTTTATATGAGCATATGCCAAATCTGAATTGGGTTGGCTTTTATATTGTGCGAGATGGTGTACTCAAAGTAGGTCCTTTTCAGGGCAAAGTTGCTTGTTCAGATATTAGTTTTGGCAAAGGTGTATGTGGTTATACATGGCAAACAGGCAAAACGACGGTTGTAGATGATGTTCACCAGTTTGATGGGCACATTGCTTGTGATAGTGCATCACAATCAGAGGTAGTGATACCTATCTTTAGAGATGGTGAGATGATTGCAGAGCTTGATGTAGATTCTCCATTTTTGGCAAGATTTAGTCCAGAAGATGTTGAATTCTTAGAAAAATGCGTTGAGTTTATCTGAATAAAAGAATAGGGATTTAAAATGCGATTTACCGATATTTTTATTCGTCGTCCTGTATTGGCTGTTTCGATTAGTTTGTTGATTATTATTTTAGGTTTACAAGCAATTGCAAAACTAGCAGTACGTGAATATCCAAAAATGACTACAACAGTAATTAATGTGTCTACCGTTTATCCTGGTGCGGATGCTAGTTTAATTCAAGCCTTTGTGACCTCGAAATTAGAAGAAGCTGTTGCACAGGCAGATAGCATCGATTATTTATCATCCAAAAGTAGTCCGAATAGTTCGTTAATTACCGTAAAGATGAAGCTAAATACGGATCCAAATGCCGCATTAGCAGATGTGTTAGCGAAGGTAAATTCTGTTCGTTCTCAATTACCATCAGGTATTGATGATCCCGTTATTACTTCTTCTACAGGGGGAACTGGGATGATGTATATCCAATTTAATTCAACTAAATTGGATGCAAGTCAAGTCACAGATTATATTGAACGGGTGATTAAACCACAGTTCTTTACTATAGAAGGGGTGGCAGAAGTACAAATTTTTGGTGCGTCTGATTATGCATTACGGATTTGGCTTGATCCTGCTAAGATGGCGGCGCAAAATTTATCAGCAATGGCGGTTAGAAGTGCGTTATCTTCTAATAATGTACAAACCGCAGCAGGTAATGACAATGGTTTCTATGTCACTTATAAAAACAAAGTTGAAACTACCACAAAATCAGTTGAGGAACTAGGGAATCTGATTATTAGCTCTAAAGGCGATAAATTAGTGCGTTTGCGTGATATTGCTGATGTTGAGTTAAATAAATCAAGTGATAGTACTCGTGCTGTTGCGAATGGTTTTGAGTCTGTTGTACTCGCAATTAATCCAACATCTTCAGCTAATCCTCTTGTTGTTGCAGAGAATGTGCGTCCATTATATGAGCAAATTAAAAACAATTTGCCAGACAGTATGGATGCGGAAATTTTATACGATACAACTATTGCGATTAATAGCTCAATTGATGAAGTTGTTAAGACAATTTTAGAAGCGACCTTGATTGTATTAGTTGTTATTACTTTATTCATTGGCTCATTACGTGCAATTTTGATCCCTGTCATTACGATTCCGATTTCGTTAATTGGGGTGATTATGCTGTTACAAGCATTTGATTTCTCGATTAATTTAATGACTTTACTGGCTTTAATTTTAGCGATTGGTCTTGTCGTAGATGATGCGATTGTTGTGTTAGAAAACGTTGACCGTCATATTAAATTAGGAGAGACCCCTTTTAGGGCTGCAATTATTGGTACACGTGAGATTGCCGTACCTGTTATTTCAATGACAATTGCACTTATGGCAGTATATTCACCGATGGCATTAATGGACGGAATTACTGGTGCATTATTTAAAGAATTTGCGTTAACACTTGCGGGTGCGGTATTTATTTCAGGTATTGTAGCGTTAACGTTATCTCCAATGATGAGCAGTAAGTTATTAAAACCGCATACAGATCCAAGTCGTTTAGAGCAGTGCATTGAACAAATGCTAACGAAAATTAATAACGGCTATAATTATGCACTAAATCTTGTTATGGCGAGCCGTAAATGTATGCTAGCGTTTGCAGCAATTGTTTTTGTAACTTTACCTTTCTTATTTACTTCACTTTCTAGTGAATTAACACCTGCTGAAGACAAAGGTGGGTTTATGGCAATTGGTCGTTCGCCATCGAATGTGAATGTCGATTATGTGCAAGGAGCAATGAAAGAGTTCGAGCAGATTTTAAAAGACACACCTGAAGTTGATTTTTCGATGGTAATTTCAGGTATTCCTGGTGGTAATCAATCATTAAGTGTGATTACATTAAAAGATTGGAATGAGCGGAGTCGTAGCCAGGCTGAAGTATTAAATGAATTAAATAAAAAAGCAGCAAGTATTCCTGAAATTTCGATTACTGGTTTTAATTTTCCTGAAATTAATACAGGGGAGCAAGGTCCTCCAATTGGCTTTGTGATTAGTACTGCGAATAACTACCAAGAATTGGCTAATGTGGCAGGTAGTTTATTAGAAGAAATGAAGAAATCAGGTTACTTTGTTTATACTGCGTTAGATTTAAAATTTGATACTGCACAAATGCGCATTACGGTAGATAAGGAAAAAGCAGGTACTTATGGTGTCACTATGCAACAAATTAGTGCCACTTTAGGTAGTTTCCTTTCTGCAGCAACAGTTGAACGGGTAGATATTGATGGACGTGCATACCGTATTATTATGCAAGTAAAACGTGATCAACGTTTATCGCCAGAGAGTTTAAATAATTATTATGTAACGGCAAGTAATGGTCAATCGGTACCATTGAGTAGTTTTTTAACGATGACATTAGAGCCTCAGCCAACTTCATTACCTCGTTTTAGTCAATTGAATTCTGCTGTAATTAGTGCAGTACCTCTTCCAACTAAAAGTACAGGTGATGCTATTGAGTGGTTAAAAGTCGCAGCGAAGGAACATTTACCACAAGGATATAATTATGATTTTACAGGTGAAGCACGTCAATTAGTACAAGAAGGAAATGCTTTAGCGTTTACTTTTGTACTTGCTGTTATCATTATTTTCTTAGTATTAGCAATTCAGTTTGAATCTATTCGTGATCCATTAGTGATTATGATCTCAGTACCGTTAGCCGTCAGCGGGGCGTTACTCACATTGAATTTCTTAGGAAGTATGCTGCCAGGTATATTGCGAATTTTTGGTATTGTGATTTCATTCCCAGGCACAACATTGAACATTTATTCTGAAGTAGGCTTAATTACTCTAGTAGGATTGATCACTAAACATGGTATTTTGATGTGTGAAGTGGCAAAAGAGGAGCAATTAAATCATGGCAAAAATCGCATTGATGCCATTACTGAAGCGGCTAAAGTACGTTTGCGCCCAATTTTAATGACAACAGCAGCGATGGTTGCTGGGGTTATTCCATTGTTGTTTGCTTCTGGTGCTGGTGGCGTATCTCGTTTTAGTATTGGTATTGTGATTGCATCTGGGCTAACAATTGGTACATTATTTACTTTGTTTGTGTTACCCGTGATTTACAGCTACATTGCGACAGAACATAAACCTTTGCCTGAATTTGATGAGAGTATTAAGCCTTTAACTGAGAAAAGTGTACATTCAGAGTAAAATTTTGCAAAAACAGACCGCACTTTGAAGCGGTCTTAGATAAATGCAAAAGTTGCAAAGGGCAGATCAATTTTGATCCGCCCTTTTGTTCGAGTATTCGTATTAAGCTAGAATGATTATATCAATAGTGAATTATTATTTTGTTTCTTTAGAACACCCACACTATTTTATTCAAACATGAGTTTGTGATTCATTTGATGGCCAAGCGTTAACAACGGCTTTGACTAATGTTGCTAGAGGAATTGCGAAAAATACGCCCCAAAAACCCCATAATCCACCAAAAATAAGTACTGCAATAATGATAAAGAGAGGATGTAAGTTGACGGCTTCGGAGAATAAAAATGGGACTAACAAGTTACCATCTAAAATCTGACTAACTACATAGGCGGCCAATAGATACCAAAATGTTGGTGTAACACCAAATTGTGCAGCAGCAACTAAGGCAATAGGGATAGTGACTAATACTGCACCAATATAAGGAACCAGTACTGATAAACCAACGGCAACTGCCAATAATAAAGCATAATTCAAGCCAAACAATAAGAAAATTAGATAAGTAACGGCTGTCACAATAATGATTTCAACCAGTTTACCTCGAATATAATTGGCAATTTGTAATTGCATTTCTTTCCAGACATTTGACGCTAGTGTACGATTACGTGGTAAAAAACGACTGACTCCCTTAATTAGCTCATCTTTATCTTTTAGTAAGAAAAATACCATTAGAGGCACTAAGAAGGCATAAATACCTAAAGTTACTAAACTGAGTAATGAAGTAAGCGAAAATTTTAAAGCAGATTCCCCGAAAGCGAGAATTTTTTCACGTACTGTTTTTAAAACAGAATCAATAGTTTGGTAATCAACAAGTTCAGGATAATGTTCTGGTAATGAGAGCAGCCATTCATTTAGCTTATTAAACATATGGGGAAGATCAGTAACTAAATTGATTGTTTGAGTCCACAAGGTTGGAATTAAAACGAGTACAATAATTAAGATTAAACCAAGAAACCCACCAAATACTAAGGCTGTAGAGAGTAAACGTGGTAGTTTAAGCTTTTCAGTGAGGATGCGAATTGGCCATTCAAGTAAATAAGCTAATACAATAGCAATTAAAAGCGGGGCAATTAAGTGACTGAAAAAATAGATTGATATAAAACCAAACAATAAAATAGCGAATAATCCCATTGCTTGCGGATCACTAAAGCGGTTGTTATACCAATTTTTTAACATTTCAAACATGATATTCCCTCAATTCAAGCATTTTGCTCGATTATAAGGTAAAATCTAGGCAGATCATATCATTAAGCGAGGAAATTCTATGGTGATTACGATTTATCATAACCCACGTTGTTCAAAAAGCCGAGCGGCATTAACCTTATTAGAAGAAAAGCAAATCCAGCCGCAAGTTAAGTTGTATCTAGAACAACAATTTACTGTGCCAGAATTACAAGCGCTAGTGCAAAAATTAGGTATAGGTAGTGTACGAGAGATGATGCGTACTCAAGATGAATTATATCGCAATTTAGGATTAGATAAGCCTGAAGTTACGGAGCCGCAGCTGTTAGAGGCACTTTCTCAGTATTCAGCGCTGCTTGAACGACCGATCGTAGTACATGGCGAAAGAGCAAAGATTGGAAGACCACCAGAAAGTGTACTTGAGATTCTGTAATTTCGTTTTATAATGTTGCTCGCTTGTTTGTTACAAGTTGGCAACATTTTTATCACAATACTAACTGAGGAAAAACGATGGCAAAGAAAATGCAAATGCCGCAAAGCGCATTGCCTTATCAGCATCAATGTGGTGTCATTCGTGATAATGCACTACAAGCATTGTTACATGATCCTTTGTTTCGCCAGTGCGTAGAAAAGAAACGTAAAGGCAAAGGGAGTTATCAACGTAAAGAAAAACATGTAGGGCGATATTTTGCAAAGCCCGATGATAAAATTTTTAATGTTAAAGATTTTATCATCGGGTTTTTTATAGCCACGTTTTTTCTTATTAATATGCAACTCATTTAAGCTCAGCGAGGTAAATTTATGACGATGCAAACGAAATTATTATTTAGTAATAATTGGAATGTGAGAATTAGTGACCCAGGTGAAGAAGGGACACATAGCCATTTCTTTGAAACAATTTACATCACGCTAGCTGCACATATTGATAGTAATGGGATTAGCTATGAGTTTACGCGAAAAATAGAAGATCAAGTTAAAACTAACCGCACTTTTACAGATTTAGCTGAACTCTTTAAGTTTTTAGGTGATTATTTAGATCCTGTTAGTATGGGATTTCTTGGTATCAAAATTGGTAATTTAGGCGTACAAGCTTAAGATTTTTTATCATTCCTCAAAAAAACGATGCCCCTTGTAATTTTCATTACAGGGGGCAGAGCGTTACGGTCATTCTTTTCAGAAGCCTTATTGTAGCAACGTCTCTCATTTCGCAGTGCAACAATATGTGAACCACTCTACATTATTAGATAAATATGATCAACACTTTTGTGCTTTTGCTTTAAACTATTTAGAGGGAATGTTCTTCAATAAAAATAAGGAAAATAATATGCAGCAACCATTAAATCAGAAATTTCAATATATTTTAGGATTAGATCTCGGTATCGCTTCGGTGGGTTGGGCTGTAGTAGAAATTGATGAGAATGAATACCCAACGAGGTTAATTGATGTTGGAGTAAGGACTTTCGAACGAGCAGAAGTGCCTAAAACTGGTGAATCTTTAGCGCTTTCTCGCCGTTTAGCAAGAAGTACGAGACGTTTAATCCGCCGTCGAGCATATCGTTTATTATTAGCAAAGCGTTTATTTAAGCAACAAGGGATGATTACGCAATCCGATTTGAGCGAAGGGTTGCCAAACCAAGTATGGCATTTACGAGTTGAAGGATTAGAAAGAAAATTATTACCAAGAGAATGGAGCGCCGTTTTATTACATTTATTGAAACATCGTGGTTATCTTTCTCAGCGTAAAAATGAGAGTAAAACGGATAATAAAGAATTAGGCGCTTTGTTGTCTGGAGTCAACCAAAATCATCAGTTATTACAATCTGAATCTTACCGTACCCCTGCTGAATTAGCGGTGAAAAAATTTGCAGAGGAAGAGGGGCACATTCGGAATCAACGTGGTTCTTATACCCATACATTCAATCGATTAGATCTTTTAGAAGAACTTAATTTACTTTTTGTTCAACAGCGTCAATTTGGCAATGAAGATGCAAGTGAGATTTTACAGCAGCGGATGACGGAATTATTAATGTGGCAAAAGCCTGCATTATCAGGCGAAGCTATTCTTAGAATGTTAGGAAAATGTACTTTTGAACCGACAGAATATAAAGCGGCGAAAAATACCTATAGCGCTGAGCGATTTGTATGGTTAACTAAACTGAATAATTTACGTATATTGGAAAACGGTATTGAACGTGGATTAACAGAAGATGAGCGCCAATTATTGATTAATCAACCTTATGAAAAAGCGAAGTTAACTTATCTACAAGTGAAAAAATTATTACAACTTCCAGAAAATACAATTTTTAAGCATCTACGTTATAGTCAAAATAATGCTGAGTCAGCAACATTCATGGAATTGAAAGCATGGCACGCTATTCGTAAAGCATTGGAAGGCAATGGGCTTAAAACAGAATGGCAAGGACTTGCAACTAAACCTGAATTATTAGATGAAATTGGGACTGCATTTTCATTATATAAGACAGATGAAGATATTAGTAAATATCTAAATGGTCAATTGCCAAATACTGTGTTGCAGGCGCTATTAGAACAGTTAAATTTTGATAAGTTTGTTCAGCTATCTTTGCAAAGCTTACGAAAAATTTTGCCATTGATGGAACAAGGTAAGCGCTATGATGAAGCATGTAGAGAAATCTATGGTGATCATTATGGTAAACAGAGTAAAGAAGAACAAATTTTCCTTCCAGTGATTTCTGCTGATGAAGTTCGTAATCCCGTTGTATTAAGAACACTTTCTCAAGCTCGTAAAGTGATTAATGGTATTGTTCGTTTATATGGTTCACCTGCGCGTATACATATTGAAACAGGTAGAGAACTAGGTAAGTCCTTTAAAGCTCGTCGTGAAATTCAAAAACGACAAGAAGAAAATCGTAGTGAGCGAGAAAGAGCGGTTAAAAAATTTCAAGAAGATTTTCCTGATTTTGTCGGACTACCGAAAGCGAAAGATATTTTGAAGTTGCGTTTATATGAGCAACAGCATAGAAAATGTCTTTATTCTGGTGAAGATTTAGATATTACTCGCCTTAATGAAAAAGATTATGTTGAAATTGATCATGCTCTCCCATTTTCGCGCACTTGGGATGATAGTTTTAATAATAAAGTGTTAGTACTGGCTAATACAAATCAAGAAAGAGGAAATAGAACACCTTATGAATGGCTAAGGGGAGAGGAAAATTCAGCACGCTGGAAAAGTTTTGTTGCTTTAGTAATGGGAAGTTGCTTTTCTCATGCTAAGAAACAACATCTTTTAACTCAGAAATTAGATGAAGATAGTTTTATTAAGCGAAACTTAAATGATACACGTTATATTGCTAAATTCTTGTCAAATTATATTGCAACTCATATGCAATTAGTTGGGAACGGGAAACATAATGTTTTTGCCTCAAATGGTCAAATTACCGCGCTATTACGTCGTCAATGGGGATTCACAAAAGTACGTGAGAGCGATAGGCATCATGCTTTAGATGCGATTGTTGTTGCCTGTACTACTAGGGCAATGCAACAAAAAATTACGCGTTTTATTCGTTTTGAAGAAATGAGTCTGTTTACAGGAGAGAGAATTGATAAAGAAACGGGAGAAATAATTCCTCTGTATTTTCCGAAGCCTTGGCAATATTTTAGAGAAGATGTGAATATACGCGTGTTTGATGACCAACCTAACATTACATTGAAGAAGATGCTGCCAGATAGACCAGAAGCAAATCATGAATTTGTACAACCCTTATTTGTTTCACGTGCACCAACACGAAAAATGCGTGGTCAAGGCCATATGGAAACCGTTAAATCCGCCAAACGTTTATCAGAAGGTGTTAGTGTTTTAAAAGTTCCATTGACACAGTTAAAGCCAAATTTATTAGAAAATATGGTTAATCGAGAGCGGGAAAGTGAGCTT
Source organism: Pasteurella oralis (assembly GCF_042681465.1). Taxonomy (NCBI): domain Bacteria; kingdom Pseudomonadati; phylum Pseudomonadota; class Gammaproteobacteria; order Pasteurellales; family Pasteurellaceae; genus Pasteurella; species Pasteurella oralis. Next base: position 170,397 of record NZ_JBHUFP010000004.1, read on the forward strand.
TATCATGCCTTAAAGACTCGTTTAACTGAATTTAATAATGATCCCGCTAAAGCATTCGCTATGCCATTTTATAAAAAAGGAGGTCAACGGGTAAAATCAGTTAGAGTAGAACAGGTACAAAAAACGGGTGTACTTGTGCATAAATGTAAAGGGATCGCAGATAATGCCTCAATCGTGAGGACGGATGTATTTGTTAAAAATGGAAAATTTTTCTTAGTGCCAATTTATACTTGGCAAGTAGCAAAAGGTATTTTGCCTAATAAAGCGATTATTGCGAATAAACACGAGGATGAATGGGAAGAAATGGGTGAAAGTGCAGTCTTTAAATTCAGTCTTTTTCCAAATGATCTCGTTGAATTAAAAACCAAAAAAGAGTGCTTTTTTGGTTACTATATAGGATTAGATCGTGCAACTGGTAGTATTAGTATCAGAGAACATGATTCTGCGATTTCAAAAGGTAAAGATGGTATTTACCGTGTTGGTGTGAAATTAGCTCTTTCTTTTGATAGATATCAAGTCGATGAGCTTGGCAAAAATATTCAAGTGTGTCGTCCGAGTAAAAGACAACCTGTTCGTTAACAAATTAAATCCCAATTTTCTTTTTGAGAAAATTGGGATTTTTTTAAGGAGTCAGAATGAGCTGGCGTAGTATTTTAATTAGTAATGGAGGTAAGCTGTCATTACAACAAAAACAAATGTTAATTCAGCAATCAGATAGTGAGTTTACAATTCCATTAGAAGATATTGCTGTCATCGTCATTGAAAGTAAAGAAACTGTAATTACTATTCCTCTGCTGTCCGCATTAGCCCAAAATGGAATTACGCTGTTAACTTGTGATGAACAATTTTTACCTTGTGGACAGTGGTTACCTTTCGGGCAATATTATCGACAATTGAAAACCCTTAAATTGCAGTTAGAGGCAACACAGCCACAAAAGAATCAACTTTGGCAAAAAATTGTTCAGCAAAAAATTCGTAATCAAGCTTTTGTATTAGCACAAGTTGATTATATTGACGAAGCGAAACGTTTAAATCGAATGGCTGATGTAGTTAAGTCTGGAGATAAAGAAAATATTGAAGGGCAAGCAGCATTAATTTATTTTCAAACGTTATTTGGTAAAGCATTTAGGCGTACTGAAGAAAATAAGATAAATGCACATCTTAATTATGCCTATACTGTTTTACGTTCAGCTGTAGCTCGTGCTTTAGTGCTTTATGGTTGGCTACCACAATTAGGGTTATTTCATCGTAGCGAGTTAAATCCTTTTAATTTGGCCGATGATTTTATTGAACCTTTCAGACCATTAGTCGATTTAATGGTATGGCAGTTATGGTCAGAAGATAAATTACAGCAAGGATTATCTCCTTTAACTAAGCAAGCACTGATTAAAATATTACATTATCAAATGCTGTTTCGAGAAGAAACTTTTAGTGTATTAGCAGCTATAGATCGTACAGTAGGTTCTTTGCAGGTAGCATTAGTTTCACAAAATGCGAAATTGTTAAAACTACCTGAAATGATGCCATTAAAGGAGCATCATTATGAGTGAGGCTAAATTTATGCGTTTAATTGTGTTTTTTGATTTGCCAGTGACAACTAAAGAAAAACGAAAAGCAGCAAGTCAATTTCGTCATTTTTTATTGAAAGATGGCTATCAAATGTTACAGCTTTCTGTTTATGCACGAATTATTAGAGGAAGAGATGCTATGCAGAAACATAATAAGCGATTATGTGAACATTTACCTGAAGAAGGATCAATTCGTTGTTTAGAAGTCACTGAAAAACAGTTTGCGAGTATGACAATTTTATTAGGCGAATTAAAGCCTCAAGAGAAAAAAGTAAATGCAAATCAAATGCTACTTTTCTGACTATTTAGTATTAGATGTTTGCTTATTATATAACACATAAAAATATATTTGATTGCTTGTTTTTTGTTCTTTTCTTGTCTTGTCTTAGCAGAAAATTTACTCTTTTTTATCTTATTAAAGAATATTCTTGAGGCAATTTTTGCTTAAAAATTTAAAAGACTATTTGAAAATAGTAAAAAATGTCTCTCTTTTTTGTCATAAAAAACGCTCTCATTCTTTGGTATATAAGGAATGAGAGCGTTGAGATTGTAGCACTGCGAAATGAGAGAGGGAACTACAACACGTTTTATTCAATTGAATGTACCAGAATTATTGTAGCACTGCGAAATGAGAGAGGGAACTACAACAGTAGTTGTAAGCTTTGTTTTAAGGCAAGTATTGTAGCACTGCGAAATGAGAGAGGGAACTACAACAATGATTGGCTTTATAGGTACTGAACGACTATTGTAGCACTGCGAAATGAGAGAGGGAACTACAACCTTACCACCAATAACTGTACCTTCTGCAATATTGTAGCACTGCGAAATGAGAGAGGGAACTACAACGGTCGAGCCAGTTTTGCCCCGTTGGGTACGATTGTAGCACTGCGAAATGAGAGAGGGAGCTACAACTCTTTATGACCTTTTTAGCCATGCTTCATTATTGTAGCATTATGAAACTAAATAGAGAATTAATAACTTAATTACTTTTATAAGTTGTGAACCATTTTTACTCTTTTCTTAGTTAGGTGATGATAGAAACGCAACCTATGAGATTGCGTTTTTGCTATTCATTAGACCACTAGCTTAATCTTTGTTTTGCTTCGTTGATAGCTTCGGCGACGCGTAATGGGGATACTCCGCCTTTGGCACAGCGCTTATCTAAACAAGATTGAAGTGAAAGGATTTCATAGACATCTTCTTCTACTACATCACTGAATTGCTTAAATTCAGCGACAGTTAATGCTTCAAGTGCTTTGTGTTGTTGAATTGCATAGACGACTGTTTCACCTACAATATGATGTGAATCACGGAATGGCACACCTTTTGCTACGAGATAATCTGCCAATTCCGTCGCATTCGAATAACCTTTTAATGCTGCTTCTTTAGTACGTTCTACATTAACATGGATCCCCTCTAATACTAAGGTTGCCATATCAATACAATCTTGCCATGTGTCTAGTGCATCAAAGATACCTTCTTTGTCTTCTTGCATATCTTTGTTATAAGCTAGTGGTAAGCCTTTTAATGTCATTAACATACCTGTTAGTGCTCCCATGACACGACCTGCTTTGCCTCGAATTAATTCACATGCATCAGGGTTTTTCTTTTGTGGCATAAGGGATGAACCAGAAGTAACACGATCAGAGAGCTCAACAAAGTTTGCTTCGCCACTATTAAAAATAATCATATCTTCGGCAAATCTTGATAAGTGTGCCATACTCAGTGATGCGGTAGAAAGTAATTCAACGATATGATCACGATCTGATACACTGTCTAAGCTATTACGAGTAGCAAATGCAAAGCCTAAATCCTGCGCAAGTTGTTCACGATCTACAGCATAAGCTGTACCTGCTAAGGCACCACTTCCTAGTGGACAATAATCCATACGTTTATAAGCATCAGTTAAACGTGAATGATCACGTTCTAACATTTCTACGTATGCCATACACCAGTGGGCAAAAGTGATTGGTTGAGCGCGTTGTAAGTGAGTGTAACCGGGCATGACAGCATGTTGATTGTTTTCTGCCGTACTGACTAATTTACGTTGTAATGTTCTGATAGATAACTGTAATTCAAGCACACGCTGTTTACACCACATTTTGATATCCAGCGCGACTTGGTCGTTACGGCTACGTCCAGTATGTAATTTTTTACCTAAATTACCGACTTTATCAATGAGTTTACTTTCTACCCAACTGTGAATATCTTCGGCATCATCTTGTAAGATTGCTTGTGGATTTGAGCGTACCTCTATTAATAATTCGTTTAGTGCAATTTCTAGTTGTTGTTGCTCTATGCTGTTTAATACACCAACACTAACTAAGGCTTTTGACCAGCCAATAGAGCCTGTAATATCCTGTTCTGCTAAACGATAATCAAAACGTAATGAATCATTGAAATCTTTAAAACGCTTATCTGCCGCTTGTGTAAAGCGACCACCCCAAAGTGCCATATCTTCCTCTTGTTTTTTTAAGGTTTAATTCTTGTACCAATAATTTCTCCGCTAAAAAGTGCGGTCAGTTTTTCAGGATATTTCCAACTTGCAATATCTACACCACGATTGAGTATCGTTGCTGCATCTAATGCTGCTTTCACTTTGACAATCATACCGTCAGTGATCACTTTCTCTGTAATGAATTGCTCAATTTGTGTCGTTGTCAATTCAGATAAGAGTTGCTTATTTGCGTCTAATACGCCGTCTACATCAGAGAGCATGACTAAATCAGCATTAATCAGGGCAGCGATAGCAGTTGCAGCTTGATCTGCATTAACGTTCATTAATAAGCCATTTTCGTCTACTGCAATTGAGCTAATAATAGGCAAGAAAGCTTCGCCAAGCAAATGGTTTAATAATGTAGGATTTTTAGGAATAACAGTCGCAACATGCCCTAGTTCGGGATCAAGTTGAATGGCTCTGGTTAGATTGCCATCTGCTAAGCATAAGCCAACAGGATTTAGATGGAACTTCGCAGCTTGGGCAACTAATGTCTTATTAGCGATACCAGCTAATGCCCCTGTAATGATATCAATTTGATCACTTGGTGTGATACGCAGTCCATTTTTCTTCTTTACGGGTAAATTCAAGCGCTGCATAAGGTCATCTGCAACGCAACCGCCACCATGAACAACGACTAAAGCACGATCAAAATGTTGTTGATAATTGGCTAGTGCGGTAAATAAATTTTGCAGAGCGATAGGCGTATCAAGTAATACGCCGCCTAATTTAATGACTAACGGGTTCATTTAAATTAATCCTAATGTTTCTGGTAAACCATAACGAATATTAGCGCATTGTACAGCCTGTGCTGCTGCACCTTTTAATAAATTATCCTCAGCGCCAATGATAATGATATGTCCATTTTTAGTTGCGAAACCAATATCACAATAAGGTGTAAATTCAACGGCTTTGATACTTGGTAAACCTTGTTGGTAAACGCGTACTAATGGTTTGTTTGCATAATGTTGCTGATAAGCTGCTTGAATTTGTTGGTCAGTGACACCCACTTTGAGTTTAGCTGTAATCGTCGCTAAGATACCTCGTTTAAAGTGACCTAAATGAGGGGTAAAAATGACTTCTGTGCCTAAATGTGTTGCGATTTCTGGTTGGTGACGGTGATTAAATACGCCGTAGGCATGCAAACTCACTTCGCAAAAGCTACTAGTGAGTGACGCTTTACGTCCTGCACCACTTACCCCACTAACAGCATTGATGACGGGGAGTTGGTTTAAATCAAGTAAATCATTTTCGATTAATGGTTTTAAACTTAATTGTGTAACTGTTGGATAGCAACCTGCAACTGCGACTAAATTGGCTTGTTTGATTTGTTCGTCATTCCATTCCGCAAGCCCATAAACAGCTTGTTGTAATAGCTCAGGGTATTGATGTTCAAAACCATAATAGTCAGTATAAAATTGAGGATGGTTTACACGAAAAGCACCAGATAAATCAAAAACTTGGCAATCATTTTGTAGAAAGAGAGGAGCAAGATTATGACTTACTTCATGGGCTGTTGCTAAAAAAACAAGATCGCTTTGTTGAGCAAGTGTGCTTAAATTTTCAGGTAAAGGTTGTAAAGATAACTCCACAATTTGTTTGAGCTGAGGATAGATATCGGCAATAGCTTTATGTGCATCTTGACTTTGACTGGAGACATAGAGTCCTGTTAATTCAAATTTGGGGTGCTTAATTAAAATGTGAGCGAGTTCAGCTCCCGTATAACCACTTGCACCGATGATGATTGCTTTTTGCATATTGTATTGTACCTAGAGGCTAAGATAAACGTATTTCTTTGTGATTAATTATGCTATTATTGTGCATAATTATTTGAAAGGCAATATTTATTTCTTTTTATAAGGTCAATCTCATGAAAAATATCCCTTCTTTTTTGCAGATGTATCAACAATTAATTGCATCACCGACAATCAGTAGTATTGATCCAAATTTTGATCAATCGAACCGTACTTTAATTGAGTTATTAGCGGGTTGGTTAGAGACATTAGGATTTAAGACAGAAATCATTGCAGTAGAAGGGAGTAGAAATAAATTTAATTTATTAGCGAGTTATGGTGAAGGGCAGGGAGGATTATTACTTGCTGGGCATACGGATACAGTGCCTTTTGATGAGGGGCGTTGGTGTTTTGAACCATTTAAGTTGACAGAACAAGAAGGTAAGTTGTATGGGTTAGGTGCTGCAGATATGAAAGGCTTTTTTGCTTTTGTTGTGGATGCTGTAAGTCAGCTTGATTTAAATCAATTAACAAAACCACTTCGTATTTTAGCCACCGCTGATGAAGAAACCACGATGTTGGGCGCAAGGACGTTTATTCAGCATGCACATATTCGCCCAGATTGTGCCATTATTGGTGAACCTACTTCATTAAAACCAATTCGGGCACATAAAGGGCATATTGGTGAAGCATTACGTATTATCGGTAAAAGTGGTCATTCTAGTGATCCAACTAAAGGGATCAATGCGATTGAATTAATGCATGAAGCGACAGGCTATTTAATGCAAATGCGTGATGAGCTATGTGCAAAATATCATCATGCAGCCTTTGAAATCCCTTATCCAACCATGAATTTCGGCGCAATTTCGGGTGGTGATGCGGTCAATCGTATTTGCGCATGTTGTGAGCTGCATTTTGATATTCGCCCTTTGCCCAATTTATGTCTGCAAGATTTAAATGATATGTTACAGGAAAAATTAGCGCCAATGTTTGAGAAATGGGGTGATCGTATCTCATTGCACGCATTACATGAACCAATACCAGGCTATGAATGTGAGCATTCAGCCCAAATTGTACAAGTAGTTGAAAAATTATTAGGGGAAAAATGCGAAGTTATTAATTATTGTACAGAAGCACCTTTCATTCAGCAGCTTTGCCCAACATTAGTATTGGGTCCAGGGTCAATTGAACAAGCTCATCAACCTAATGAATTTTTATCGACTGAATTTATTCATCCAACTCGCGAGCTATTGAGTAAAATGATTTGGCATTTTTGTATTTAGCATAGATGTGTTCGCACTGGCTTTTATATAGAAAAGTGCGGTCAGTTTTACAAAAGTTTTGTCAACCTGATCGCACATTTAAATGTCATGGTTTATTTCAACAAATCTTCATTTTTTGCGTGAATCCATTTGCCTCGTTTCTTATCAATATATTGAAAATATTCATTGGTGAAGGTACCTTGTGAACAAGTGAGTTTATCTAAGCGTGAGTTAACATCTTTATTTTCTAATGCTTTGATTAATGTTTTTGGTCCAGTTAAACTGAATACGCCTCCATTGACGCGTTCTTGCTCAATGTTATCAATAATGATATCTAATGTTTCCTTCAAAAAAGCATTGCCTTTTTTACTGGCTAAAAAGAAATTAGTATATTGACCACGACGTGCGATCACAACTTCATCGTCTTCCTCATCAATAATGCTGTCTAAGCACCACACAAGATGTCCATCAATATCCATATAAACACCACCTTCATGATAAAGAGTGAAAATTCGCCAAAAATCAGCTTGTGCGGCACCATCAGTTAATTTGCTATAGGCATTGAATGTGCGCTCATCACTATTGGCTTTGATATATTCAGCACGAGCTTCAGTGCTTACATAGCGATATTCATAACTCCAAGACAGTAAACGGTTGAAAAGGTAGTTACAGTAAATTGGTAAAGTCACTTTATTACTGTAGTTAGTTTGCCAAATCACTCGATTAATTTTAGTTTTTTTTGTTGATTGGCGATGAGCCGAATCAAATTCTGGAATAGTGAAGCGTTTTTTGGGAAAAACAAAATGGAAAGGGTAACTTAATGTTTTGACAATATTACCCAATAGGCGAGTTAAGCCATTTGCAATTAAAATTAAGTTTTTGTATTTAACAGGTTTATACATTTGGAATGCCATGTTGAATAGAAATTATGGTATGTACTTTATCATTTTATACGGAAAAGAACAAAATGCTTGTACGATAACTATGTTTTATTAGTAAAAAGTAATAATTTGAAAGAATTTGAATGGAAGTGGTGGGCGATACCGGTCTCGAACCAGTGACCCCCTCCTTGTAAGGGAGGTGCTCTCCCAACTGAGCTAATCGCCCTGCTTCTTTGTCATTTTTATGGCAATAATGCTACATTCTAATAATATATTTACTATTTGAGTGATGCAATTTTTGTAAAAATGTCAATTTACAGAAGAGTTATTTCAAGTCTTAAGTGGTGGGCGATACCGGTCTCGAACCAGTGACCCCCTCCTTGTAAGGGAGGTGCTCTCCCAACTGAGCTAATCGCCCACTTGAGACTTAAAATCTTTGGGTAATATAACGAAGTGGAACACTTAAACGTGGTGGGCGATACCGGTCTCGAACCAGTGACCCCCTCCTTGTAAGGGAGGTGCTCTCCCAACTGAGCTAATCGCCCTCGTTATATAGCAACATTAGGTACCACACTATCAAGTAAGTTGAAAAGTGGTGGGCGATACCGGTCTCGAACCAGTGACCCCCTCCTTGTAAGGGAGGTGCTCTCCCAACTGAGCTAATCGCCCAAATGTTGTGAGGTGGCATTATAATTGTTAGTTCTATTCAGTCAACAGATTTTTGCAAAAAAATGCTTAATTGTTTTAAAAGTAGGCATAAAATTCTAATTTTTATTCGGAATTGTTTAAACTCATAGTACAATATGGACCAAATTTTTCTTGAAAAAACGAAACGAGATTAAAGGTTATACAATGAAATTAGAAGCGTTATTTAATTTAGATCCTAATACAACGGTGCGTACACGTTTTGCACCAAGCCCAACAGGATATTTACATGTAGGTGGCGCAAGAACAGCGCTTTATTCGTGGTTATATGCGAAACATAATAATGGTGAATTTGTATTACGTATTGAAGATACTGATTTAGAACGTTCTACGCCAGAAGCAACGGCAGCAATTTTAGAAGGTATGGAATGGTTAAATCTTGCTTGGGAACATGGTCCTTATTTTCAAACTCAGCGTTTTGAACGTTATAACCAAGTGATTGAACAAATGATCGAGCAAGGTTTGGCATATCGTTGTTATTGTTCAAAAGAACGTTTGGAAGAACTTCGTCATGTACAAGAGCAAAGTAAACAAAAACCACGCTATGATCGTCATTGTTTGCATGAACACACACATAGTTCTGAGCGGCCACATGTTGTACGTTTTAAAAATCCAACTGAAGGTTCTGTCGTATTTGAAGATGCAGTACGTGGTCGTATTGAAATTAGCAACACAGAATTAGATGATTTAATTATTCGTCGTACTGATGGCTCACCAACCTATAATTTCTGTGTAGTAGTAGATGACTGGGATATGGGGATTACTCATGTAGTACGTGGCGAAGATCATATTAATAACACACCGCGTCAAATTAATATTTTAAAAGCCTTAGGAGCACCAATTCCAACTTATGCGCATGTTTCAATGATTTTAGGTGATGATGGACAGAAATTATCGAAACGCCATGGTGCAGTAAGTGTGATGCAATATCGTGATGATGGCTATTTACCTGAAGCATTACTGAACTATTTAGTTCGTTTAGGTTGGGGGCATGGTGATCAAGAAATTTTCTCTGTAGAGGAAATGATTAAGCTATTTGAACTTGAAAGTGTGAGCAAGTCAGCGAGTGCATTTAATACAGAAAAATTACTTTGGTTGAATCACCATTATATCCGTGAATTACCTGCTGAATATGTAGCAAAACATCTTGCATGGCATTATCAAGATCAAGGCATTGATACTTCGAATGGTCCTGCATTGGAAGACATTGTTAAAATGCTAGCAGAACGCTGTAAAACATTAAAAGAAATGGCAGTTTCAAGTCGTTATTTCTTTGAAGAATTTGACGGTTTTGATGAAGCAGCTGTGAAAAAACATTTTAAAGCGGCAGCAATTGAACCACTTGAAAAAGTGAAAGAAAAACTGACCGCACTTTCAAGCTGGGATTTACAGAGTACGCACGAAGCTATTGAACAAACTGCAGCTGAATTAGGATTAGGTATGGGGAAAGTCGGGATGCCACTGCGTGTTGCTGTAACTGGCTCTGGTCAATCGCCATCAATGGATGTGACGTTAGTTGGTATCGGTAGAGAACGTAGCTTAGCACGTATTCAAAAAGCAATTGATTTTATCAAAGCGCAAAACGTTTAATATTTAATCTTGTGATGCAATATCATGAATTTGATATTGACAGCTTGCGTGGCGGAATTTATTATTACCGCCACGACATTTCTAATGTGGGGTTATAGCTCAGTTGGGAGAGCGCTTGAATGGCATTCAAGAGGTCGTCGGTTCGATCCCGATTAACTCCACCAACGCCTTTCTTTATTAAGTCTTAAGTTTATCTTTTTAAACTTCTTCTTTGTTGTTTCTGAAAATAAATTACCAATCTATTAACAAAGCCTGTATAATAGTCGAGCTTTATTTTCTGTATTAGCGTGCGGCTATCAAAAATGATTTTGTCATTTTAACAACAAAAGTGCGGTCAGAATTAAGATTATTTTTGCTAGTCGCAATTTGGAAAATAAAGCAAAGTTTGAGTTTATAAGTCGATGAAATAATTTCGAATTTCTCGATTTTTTCATATTAAAAGGAAAACATTGTGAATCCAATTGTAAAACAATTTAAATACGGTCAGCATACTGTAACATTAGAAACTGGCGCGATTGCACGTCAAGCAACTGCAGCAGTAATGGCGAGTATGGATGATACTACAGTTTTTGTAACTGTTGTCGCTAAAAAAGACGTGAAAGAAGGTCAAGACTTCTTTCCTTTAACGGTGAATTATCAAGAACGTACTTATGCAGCGGGACGCATTCCTGGTGGTTTTTTCAAACGTGAAGGTCGCCCATCTGAAGGTGAAACTTTAATCGCACGTCTTATCGATCGTCCAATTCGTCCTCTTTTCCCAGAAGGTTTTTATAACGAAATTCAGATCGTTGCTACAGTGGTTTCTGTGAATCCACAAATTTGCCCTGATTTGGTTGCTATGATTGGCGCATCAGCTGCGCTTTCATTATCTGGCGTGCCATTTAATGGTCCTATCGGTGCTGCTCGTGTCGGTTTGATTGATGATAAATTCGTATTAAATCCAACTATGAATGAGCAAAAACAAAGCCGTTTAGATTTAGTTGTTGCGGGTACTGATAAAGCGGTATTAATGGTTGAATCTGAAGCTGATATTTTAACTGAAGAACAAATGCTAGCCGCAGTTGTCTTTGGTCATCAGCAACAACAAGTGGTTATTGACGCAATTAAGGAATTTGCAGCTGAAGCTGGTAAACCGCGTTGGGATTGGGTTGCTCCAGAGCCAAATACGACATTAATTGATAAAGTAAGAGCAATTGCAGAAGCACGTTTAGGTGAAGCTTATCGTATCACTGAAAAGCAATCTCGCTATGAACAAATTGATGTAATTAAAGCTGATGTACTTGCACAAATTGCTGCTGAAGCAATAGAAGGCGAAGAAATCAGTGAAGGTAAAATTATTGATATTTTCACCGCACTTGAGAGTCAAATCGTGCGTGGTCGTATTTTAAATGGTGAACCACGTATTGATGGTCGTACAGTAGATACGGTTCGTGCGTTAGATATTTGTACAGGTGTATTACCGCGTACTCATGGATCTGCAATTTTCACCCGTGGTGAAACGCAAGCGTTAGCAGTCGCTACTTTAGGTACTGAACGCGATGCGCAAATTATTGATGAATTAACGGGTGAACGTTCAGATCATTTCTTATTCCATTACAATTTCCCTCCATATTCTGTCGGCGAAACGGGTATGATTGGTTCACCAAAACGCCGTGAAATTGGTCATGGTCGTTTAGCAAAACGTGGTGTGGCTGCTGTGATGCCAACGATTACTGAATTCCCATATGTTGTTCGTGTTGTTTCTGAAATTACAGAATCGAATGGTTCATCTTCAATGGCATCAGTTTGTGGTGCGTCGTTAGCGTTAATGGACGCTGGTGTACCAATTAAAGCTGCTGTTGCTGGTATTGCAATGGGATTAGTGAAAGAAGATGAAAAGTTTGTGGTACTTTCAGATATTTTAGGTGATGAAGACCACTTAGGTGATATGGACTTTAAAGTGGCAGGAACACGTGAAGGTGTGACGGCGCTGCAAATGGATATTAAAATCGAAGGTATCACGTCTGAAATTATGCAAATTGCGTTGAATCAAGCGAAAAGTGCAAGATTACATATTTTAGGTGTGATGGAGCAAGCTATTGCCGCACCTCGAGCAGATATTTCTGACTTTGCACCACGTATCTATACAATGAAAATTGATCCAAAGAAAATTAAAGATGTGATCGGTAAAGGTGGTGCAACAATTCGAGCATTAACTGAAGAAACAGGTACGTCAATTGATATTGATGATGATGGTACCGTGAAAATTGCTGCTGTTGATAGTAACGCAGTGAAAGATGTGATGGCGCGTATTGAAGACATTACTGCAGAAGTCGAAGCTGGCGTAGTTTATAAAGGTAAAGTGACGCGTTTAGCTGATTTTGGTGCATTTGTTTCTATCGTTGGTAATAAAGAAGGGCTTGTTCATATTTCTCAAATTGCAGAAGAGCGTGTTGAGAAAGTTAGTGATTATTTAACGCTAGGTCAAGACGTTACAGTTAAAGTTGTTGAAATCGATCGTCAAGGTCGTATTCGTCTAACGATGAAAGATATTGTACCTAAGCAAGAGCAAGCTGATGTTGTAGAAGAAATAACAACTGAAGAGCAAGCGTAATTAAGTTATAGGATTACAGTTCTTATTTTGAGAGCTGTAATTTTATTTGAACAAGTGCAATTTGCGCTTTAAGGCTAATCGAGATGAAGCAACCTAATAAGTTGTTAAATTTCATACTGTTCTTCCCTTTTTGGGTATTCTTTTTAAGCGCTTGTGTCAACCATGAGCAAGTGTTTATTGCGGAAGATAAATTATTATTAGCGGAACAGAATCCGAGCAACCATCTTGAGCATGAAATTATGGTTGCTAAAATTAGCCAATTGTTACTTGTTAAAGGTTTGAAAAGAGAAGAACGAGCTATTTTACATTTTGAACGAGGCGTATTGTACGATAGTTTAGGATTGTGGGGGTTAGCACGTTATGATTTTGATCAAGCATTAACGTTGTATCCAAAGCTGGTAGCAGCGTTTAATTATTTAGGATTATATTTATTATTAGAACAGGAATATAGCGCTTCTCTGGATGTATTCAATATCTTGTTTGAACTTGATCCTAATTATGAATATGCGTTTCTCAATAGAGGGCTAAATTTTCATTACGTTGCACGTTATGAATTAGCACAGCGGGATTTTCTTCAATTTTATCAGGCAGATAAATCAGATCCTTACCGCACTTTATGGCTCTATTTAAATGAATTAAAGCGCAATCCTCAGGAAGCAAAACAGAATCTTGCACAACGTGCAGGTTTACTTTCTGATGAGTATTGGGGAACGTATCTTGTCCAATATTATTTGGGGAAATTATCAGTTAAAGAATTATTTACTCAAGCACAGCAGTTTGCCGAAGCTAATAGTGCAAAATATGCTGAAATTTTAACTGAAACCTACTTTTATTTAGCAAAACTAAAGCTCAATTCAGGTCAATTTAATGAAGCGGAAACGTTATTTAAATTGGCTCTTGCGAACCAAGTATATAACTTCGTTGAGTATCGTTTTGCGATGTTTGAACTTTTGAAATTGAAGCAAAATTCAAACCAATAATGGCATTATTAATGTCATGGGCTGTTGTAAAACGTGAAAGCGAACAACATTTATTACACTAGCTCACTGCTTAGTGAGCTTTCTTTTTTATATTCGAGTATTTTAATGACTGAAACGAAAATGACTTTCAAAGATTTAGGCTTGCCTGAATTTCTTATTAACGCTGTATCTGATTTAGGGTTTGAAACCCCTTCTCCAATCCAACAAACTTGTATTCCATACCTTTTAGAAGGCAATGATGTCTTAGGTATGGCACAAACAGGTAGTGGTAAAACTGCTGCGTTTTCTTTGCCTTTATTGGCACAATTAGATTTAGATAAAAAGTATCCACAAATGTTGGTTATGGCACCAACTCGTGAATTGGCAATCCAAGTGGCTGATGCTTGCGAACAGTTTTGTAAATATGCTAAAAATGTCAATATTGTGACACTTTACGGTGGTCAACGTTACGACATCCAATTACGCGCTCTGCGTCAAGGCGCACAAGTGGTGGTGGGAACTCCTGGTCGTATTTTAGACCATATCCGTCGTGGAACATTAGACCTATCTAATTTACGCTTTATGGTGTTAGATGAAGCTGATGAAATGTTACGCATGGGCTTTATTGATGATGTTGAAACAGTAATGGCTGAATTACCAGAGCAGCATCAAACCGCACTTTTCTCGGCAACAATGCCAGAGCCAATTCGCCGTATCACTAAGCGTTTTATGCATGATCCGAAAGAGATCAAGATTAAATCGACACAAACCACGAATCCAGATATTACACAAAGTTGTTGGTATGTGCATGGTTTCCGTAAAAATGATGCATTGCTACGTTTCTTGGAAGTAGAAAAATTTGATGCTGCAATTATTTTTACACGTACCAAAACAGGTACGCTTGATGTCACTGAATTGCTTGAAAAACATGGTTTTCGTGCAGCTGCGTTAAACGGGGATATGACGCAACAATTACGTGAGCAAACCTTAGATCGTTTGAGAAATGGTAGCCTCGATATTCTTGTGGCAACTGATGTGGCTGCGCGTGGTTTGGATGTAGAACGTATTAGCCTTGTTGTGAACTATGATATTCCGCTTGATGCAGAATCCTATGTACATCGTATTGGTCGTACAGGTCGTGCAGGGCGTACAGGGCGTGCATTATTGTTTGTTGAGCCAAGAGAACGTCGCTTATTACGTAATATTGAGCAGTTAACTAAAAAGCCAATTACTGAAGTTGAAGTACCAAATCATGAAGTACTGCAGGTTTGTCGTCGTGAAAAATTTAAAGCGAAAATCACTGTGCAGCTTGAACATCATGATTTAGAACTTTACCGCAGTTTATTAGAAGACATGTTTACTGCTGATCAAGATCAAGAAGATATTGCTGCAGCAATGTTAATGTTATTGCAAGGTAAACAAAAATTAATTCTGCCGCCAGATCCAATTATTGACCGTAAAACTTCTCGTGGTGAACGAGGTGAGCGCCGAGATCGTGGTGGGCGTGAAAATCCGCGTTCAGCAGAACGTCGTGGCTATGGTAATCCACAACCAATGGATTTATATCGTATTGAAGTGGGACGTATTGATGGGGTTGAAGTGCGCCATATTGTGGGTGCCATTGCAAACGAAGGTGATATTAACAGCCGTTATATTGGGCATATTAAACTTTATGATGATTATTCAACGATTGAACTGCCACAAGGCATGCCAAAAGAATTGTTGAAAGTGTTCGAAAAAACACGTGTTATGAATAAACAAATGCAAATGTCATTTGTTAATACAGTTGGTGGTGGTCGCGAAGACTTTGCTGGTGAGCGTCGTGGTGGGAAGCGCAAAGGACGTGGCGATGAGTCGCGTTTTGCACGTGAAGATCGTAAATTTAAAGAAAAAAGTCACCGCACTTTTAATGAGCGTCCACGTAAAGAACGTCGCGATCGCAGCAGATAAAGTTAAATTATTTGATCATTAAAGGCATATTGAGCGCTGTATTATTCAGCGCTCAATTTATTTTTGTATGTAGCAAAAAGTTGATCTATTGTTTTTCAATAATCACTTTAATATCTTCTGGTGGGGCATAATAAGGGGCAGAAGTAATAAATAGATCAATTCCGAGTTTGGCATAATCTGCCACGTTATGTTTATTTACGCCTCCTGCTACTGATAGTTTGATATTTTGCTGTGTTGTTTTTAAGTATGTTAATGCTTGTTTTACTTGCTCTGGTGAGAATTTATCCAATTGAATAATATCGGGTTGTGCGTGAAGCATGTGCTGAAATTGCGTGAGATTATCTGCTTCGAGCGTAATTTTATGTTCAGGAGCATTACGTTTTAGTGTTGCGACAATATGTTGCCAGTCTTCAGGGCTATCCAGTAAGTTACGATGATTAGTAAATACTAATAAGGTTTCACTAATCCCTTGTCGGTGAATATGTCCACCAGCAGCAAGTACTGCATTAGTCGCTAGTTTTCTTGTACCAGGAATACTTTTACGTGTGCAAGCAATTACCGCATCAGGATTAATTGCTCTTGCGTTGGCGAGCATGTCTGCTGTATATTGTGCAACACCACAAGACCATTCAAGCACTAATTGAACAACTTTCCAAGCTTGATGTAATTTATCTGCCGAATCGACCGCACTTATCAGCACTGTATCTGCGCTTACATAATCACCATCATTCACATAGATTTTGGGGTTAATCTCTAGCTTTTTCAATAACTTCTCAGCAATATGAATGCCTGCCACAATTCCTGCATTTTTACGTTTAAATAATATTTTGGCTTGAGTGTTCTCAATATCTAAAGCATGCGTAGTGAGATCTCCACGATAAATATCTTCAAGTAAAAAATCATCAAGCTCGTTATCTGAAAAATAAATCATAGTGGATTCCTTTTTAGTTAATTAAGTTGCCCTTGGTGTAATTGGATTTGTCGATCTGCAAGATAGTCAGCTTCTTTAGGCTCATGTGTCACCAATAAAGTTGTAATTTGCGCTGTTTGAATTAAGCTTTTAAGCATTGTCCAAATATGTTGTCTCGTTTCCCAATCAAGTGATGAAAATGGTTCATCCAGTAGTAATATATCTGGGGGATTAATGAGTGCTCGTGCTAATGCTGCACGTTGTTGTTCACCACCTGAAAGTTGATGTGGATAGCGATCAATTAAGTGATCGATATGTAGTTTAGCCAATAATTGCAGTTGTTCAGCGCGAAGTGCGGTTGGTTTTGCCAAAATTAAGTTGCCTGCAACAGTTTTGTGTGGAAATAAATATAATCGTTGATTTAGATAGCGGCAATTACGTTGCCAAGGTGGGATTGAGCTGAGATTTTTTTGAGCTAACTCAATCTTACCTTGATAATCAATATAACCAGCAATCGCATTCAGCAAAGTAGTTTTTCCACTACCAGATTGTCCAACAACAGCAACACATTCGCCTGTTCTGAGGTGTAAATGGATATTTTTAAGAATTCCTGCATATAAGTGTTGAATCACTAGCATATTAGATATTCCGATTAATCGTACGCAATAAAAATAAGAGGCAGGCTGAAATAAAGAGTAGCCACAATGAGGCACCAACTGCAATCTCAAAATCGCCGCTCGCAATATTGAGATAAACTGCCATAGGTAAGGTTTCTGTTTTAAAACGCGTTGCACCAGCTAACATTAATGTAGCACCAAATTCACCTATTGCTCTTGACCAGGCAAGAATAGCACCGCATAGAAGCGGCTTCCAACACATGGGTAATTCTATTTTTAGTAACGTATTGAAAGGGGATAAGCCCAGATTATAAGCAGCAAGGCGATAGCCTACATCTAACGCAGAAAATGTGCCACATGCATTACGTAGCATAATTGAGCTTGCAATGTAAGTTTGGGCAATCACAATACCAATAGGGCTAAAAATCCACTGACTAATAAAAGGGACTAATTGACTTACAATACCCTGTGAATTGAATAAAAGTAGTAAACTTAGTCCAGTGACGAGAGGAGGTAAAACCATCGGTAAATCAAGGATAGTATCAATAAACTTCTGGAAAGGTAACTGCACTTGACTCATGACCCATGCTGAAGGAATCGCAATACAAAGCGCGAGAATAAGTGACAATAAGGAAGTACTAAGTGACATCAGCAGCGCAAAATGCAATTCAGGATCAGTTAATATGATCTTAAAAAAGTGCATATCTAGCTGGGTGATTAAAGAAAGCACTGAACCTAATACAATCAAGAGTAAGATAAGTAATGGTAACAGTGCTAATTTTAAACTGGCGCTTTTATTTAGCAGGTAAGAAACCTTCATCCGTAAAATATTTTATACCTTGTTCTGATTTGAAAAGTTCAAGTAACTGTTTAGCTTCTTTTGGATTTTTGCTTGAGGTCAGTAATGCAATAGTGACTTTTTCTTCTGGTGTACCAGCAGGGTTTGGTAGTAAATCCAGTTTATCACGTACTTTCCAAGCGCCTGAACGTCCTATGACAGCGGCATCGACATCACCATTTAATAAATACAACATAAGCTGCTTCACAGTGGCTGCTTTTACAACGATTTTGTCATTTAATTCTTTTTGATAGCCTGATAATTCAATGATTTTCTCAGCCCCTTTACCAAGAGCCATGGCTTTGCTATCGCCAATACCTAGGCGTAAGTTACTCTCAGCAAGGGCTTTGAAAGAATCAATTCCTGAGCTTTTGTCTTTACGAATTGCCATGACAGGAATATGTAAGACTAACGGTGCTGATTCTTTAACGTCACCTGTTTTTTCCAGTTTTTCTACGTAATCACTTGAACCTGGTAAGTAAAGATCGCCTGTTTTGACAGTATTATAGCGAGCAAGGAGTTGCCCTGAACCTGCATATTCAATCGTCACTTTATTGCCAGTTTCTTGCTCGAATTTTTTGACAATTTTCTCAACGGGATCTTTTAAACCTGCACCAGCATAAAGGTATAAATCGGCAGCTTGCACTGAAAGTGCGCTCATCATTAATGTTAAAAGTGTGATAAGTTTTTTCATTTGTATCTCCTTGATTTAAAGGAAACCCAATATAGCATATCATTATATAATTTGTAATATATCGAGCTTGAATGGAGGAGATGAGTAGATAATTTTTAACAAAAAAAGACTGAGTTTTTAAACTCAGTCTTTTTTAATTTATTGGGAGAGAGATTACATCATACCGCCCATTCCACCCATGCCGCCCATGCCAGCTGCACCTAGATCTGCTTTGTCATCTTTTGGTAAGTCTGTCACCATACATTCTGTCGTAATCATTAAACCAGCTACAGAAGCGGCGAATTGTAATGCACTACGAGTTACTTTAGTTGGATCTAGGATACCCATTTCGATCATATCGCCGTATTGTTCTGTACCTGCGTTATAACCGAAGTTACCTTCACCATTTTTCACTGCGCTTGCAACTACAGAGGCTTCTTCACCAGCATTAGCGACGATTTGACGTAATGGTGCTTCCATTGCGCGTAACGCAAGTTTGATCCCAACATTTTGCTCTTCGTTATCGCCTTGAAGACTCGCTACTTTGCTTGCTGCACGAATTAATGCAACACCACCACCAGCAACGATACCTTCTTCAACAGCAGCACGTGTTGCGTGTAATGCATCTTCTACGCGTGCTTTTTTCTCTTTCATTTCAACTTCAGTTGCGGCACCCACTTTAATTACAGCCACACCGCCAGCTAATTTAGCGACACGTTCTTGTAATTTTTCTTTATCATAGTCAGAAGTGGATTCTTCAATTTGCTGACGAATTTGTGCTACACGACCTTGGATTTGGGCTTCATCGCCAATACCGTCAATAATAGTAGTGTTGTCTTTATTGATAACAACACGTTTTGCTTGACCAAGATCTTCTAAAGTCGCTTTTTCTAATTCCATACCGATTTCTTCAGAAATCACTGTACCAGCAGTGAGGATTGCGATATCTTGCAACATCGCTTTACGACGATCACCAAAACCAGGTGCTTTTACTGCGGCTACTTTGACGATACCGCGCATAGTGTTCACAACTAAGGTTGCAAGTGCTTCACCTTCGACATCTTCAGCGATAATTAATAATGGTTTACCTGCTTTCGCAACACCTTCTAGCACAGGAAGTAATTCGCGGATGTTAGATACTTTTTTATCTACTAATAAAATAAATGGATTATCTAATTCAACGGTTGCGGTTTCTGGTTTGTTGATGAAGTATGGAGACAAGTAACCACGATCAAATTGCATACCTTCAACTACAGCGAGTTCGTCTTCTAAGCCTGTACCATCTTCAACAGTAATGACACCTTCTTTACCGACTTTATCCATCGCTTGTGCAATGATTTGACCAACGATACTGTCAGAGTTTGCAGAGATAGTACCAACTTGTTCAATTTCTTTTGAAGTTTCACAAGGTTTAGATAGTGCTTTTAATTCAGTGACTACTGCAGCTACTGCTTTATCGATACCACGTTTTAAATCCATTGGATTCATACCTGCTGCAACTGCTTTTAAACCTTCATTGACAATAGCTTGTGCTAAAACCGTCGCTGTTGTTGTACCATCACCAGCAGCATCGTTAGCTTTAGATGCTACTTCTTTCACCATTTGCGCACCCATGTTTTCGAATTTATCTTCTAATTCGATTTCACGAGCTACTGACACACCGTCTTTAGTGATTGTTGGTGCGCCGAAAGATTTATCTAAAACTACATTACGACCTTTAGGACCTAAAGTGACTTTTACTGCATCAGCTAAAATATTGACACCTGCTAACATTTTCACACGTGCATCATTACCAAATTTAACGTCTTTTGCTGCCATTTTTATCTTCCTTATTTTATGTAGGACGGGTTTTAACCCATCGTATTCACTTTAATTAAATGATGGGCTATAGCCCATCCTACTTTTATTCAACAATTGCTAAAATATCGTTTTCAGAAATAATTAATACTTCTTCGCCATCAATTTTTTCTGATTTTACCCCATAACCATCATTGAAAATGACGGTGTCACCAACTTTCACATCTAAAGGTTGTACTGTGCCATTTTCTAAAATACGACCTTTGCCTACTGCTAATACTTTGGCCCGAGTAGATTTTGTTGCGGCAGAACCTGTTAAGACAATACCACCAGCAGATTTAGTTTCAACTTCTTCACGTTTGATGATCACACGATCATGTAATGGACGAATATTCATTTAATTACTCCTTAATTAAAAAAGTTATTTTACTTAAAACGTTTCCTTAATATGTGGGAGATTTCATCGGTTTCAAGGGGAAAAATGAAATTATTTTATTCTTTTATCTTCATCGACTTGTTTTTCATATTCTGCTTCAAATACGTTACTGTCTTGCTGAAAACCTTGCTGTGTTTTACGGAAAAAGCGAGCATGGAAGAATTGAATTTTATTGGCAATCAGATTTTCTATCCATAAGCCTGTTGCTGGTATTAATAGAACAAGCCCAAGTAGGTCGGTCAGAAAACCTGGGATAAAAAATAAGATACCCGCAACAATCCAAATTCCCGATTTTAATAATGAACGAGTAGGAATTTCACCACGAGAGAGTTGTTTTTGGACATTGAGCAAGGTATACCAACCTCGTGCGCGAATCATTAATAACCCAAATACTGAAGACAAAATAAGTAAAGCAATTAAGCCTAAAATGCCAATTGTAGAACCAATCCAAACGAGTAGTGATAGCTCTATATAGATAAATAGAAAGGCAAGGAGAATAAATAAAATCAGTGGCATATTGTTGTTTCCTTATTAGCGCGGTATATGTTGATTTTATAGATGGTATCAAACTTTTAAAATTTCAACCGCACTTTTATATAAAGTAGCAATAATAAAGCTCACATAATTATGTGAGCTTGAGTAATAGGAATTTTATTTTTTTATTGTGCAGGATGTGCAGGATAGAACATCGGTGAATTTGGACCTACTGGTAAGCCCAGTACAAATACCCAAATAAAGAACATTGCTGACCAGGCGATTAAAAAGGCGATCGAGTAAGGTAACATCATTGAAACTAATGTACCTACACCAGCGTCTTTTTTATATTTAATCACGGTTGCCATAATTAAACCAAAGTAACTCATCATCGGAGTGATAATATTCGTTACTGAGTCACCAATACGATAAGCGGCTTGAATGATTTCAGGTGAATAACCCGTTAACATTAACATTGGTACAAAGATTGGTGCTGTTACTGCCCATTGTGCAGAAGCAGAACCGATCATTAAGTTAATAAAGGCACAAATTAAGATAAAGCCCATAAAGAGTATGCCACCATGTAAGCCGACTTCATTTAAGAAGTTAGCGCCTTTTACTGCAATATATTGACCAATATTAGTCCAGTTAAAAAACGCGACGAATTGGGAAGCAAAGAAGATAATAACCAGGTATAAACCTAATGTACTCATCGCTTCTGCCATTGCATTGACTACATCTTTTTCACTGCGAATACTTTTTGTGACAACACCATATACTGTACCTGGTAGGGCAAATAGAATAAAGATAAAGGCAACAATCGATTTTAAGAATGGTGAGCCTGTGACTAAACCAGTTTTAGGATCACGCAAGATACCATTTTCAGGCACGACACTCCAAGCAAGTAATGCGCAAAGAATTAAAAATACTAAGCCTGCATATTTTAACCCTTTACGTTCTAATGGGGTGACTTCATTAGAATGTTGTAGATCGATTTCATCTTGTGATAAATGACTGTTATAAGGACCAAGCTGTGGTTCAACGATTTTTTCAGTGATGAAATAACCAATGAAGGCAATCACAAAAGTACTTGCTGCCATAAAGAACCAGTTTGCCTCTGGACCTACCGTATAAGTCGGATCAATAATTTGGGCAGCTTGTTGAGTAATCCCTGCTAATAATGGATCGATAGTGCCCAATAATAAATTCGCAGAATAACCGCCAGAAACCCCAGCAAAAGCAGCAGCAAGACCTGCAAGTGGATGACGACCAAGTGAATGGAAGATAATTGCGGCTAATGGAATCAATACCACATAGCCTAATTCTGAGGCTGTATTAGAGAGAATCCCTGCAAATACAATTGTGAAAGTCGTTAGTTTACGTGGTGATTTAGTCACTAATAAGCGCATAACGGCAGAGAGTAAGCCTGCTTTTTCGGCGATACCTACTCCAAGTAATGCAACTAATACCGTGCCTAATGGCGCAAAGTTGGTAAAGTTTTTGACGAGATTAGTTAAGATTCGACTTAAGCCATCAGCGTTCAGTAAGCTGACAACGTAAATCATGCCATCAGCTGCACGACCTTTAGTACCTTCAGGACGAGGATCGGGTACTGCTAACCCAAAATATTCACCTAATGCGGAAGAAATTAATAGTAAAACAATAAAAATCATAAAAAGAGTGACAGGATGCGGCAGCATGTTGCCTAACCACTCAACAGTATGCAGAAATTTACTGCCTTTCTTTTGTTGTTGTGTTGTATTCATATTTAGTCCTTCTATTTTCAGCATGATACAAGGGCTACGATGATTTTGCCCAGTGGCAATCTATCATGCTCTGTATAATATTCAAACAAAAAAGTTAACAAAGTGTTAACAAGATCAAATTATTTTGTTTCTATTTCTGTTATCCTGATTAAATCTATATGTATAAGTTTTTATATAGCTATTTTTTAGATTAGAAAAAGTAATCTGAAAGATAAAAATATGTCGTGGAGTGGACAGTTAAAATGTGACCGCGATCAAATTTTTAGCATATTCATTTCCCTATAATAGGCGACAACTTGTTCAATACTCGAGATGGAGGATTAAAATGGTGGCAACAAGAAAAGAAGTGGATTTACTTGGTGAACGTGAAGTTCCAGCAGAGGCATATTGGGGAATTCATACTTTAAGAGCGGTAGAAAATTTTAACATTTCAAATGCGGTTATTTCAGATATCCCTGAATTTGTGCGTGGCATGGTGATGGTAAAAAAAGCAACAGCATTAGCAAATGGTGAGCTTGGGGCAATTCCAGATAAGATTGCTAAGGCAATTGTTGCAGCTTGTGATGAAATTTTGACAACAGGGAAATGTTTAGATCAATTCCCTTCCGATGTTTATCAAGGTGGTGCAGGTACTTCTGTCAATATGAATACAAATGAAGTTGTCGCAAACCTTGCATTAGAAATTTTAGGTCATAAAAAAGGGGAATATCAGTATTTAGATCCGATGGATCATGTTAATGCTAGCCAGTCTACTAACGATGCTTATCCAACAGGATTTCGTATTGCTGTATACAACAGCATTATGAAGTTGGTGGCGAAAGTACTTTATTTACAACAAGGATTTGAAAATAAAGCAAAAGAGTTTTCTCACATTTTAAAAATGGGGCGTACTCAGCTACAAGATGCTGTACCAATGACAGTTGGTCAAGAATTCAAAGCATTTTCTGTCTTGCTTGATGAAGAAGTGCGTAATTTAACTCGTACTGCCGAGTTATTACTTGAAGTAAACTTAGGGGCTACTGCGATTGGTACGGGATTAAATACCCCACAAGGCTATGCGCCTTTGGCTGTGAAATACTTATCTGAAGTCACAGGATTACCTTGTGTATTAGCGGAAAATTTAATTGAAGCGACATCAGATTGTGGTGCTTATGTGATGGTACATAGCGCATTAAAGCGCACTGCGGTGAAATTATCTAAAGTGTGTAATGATTTACGCTTATTGTCTTCTGGTCCACGCGCAGGTTTAAATGAAATTAACTTACCTGAATTACAAGCAGGTTCATCAATTATGCCTGCGAAAGTCAACCCAGTAGTACCAGAAGTGGTGAATCAAGTTTGCTTTAAAGTGATTGGTAATGATACAACTGTCACTTTTGCTGCGGAAGCAGGTCAATTGCAGCTGAATGTAATGGAGCCAGTGATTGCTCAAGCAATGTTTGAATCGATTGAGATTTTAACGAACGCTTGTGTCAATTTACGTGATAAATGTATTGATGGCATTACAGTAAATAAAGAAATTTGTGAAAACTATGTGTTTAATTCCATTGGTATTGTCACTTATTTAAACCCATTTATTGGTCATCACAATGGCGATTTAGTGGGTAAAATTTGTGCGAAAACTGGGCGAGGAGTGAGAGAGGTTGTGCTAGAAAAAGGCTTACTTACTGAAGAGCAGCTTGACGATATTCTGTCAGTTGAGAACTTGATGAACCCAACTTATAAAGCCAAATTGAATAAGTAATTCATCAAAATTTGTTTAAAAGTGACCGCACTTTTTGCTATGGCGATAAAAGTGCGGTTTATTTTTATCAAGTTTTTTGCTTCAAGAATAAAAAAATAGCGCTGAGTTAACAGCGCTATTTTTAAGTTTTATTACTGACTATTGAAGTAATGAAATATCTGCAACTTGTAAGAAGAGATTACGTAAATTATTCAGGATTGCTAAACGATTTTGGCGTAATTTCTGATCTTCAGCATTCACCATTACATTATCGAAGAAGGTATCTACAGGCTCACGTAATGCGGCTAAGCGATCTAACGCGGTTTGATATTCGCCTTCGACAAATAATGGGGCTAATTCAGTCTGTAAAGCAAGTACTTGTTCTGCTAAGACTTTTTCAGCTATTTCAACACATAATGCCATATCAATGTTTGCTGTTAATTCACCTTCAACTTTTGCCAAAATATTGCTTACACGTTTATTTGCCGCGGCTAAGGCTTCTGCTGCATCAAGAGTGCGGAAGTGTGAAACTGCACGTACACGAGCATCAAAATCTGCTGGACGAGTTGGACGGCGAGCCAGTACTGCTTGGATGACATCTATTGCAATGCCTTCATCTTGATACCATGCACGGAAACGACCTAGCATAAAGTCTACCACTTCTTCCACTACATTTACATTAGTAAGTTTGTCACCGAAAAGTGCGGTAGATTTTTTCACAATTTCAGTCAGATCAAGCGGTAAGTTTTTCTCAACGATAATCCGCAGAACACCTAAAGCTGCACGGCGTAGAGCGAATGGGTCTGCGCTGCCTTTGGGTTGTTGCCCGATACCGAAAATCCCTGTGAGCGTATCGAATTTATCTGCTAAGGCAACTGCACTGGCGACTAACGATTTCGGCAATTCATCACCAGCAAAACGTGGCATATATTGCTCATTTAAGGCAACGGCTACTTCTTCATCTTCGCCATCGTGACGTGCATAGTGCATTCCCATTACGCCTTGTGTATCAGTAAACTCAAATACCATATTGGTCATTAAGTCACATTTTGACAATAAACCCGCACGTTTTGCTTTAGTTTCATCTGCGCCGATTTGTCTAGCGATTTCCCCCGCAAGTTGTTCAATTCGTGCCGTTTTGTCACGTAATGTACCAAGTTGTTGTTGGAACAACACCATTTTTAAGCGTGGAAGCTGATCTTCTAAACGCTGTTTTAAATCGGTTTTGAAGAAGAATTCGGCATCGGTTAAACGTGGACGAACCACTTTTTCATTACCTTCAATAATTTTGCTTGGGTCTTCTGGATTGATGTTCGACACGAAAATAAAGTGCGGTAACAATTTGCCGTCTTTGTCATAAATAGGGAAATATTTTTGGTCACCTTTCATGGTGTAAACCAAGGCTTCCGCAGGCACAGCAAGGAAACGCTCTTCAAATTTAGCCGCTAGTACATTTGGATATTCCACAAGCGAAGTCACTTCATCAAGTAAATCGTCTTCAATATCCGCCACGCCGCCAAGTGCGGTGGCTTTCTCTTGCGATTTTGCCAAAATCATTTCACGACGTTGGTTGAAATCAGCAATCACTGAACCTTTTTCCGCTAACAGTTGTGGATATTGGTCAGCGTGAGTAATTTGGAATTCACGTTCACCTAAGAAACGGTGACCACGAATAGTAGTAGCACTTTGTACGCCTAAGATTTCACCTTCAATTAACTCATCCCCCAATAACATAGTGACAGTATGAATAGGACGGATAAATTGTACGGTTTTGTCTGCCCAACGCATAGGTTTTGGAATGGGTAATTTTGCTAAGGCACTAGCGATAATATCTTTTAATAAATGTTTAGTCGGTTGGCCTTCGATCGTTGCACGATGCACAAGCCATTCACCTTTATCAGTGGCAATGCGTTCCGCTTGATCTACACTGATACTACAACCACGCGCCCAGCCTTCAGCCGCTTTAGTTGGCTTACCTTCACCATCAAATGCCGCTGATACCGCAGGACCTCGTTTTTCAATTTGTTTGCTTGGTTGAGCTGTGGCTAATCCTAACACTTTCACCGCTAAACGACGGGGGGTCGCAAACCATTCTACTTTGTCAAAAGTTAAACCTGCTTGGTTTAACTCCAATTCCACATTCTCTGTGAATGCAGTCGCTAATTTCTTGAGTGCCTTCGGTGGCAACTCTTCAGTGCCGATCTCGGCGAGGAAGTTTTGTGTTGTCATTGTGTTTCTCTTTAAAAAATATCAAGATTCTATTTCTTTCTCGTACATTTAATTGTTATTTTTTCTGTTTTAAGATCTGTTCCAAATTCAGTATGATAATTTTTATAAAGCATCATAGCTAAAGTCATTTCGCCAAAAAGAACAGCCAATATAATCGCGATTTCAAGTCCTATAAGTATGCCGATAGCCATTAATATTGTGTCCCTTGTTATTTCGAATAGTTCGTCAGTCGCTGATAGGATGAATGCTACAGCAAGGACGATAGCAAATGCGACTAAAGTCAATTTATTGATTGTGGTAATCTTTTTGGCTTTTTTATTTTTTCGGCTAATTCTCCCTCAATAATGAAACTCGGTTCTTTATTATTCAGAGCTCTTTCAAGGTCTTCCTTCATATTAATGACTAACATTTAGTTTCTCCTTGTCGACATAATTTAGTATTTATAGCACTTTGATTTTGCTAAATCTTCAATATAACGAAAACTAGTGGTATTTCATTTGATAGCACTTGTAGTCTAATGAGTGCCTTTATTTTATTCGCTTCATTAAGATATATACTATCAATGCATCACTCATTTCGGCAGCGTTTCGTTCAGTTCCGTATATTTCTCATTCATCTTCACTGCCCATTGCACTAAGTGCGGTGCGATGTCGTGAAGATTGACACCGAGTTTTTCGCCACGCAAAGCATACCAATCAATTAAACACACGGCAGAAATGGTGCCTAAATTTAGTTCATCGCCGAATTGTACCAAATAACGTGCTAACTCTTTGAAACTGCGGATATTGCGTTCGGTTAATTGTTGATGGCGAGCTACCCACCACTCATTTTCAGGGCGGAGCAAACGTTCGGAAATAATCGGTAAGGTGTTTTCCATAATGCCGTCAGTTAAGGCATGTAGTTGCAACACCTTCCAACGTTTGCTATCTCGAGGCAATAAATGACGCGCTGGCTTATGTTGTGCACCAAGATGATCAAGGTATTCACAAATCACATGACTGTTATACAGCCATTCACCGTTATTCAGTTGTAACGCAGGTACTCGACCAAGTGGATTATCTTGGTTATGTGGTGAGTTAGGATCAAAAGAAGATTGAATTGTCTGTAATTCAATTTGATCGTCTAGCTGGTGATATTTAATTACAGCCATCACTTTGCGTACATAAGGGCTAGTAGTGGAATGCCAGAGTTTCATTTTTTGCTCCTGAATGTTTAACTGAAAATATCTTGTAGTTGGTCGATATCTAAAATCACTTGTTCGTCTGCCAGTAACAACGCGGGAATACCAATATAGCCGTTGACTTTTGCATTTTCAAAAGCAGGATGATGATCACGCAATTTTAAAAAGCGTTTGAAATTTGCCATAGATGACATGATTTCTACTGCTTCATATTTCACATTTAAGCGGTTTAACTCAGCCACAAATGGAATAGTATCTGGGCAAAAGTCAGCAAAGAATAAAACCAGTTTGCTCATTGTGAAAATTCCTAAAACATCGACCGCACTTTATTTACAACCTGGGAATCCTAATGCTTCACGACTTGCATAATAAGCCTCAGCCACACCTTTGGTTAATGCTCGGATGCGTAAAATATAGCGCTGGCGTTCGGTGACTGAAATTGCTTTGCGCGCATCTAATAAGTTGAAGCTGTGTGCTGCTTTTAAGATACGTTCATAAGCAGGGAGTGGTAATGGTTTTTCTAATGCTAATAATTGTTGTGCTTCTTTTTCATATTGATCGAAACAATAGAATAGGAAATCAGTGTTTGCATATTCAAAGTTATAAGTCGATTGTTCCACTTCGTTTTGGTGGAAAACGTCGCCATAAGTGGTTTTACCTAATGGACCATCGGACCAGACAAGATCGTACACACTGTCTACACCTTGAATATACATCGCTAAACGCTCTAAACCATAGGTAATTTCACCTGTAACAGGTTTACATTCTAATCCGCCGACTTGTTGGAAATACGTGAACTGGGTGACTTCCATACCGTTTAGCCAAACTTCCCAGCCTAACCCCCAAGCGCCTAAAGTTGGGTTTTCCCAGTTATCTTCCACAAAACGAATATCGTTTTGAGTGGGGTCAAAACCAAGCATTTTTAAGCTGTCTAAGTAGAGTTCTTGAATATTATCGGGTGAGGGTTTTATGACGACTTGAAACTGGTAATAATGCTGTAAACGATTCGGATTTTCACCATAACGCCCGTCCGTTGGACGACGTGAAGGTTGTACATAAGCAAACGCCATTGGTTCAGGACCTAAAGCGCGTAAACAAGTCATCGGATGTGAAGTCCCAGCTCCAACTTCCATATCAAAAGGTTGCACAACTGTACAACCTTGTTGCGCCCAGTAATCTTGCAGCGCCAAGATCATACCTTGAAAAGTGTTAACATTGAATTTTGTCATAATAGTTTCTTGATAAAATTAGGTTAAAAATAGATCGAAAAATACGCTCTATTATAGGGGAAAGTCGCTTGGGGATAAAGAGTAATCTCTAGTGTGTAGTACGCATTTTGTGCCTTTTCAATAAAGTGCGGTCTATTTTAGCAAAGTTTTGCTTAATCGAACAAAATGGAGCAATTTTACTTGCCTGACAATAAGCAGCTTTTCAGGTAAACTTGGTCATCTTTTAGGCATATATTGAGGAGCTTGCTTATGATGTACCAATGGTTGTTAACATTGAAAAAACCAAGTAATCAACTATGGGTGACGCCTGCGATTTGGGCGTTAGTTACAGTGAGTTTTGTTTTTTCGCTACGTTTGGGGGCAAGAACATTAAAAGCAGGCATTCTACCCGATATCACTCAAGATACCTTAGATGGTTTATTGGATGTGATTGCGTCAAGTATGCTTGCAGTAAGTACTTTTTCTTTATCTATTATGGTGTCAGCCTTTGTTTCTGCTGCAAGTAATGCAACACCGCGTGCGACGGATTTAGTGATGGGCGATCAGAATACACGCACAGCTATCACTAGTTTCATTTGTGCTTTTATTTACGCCATTATTGCTAAAACTGCATTGGGTATGGAGTTTTATGAGCAAAATGGGCGTTTTATTTTGTTTATTAGTACTGTTGCCGTATTAGCTTATTTAATTGTCACTTTGATTCGCTGGGTTTACACCTTATCTCAATTAGGACGATTAGGGAATACGCTAAGTAAAATTGAAAAAGTGACTGCAAAAGCATTACACCAATACCGTTTAGCACCAAGTATGCAAGCAACGCGAGTCAGTCAGTTAAGCCCTTACGCAAAGCCACTAAGAGCAGGATGTAGCGGCTATTTAACACATATTGATATGCAAACTTTACAATCTCAAGCGCAGCAGCATGATTGTGCTATCCATATTAATGTACGTCCCGGTGAATTAATAACACCAGATACAGTACTTTGTTTAATTGATGGAGAGATGGAAGATATTGCGGTATTACAACAGAGTTTTGTTTTTGCTCGTGAAAGAACTTTTGAGCAAGATCCACATTGGGGATTTATTGTATTAAGCGAAGCAGCACAACGTGCATTATCCCCAGCAGTGAATGATCCTGGTACGGCAATTAATGTCATGACGATAATGATGTCATTGTTGTTAAACGACCAAATTGCGCCACAATCTGATGATGTGGGTTATGATCGTTTGTCTATTAAAACGCTTGATTTTTGCGAGTTAATTCGTGATGGATTTTCTCCTATATCTCGTGATGGCGCAGGTATTTTAGAAGTTAATTTAGTGATGCAGAAAGTGTTAGCGGGAATTTGGCGTAATGTATCAGAACCTGCAATTGTAGAAGCTGCATTTGAGATGGCACAACTTGCTTTAGCACGTGCGAAAAATGAAATGACGTTTGAACCTGAATTAAACCTACTAATACAAAAGCATCAAGTATTATTTGAACAGGCATAAGCAGATAAAAGTGCGATGAAGAATTAATGACGGCAGGTCAAAACTTCCGCTATAATGACCGCACTTTGTCTTATACTAAAAACAATTTGAAGGAATTTATCATGCAAAATCCAAAAGATGATGTACTTTATGCACCGATTGAATGGCAAGATTGCAGTACAGGATATACGGATATCCTTTATCATAAATCTGTTGATGGTATTGCTAAAATTACTATTAATCGCCCTGAAGTACGTAATGCTTTTCGTCCTCAAACAGTAAAAGAAATGATTCAGGCTTTTTCAGATGCGCGTTTTGATGAAAAAATTGGTGTGATTGTTTTAACAGGACAAGGAGAGAAAGCGTTTTGTTCTGGCGGTGATCAAAAAGTACGTGGTAACTACGGTGGGTACAAAGATGATAGTGGTGTACACCATTTAAATGTATTGGATTTTCAACGTGATATTCGCACTTGTCCGAAACCTGTCGTTGCGATGGTTGCAGGTTATGCAATCGGTGGTGGTCATGTGTTACATATGATTTGTGATTTAACGATTGCTGCAGAAAATGCAATTTTTGGTCAAACTGGACCAAAAGTGGGCTCATTTGATGGCGGCTGGGGAGCAAGCTATATGGCGCGTATTGTTGGTCAGAAAAAAGCGCGTGAAATTTGGTTCTTATGCCGTCAATATGACGCTAAAGAAGCGTTGGAAATGGGCTTAGTGAATACTGTTGTGCCTTATACTGATTTAGAAAAAGAAACCATACGTTGGTGTCGTGAAATGCTGCGCAATAGCCCAATCGCATTACGTTGCTTAAAAGCTGCCTTAAATGCGGATTGTGATGGTCAATCGGGTTTACAAGAACTTGCAGGCAATGCCACTATGTTATTCTATATGACTGAAGAAGGACAAGAAGGGCGTAACGCTTTTAATGAAAAACGTGCACCTGATTTTAGTAAGTTTAAACGTAATCCATAATTATCTAGTGTGGTTGAAATTTAGTAAATTTTGACCGCACTTTTCAACACATAAGGAATGAAGTCTATGTTTTCTTGGAAAAAAATCTTTTTTTATAGCTTAATCATGATGTTTGTCGTTGCCCTATTGTTTATAGGTGGAATGTTTGTGTTAAGCAATGATGCCAAAGATAGATGCTTAGATTATGGTGGTCACTACAATGAAGTGACAAAAATATGTGAACAATAATCATGGTTAGAACATTTCATTTATATAAATATTCAATTCCTGTCGATAGTCAGCTGATTTTACGCCATCGTTTTTTGAAAAAGCGTGAAGGGCTTTTGGTTCAAGTTTGTTGTGATGATGCACAAGGTTGGGGCGAAATTGCACCTTTACCTGAATTTAGTCAAGAAACGTTAGAGCAGGCACTTGAACAAACGGTTGCTTGGTTAAAAGAATGGACTATGACGACAAATAAATTATCGTTAGAACATTTATATCCTTCAGTGGCATTTGGATTAAGTTGTGCGTTGGCTGAAATGAAAGGCTTGCTTGGTGAAGCTGGCAATTATCAAGTTGCGCCGCTGTGCTATGGCGATCCTGATGAACTTTATGCGCCACTTAATCAAATGCAAGGTGAGAAAGTAGCTAAAATAAAAGTGGGTATGTATGAAGCCAATCGCGATGGTTTGATTGCAGATATGTTATTAGAAGCCATTCCAGATTTACAGTTACGACTTGATGCAAATCGTAGCTGGACACTGACTAAAGCACAAATGTTTGCCAAATATGTTAAGCCTGAACATCGTGCACGTATCCAATTTTTAGAAGAACCTTGTAAAACGCCAGCAGAAAGCTTGCAATTTGCACAAGATACAGGTATCGCTATTGCTTGGGATGAAACTGTGCGTGAACCAGATTTTTGTGTAGAAAAACAAGCCAATTTAGCAGCTCTTGTGATAAAACCGACATTAGTTGGTTCGTTACAACGCTGTATCCAATTAATTGAACAAGCCCACCAATGCGGTTTAAAAGCTGTCATTAGTTCTTCAATTGAAAGTAGTTTGGGGTTGACACAATTAGCACGTATTGCTCAACAATATACACCAAATACGGTGCCTGGTTTGGATACACTAGATTTAATGGACTACCAATTAGTTCGCGCATGGCAGGGTTCGAGTTTGCCATTAGTTGGGTTGGATTCAGAATTTGTCGAACCTTTAGCTATGGACTGATAAGACCAGCGAATTACTGTTATTTTAGAAAAAGCAGTTATAATTTTTAAGTTTTAAAATTAGGAAAGCATTATGGCGCAAAAATCACGAATTTTGCTGTTAAATGGTCCAAACTTGAATATGTTAGGGGCACGCGAACCTAAGCATTATGGGCGTTTATCTTTATCTGCAATTGAACAGCATTTACATGCATTAGCAGACCAGTATCAATTGCAGTTAGACTGTTTTCAATCCAATAGTGAAGAAAAATTGATTGAGAAAATTCATCAAAGTTTTCAACAAGTGGATTTTATTATTATCAATCCAGCCGCATTTACGCATACGAGTATTGCATTACGTGATGCTTTATTAGCGGTTGCGATTCCTTTTGTCGAAGTACATCTTTCGAATGTTCATCAGCGTGAAGTTTTCCGTCACCATTCTTATTTTAGTGATGTGGCTGAGGGAGTTATTTGTGGCTTAGGCGCTCAGGGATATGAATTTGCATTACAGTTTGCACGAGATTTTCTGTTTAAAACACGTTAGATTAAAGAAAATAACGTAAATTTGCAGAATTTTATCGCAAAGTTACTCTTTTTCAGGTAATCTCTCGCACGAGATGTAGAATTAACCAACTTGCACTGGAATATGACACTTGAGTGATAGAAAAGTGCGGTCAAAAAATAATAAGTTAGGACATAGATTATGGACATTCGTAAAATTAAAAAGCTTATCGAATTAGTAGAAGAATCAGGCATTATGGAACTCGAAATCTCCGAAGGAGAAGAGTCTGTTCGCATTAATCGTGGTTCTGCTGCGCCGACAGCTGTGCAATATAGTGTACCTGTGCAAGCACCAGTTGCGGCACCAGCACCTGTAGCAGCAACACCAAGTGTGCCAACACCAGCAGCACCTGTAGCAAGTGAAGCTGTGACAGGTCATGCAATTCGTTCACCAATGGTAGGTACTTTTTATCGCAGCCCAAGCCCTGAAGCGAAACCGTTCGTCGAAGTGGGTCAAAGCGTGAAAGTAGGTGATGCGCTTTGTATTGTAGAAGCCATGAAGATGATGAACCGTATCGAAGCAGATAAAGCGGGTGTGGTCAAAGCGATTTTAATCAATGATGGTGAACCAGTTGAATTTGATGAAAAACTTATCATCATTGAATAATCAAAAATAACTCTAAATAAGCGATATCATATCGCTTATTTTTCATATTAATTTATTTTAAATAGTGATTTTACTATTTAACTCACAAGTGGAATTTTCTTATGTTAGAGAAAGTTGTTATTGCCAATCGTGGTGAAATTGCGCTACGTATTTTGCGTGCTTGCAAAGAATTAGGCATTAAAACCGTTGCGGTGCATTCCACAGCAGACCGTGAATTAAAACATGTTTTACTTGCTGATGAAACTGTTTGTATTGGTCCTGCGCCTTCAGCGAAAAGTTATCTTAATATTCCAGCGATCATTGCCGCAGCCGAAGTGACGGGGGCTGATGCAATTCATCCGGGGTATGGCTTTTTATCTGAAAATGCAGATTTTGCTGAGCAAGTAGAGCGATCCGGCTTTG
The DNA here is from genome assembly GCF_042681465.1 of Pasteurella oralis. Lineage (NCBI taxonomy): Bacteria > Pseudomonadati > Pseudomonadota > Gammaproteobacteria > Pasteurellales > Pasteurellaceae > Pasteurella > Pasteurella oralis. Next base: position 205,228 of record NZ_JBHUFP010000004.1, read on the forward strand.
TGTTTATTGGACCCACAGCAGATGTGATTCGCTTAATGGGAGATAAAGTTTCCGCGATTGAAGCGATGAAGAAATCTGGCGTACCTTGCGTACCCGGTTCTGATGGACCAGTTGGTTCTGACATGGCAAAAAATAAAGAAATTGCGAAACGTATTGGTTATCCTGTAATTATTAAAGCATCTGGCGGCGGTGGTGGTCGTGGTATGCGTGTTGTGCGTGATGAATCTTCTTTAGAAGAATCTATTGCAATGACTAAAGCGGAAGCTAAGGCGGCATTTAATAATGACATGGTATACATGGAAAAATATTTAGAAAATCCACGTCATATTGAAATTCAAGTATTAGCAGATACACATGGTAATGCAATTTATTTAGCGGAACGTGATTGTTCAATGCAGCGCCGTCATCAAAAAGTCGTGGAAGAAGCACCTGCGCCAGGTATTTCTGAAGAAGTGCGCCGTGATATTGGTACACGCTGTGCAAAAGCTTGCATTGAAATTGGTTATCGTGGCGCGGGTACTTTTGAGTTCTTATATGAAAATGGTGAGTTCTATTTCATCGAAATGAATACCCGTATTCAAGTGGAACATCCAGTCACAGAAATGATTACAGGCGTGGATCTGGTTAAAGAACAATTACGTATTGCAGCAGGTTTGCCACTGTCGATTAAACAAGAAGATGTTAAAGTACGTGGTCATGCTATGGAATGTCGTATTAATGCAGAAGATCCAAAATCGTTCTTGCCTTCACCAGGCAAAGTAGAGCATTTACATTCGCCAGGGGGATTAGGTGTGCGTTGGGATTCTCATGTCTATGCAGGCTATACCGTACCGCCACATTATGATTCAATGATTGCTAAATTGATTACGTATGGTGATACTCGTGAAGTTGCTATTCGTCGTATGCAAAATGCATTAGGTGAAACCATTATTAGCGGAATTAAAACGAATATTCCATTACATGAATTAATTTTAGCAGATGAAAATTTCCAACAAGGTGGAACGAATATTCATTACCTTGAGAAGAAATTAGGTATGCGTGATTAATTAATCATGCTTGTGTTAAACAAAAAAGTGGATTTGCTCCACTTTTTTTATATATGGATGATTTTATGAGCAAACTTTCTCGTTATAAACAAGCTACTAAGGAAGCTCGTTGGGCATTAGGCTTAACTATTTTGTATGTAATAGGTTGGTGTTTGTGTGCTTACTTACCGAAAGGAACTTCAGGACCCATTGGATTTCCGTTATGGTTTGAATTAGCATGTATTTATTTACCTATCTTATTTATTGTGGTTGCTTATTGGGTCATTAAAATCGTCTATCAAGATATGGATTTAGAGCATGAGCAAGAGGAGCAACAATAATGAATTTAGGTATTGTGTTCCCTTTAGTTATCTATTTAACTTTTGTATTTGGTGCTGCGATTTATGCTTATGTAAAACGTCAAAAAGGGGATTTTTTAACAGAATATTATGTGGGCAGTCGTTCTATGACAGGGTTTGTGCTAGCCATGACAACAGCAGCAACCTATGCGAGCGCAAGCTCATTTATTGGCGGACCTGGTGCTGCTTATAAATTTGGTTTAGGTTGGGTATTGTTAGCGATGATTCAAGTACCAGCTGTTTGGCTTGCATTAGGTGCTTTAGGTAAAAAATTTGCACTTCTTTCACGTGAAAGCAAAGCGTTAACTATTAACGATTTGTTACTTCATCGCTATAAAAATAAGTATTTGGTTTGGGTTGCCAGTATTGCGCTGTTAATCGCATTTTTTGCTGCGATGACAGTACAGTTTATTGGGGGGGCAAGATTATTAGAAAGTACGATTGGCATTGATTACCGTAGCGCATTACTGATTTTTGCCTTAACTGTCGGAATTTATACCTTCATTGGCGGTTTTCGTGCTGTCGTCTTGACAGATACGATTCAGGGGACAGTCATGATTTTTGGTACGCTGATTCTACTTGGTGGCGTTGTTTATGCAGCTGGTGGTGTTGAAAGTGCGGTGCAAAAATTGACAGAAATTAATCCTGATTTAGTTAGTCCCTATGGACCGAATGAGATGCTTGATTTTCAATTTATGGCATCTTTTTGGATCTTAGTTTGTTTTGGTGTAGTTGGTTTACCACATACTGCCGTACGCTGTATGGCGTTTAAAGATAGTAAAGCCTTACATAGTGGTATGTTAATTGGGACTATCGTGTTAAGTATTGTTATGCTCGGTATGCATTTGTCAGGTGCATTAGGTCGTGTAGTTTTGCCTGATTTAACTATTCCAGACCAAGTAATTCCAAGTTTAATGCTACGAGTCTTGCCACCTATTGTTGCTGGTATCTTTTTAGCGGCACCCATGTCTGCCATCATGTCGACCATTGATGCACAATTAATTCAATCTTCATCGATCTTTGTTAAAGATCTTTATTTATCTGCTAAACCTGAAATGGCACAGAATCAGCGTAAAATTAGCTGGCTTTCTTCTCTAATTACGCTAATTTTGACCGCACTTTTAATTCTCGCCGCATTAAATCCACCTGATATGATTATTTGGCTAAATTTATTTGCTTTTGGTGGGTTAGAAGCTGCGTTTTTATGGGTGATTATCCTTGGTTTATATTGGGATAAAGCAAATGCTTATGGCGCGATAAGCTCAATGGTAGTCGGTTTAGCAACTTATATTTTGCTCACTTCATTCTCGATTAAATTATTTAATTTCCATGCTATTGTTCCTTCATTAGTATTCGGATTAGTGGCATTTCTAGTTGGGAATAAGGTTGGTGAGAAGAAGATAATTAAGTTTTAAAAAATATTGGGAATGAGTTAAATACTTAGGTTTGAATACTGCTATTGCAGTTTTGACTAAGTGAAACGAATAAATAATATCCTGATTAAGTTACTTTTCTCTTTTTCACACAATTTTTTATAGTGAATGTTGTAGTTGCTAACTTAGTTAAAGTAACTATCTCAAATTGAATCAAAGAATCCGCTATATTCAGGTAGCTTAAGAGAAAAGGATAGTTATAAAGGTAATAAAGGAAAACATTATGGCTTGGATCCAGATTCGAATTAATAGTACAAATATACAAGCAGAACCAATGAGTGATTATTTAGAAGAAATTGGTGCAGTATCTGTCACTTTTATGGATAGTCAAGATACACCAATTTTTGAGCCATTACCGGGTGAAACGCGCTTATGGGGTAATACTGATGTCGTTGCATTATTTGATGCTGAAACTGATATGCAGCAAATCGTTGAGAACCTTAGAGAAGCGCAATATCTTGATGCTAATTCTGCATATAAAATTGAGCAAATTGAAGATAAGGATTGGGAACGGGAATGGATGGATAATTTTCATCCAATGCAATTTGGTCAACGTTTATGGATTTGTCCAAGTTGGCGTGAGGTTCCTGATGAAAATGCAGTCAATGTGATGCTTGATCCTGGTTTAGCTTTCGGAACAGGGACACATCCGACCACTGCATTATGTTTAGAATGGTTAGATGGTTTAGATTTAACCAATAAAACGGTCATTGATTTTGGCTGTGGTTCAGGCATTCTTGCGATTGCAGCATTGAAATTAGGGGCTAAAAGCGCAATTGGTATTGATATCGACCCACAAGCTATTCTAGCAAGCCGTAATAATGCAGAACAAAATGGGGTTGCAGATCGCTTACAGTTATTTTTATCTGATGATCAACCTACAGATTTAAAAGCGGATGTTGTGGTTGCAAATATTCTCGCAGGTCCTTTAAAAGCGCTTTATCCCGTGATTAGTCAACTTGTTAACACCAATGGCGTTTTAGGGCTTTCTGGTATTTTAGCGACGCAAGCATCATCTGTTTGTGAGGCTTATGCACAAAAATTTGCTTTAGAACCTGTGCAAGAACGCGAAGAATGGTGTCGGATTACGGGAAAAATTAAATAGATAATGAAGCTATATTCTAGTACAAAAATTGAACTGAACAATAAATTGTCAAGTTTTATTTAAATTTTAATCAAGAAAACGGTTGCATTGTTAATAAAAATCAAAAAACATAAAAAAAATGCTTTTTGTATAAAAAATATGCTTTGCAAATGAGGCAAAAGTGCGTATTATAGCGACCCTTGTCGGTTAGGGTGGGTGTCAAACTGATAATATCAGGATTTATGATGTTTGAGAGGTAGTAAATGCGAATTGGTTCTTATCAACTTAAAAATCGCATTCTGTTAGCCCCAATGGCGGGAATTACTGATCAACCTTTTCGGCGAATCTGTGCTCATTATGGGGCAGGCTTAACTTTCTCCGAAATGATGTCAACAAATCCACAAGTTTGGCATACAGAAAAATCGAAGCTGCGTTTGGCTCATCACCAAGAGGCGGGAATTAATGCTGTGCAAATAGCAGGTTGTAATCCTGATGAAATGGCGAAAGCTGCTCAAGTCAATGTCGAGTATGGGGCAGAACTTATTGATATCAATATGGGGTGTCCTGCCAAAAAAGTAAATCGTAAAATGGCTGGCTCTGCACTTTTACAATATCCTGATTTGGTTAAACGTATTCTTGATGCTGTTGTTAATGCTGTTTGTGTGCCAGTCACTTTAAAAATAAGAACTGGTTGGGATCGAGATAACCGAAATTGTGTCGAAATCGCTAGAATTGCAGAGCAATGTGGTGTTCAAGCTTTAACTATCCACGGGCGAACAAGGAGTTGTATGTTCGAGGGGGAAGCTGAATATGACAATATCAAAGCGGTTAAGCAACAAATTTCTATTCCTGTCATAGCTAATGGCGACATTACTTCTGCTGAAAAAGCAAAGTATGTTCTCAACTATACCAACGCAGATGCAATAATGATCGGACGTGGTTCATTAGGCAATCCGTGGCTTTTCCAAGTGATGGAAGGCTTAATTGAAAAAGACTCGATTGTTTTAGAGCCAAGTTTAAACGAGAAATGTAATGTGATTTTACAGCATATCCAAGACCTTCACCATTTTTATGGTGCAGAGAAAGGATGTCGTATTGCACGTAAACACGTTGCTTGGTACTTACAGGGAATTCAAGCTAATCCCGTTTTTAGACAGGCTTTTAATGCAATTACTGATCCCAAAGAACAATTGATTGCTTTAGAAGATTTTTTTAATTTGATTCTGATGGATAAAGAAAAAAATGTTAGAACAACAACGTAATCCAGCTGATGCATTAACTGTATCAGTGTTAAATTCACAATCTCAGGTAACAAATAAACCATTACGCGATTCAGTGAAACAAGCATTGCGAAATTATTTATCGCAATTAGATGGTCAGGATGTCAATGAGCTTTATGAATTGGTATTAGCGGAAGTTGAGCACCCTATGCTAGATATGGTCATGCAATATACGCGTGGTAACCAAACTCGTGCAGCGACAATGCTAGGCATTAATCGCGGAACTTTACGTAAAAAACTAAAAAAATACGGCATGGGTTAATTAGCCATTGTATTTTTAATTAATTTTTAGTTAGAGAAGGCGAACTTAGGTTCGCCTTTTTCTATATAGCTCCAGTTTGTTCATCAATCATTTTAGCGAGTTAGTAAAAGCTGAAATCTTGTTCTAATAAAGAGCATCATGTTTGTATTCAGCAATTTTAAATAAATGATTTTAACTTGCAGACACAAGCTATTGTGTTGCCACAATCATTTCAAATGGTACTTGTTGTATTTGCTGACATAATAACAAGCTATCTTATAAAATTTTGCCAAAATTGACCGCACTTTGATTCTCGCTGGGTGGGATATAAATATCTGCGCAAACGTTTTCGTTTCAAGTAAATTTCCTTTATAATAACCTACAATTTTTTCAATTTATTTAACTCAACAGGGCTAATCCTATGTTACAAATTTTTCGTGGTTCTCCTGCGCTTTCTGAATTCCGTTTAAATCAATTAGCAACGACTTTCCAAAAATCTAGGTTGCCAGTGAAATCTTGTTATGCCGAATATTTACACTTTGCGAATTTGGTTGAAACGTTAACTGAAGAAGAAACGGCTAAATTAGATCAGCTGTTGCATTATGGACCAACACTCGCTGAGCATGAACATGTAGGAGAATGTTTTATCGTGATTCCTCGTATTGGAACGATTTCTTCTTGGTCATCAAAAGCGACAGATATTGCACATAATTGTCGTTTAAATAAAGTGAATCGTTTAGAACGTGGATTAGCATTCTATTTTGAATTTGAACGTACTTTAACTGAAGAAGAGCAACAAAAATTAGTTTCACATATTCACGATAGAATGTTAGAAGGTATCATCCGTAAGCCAGAAGAGGCACAAACCTTATTTGACCAGCAAGAACCAAAACCATTTACGACAGTTGATATTCTTACTGGCGGTCGTCAAGCGCTAGAAAGTGCTAATGTTGAATTGGGTTTAGCTTTAGCAGAAGATGAAATTGATTATTTGCTCGAAAATTTCACTGCACTTGGACGTAATCCAAATGACATTGAGCTTTATATGTTCGCACAGGCAAACTCAGAGCATTGCCGCCATAAAATTTTTAATGCAGACTGGATCATTGATGGTGAAAAACAAGAAAAATCCTTGTTTAAAATGATTAAAAATACCTTTGAGAAAACCCCAGATCATGTGCTTTCTGCCTATAAAGATAACGCCGCAGTGATGGAAGGATCAAAAGTGGGGCGCTTCTTCCCGGATCAAGATGGGCAGTATCGCTATCACAATGAAGATACGCATATCTTAATGAAAGTGGAAACCCACAACCACCCAACCGCGATTTCACCCTTCCCTGGGGCGGCAACAGGATCTGGTGGTGAGATCCGTGATGAAGGCGCAACGGGACGTGGTGCCAAACCAAAAGCGGGTTTAGTGGGCTTTTCGGTATCTAATTTGGTGATCCCAGGTTTTGAACAAGCTTGGGAAAATCCAGTGTCTAAACCAAATCGCATTGCTTCTGCGCTCGATATTATGATCGAAGGACCTTTAGGCGGTGCAGCATTTAACAACGAATTTGGTCGCCCTGCGTTATTGGGTTATTTCCGTACTTATGAAGAAAAAGTCAAGAGTTTTGCGGGCGAAGAAGTGCGTGGTTACCACAAGCCAATCATGTTAGCCGGCGGGATTGGGAATATCCGTGCGGAACACGTGCAAAAAGGCGAAATTCCTGTCGGGGCAAAACTGATCGTATTAGGAGGACCTGCCATGAACATTGGTTTAGGTGGTGGTGCAGCATCTTCCATGGCATCAGGCAAATCAAAAGAAGATTTAGATTTTGCTTCGGTACAACGGGATAACCCAGAAATGGAACGTCGTTGCCAAGAAGTGATCGACCGTTGCTGGCAGTTAGGTGAGGATAACCCCATTCTCTTTATTCACGATGTGGGTGCAGGTGGTTTATCGAATGCGATGCCAGAACTCGTACATGATGGCGGTCGTGGCGGGAAATTTGAACTACGCAAGATCTTAAGTGATGAACGTGGTATGAGCCCGTTAGAAATTTGGTGTAACGAATCGCAAGAACGTTATGTGTTAGCGGTCGCCCCTGAAAAACTCGAATTATTTACCGCACTTTGTGAGCGTGAACGAGCGCCCTTTGCTGTGATTGGTGAAGCCACAGAACAAGAGCATTTAACCTTACATGATGATCATTTTGACAATAACCCAATTGATTTACCAATGAATGTGTTATTGGGCAAAACGCCGAAAATGACCCGTGATGTCATATCCAAAACCGTAGAAGGTACTGCTTTAGAGCACTCACAAATCGACTTAAAAGAGGCGTTCCACCGAGTGTTACGCTTACCTGTAGTGGCAGAAAAAACCTTCTTAATTACCATTGGTGATCGTTCTGTTACCGGTATGGTGGCACGTGATCAAATGGTCGGTCCATGGCAAATTCCAGTGGCAGACTGTGCAGTCACTACAGCAAGTTTAGACAGCTATCACGGTGAAGCCATGTCAATGGGTGAACGTGCACCCGTAGCCTTATTAGATTTCGCTGCCTCGGCGCGTTTAGCGGTGGCAGAATCGATAACCAATATTGCAGCAACTAATATTGGCGACATTAAACGCATTAAATTGTCAGCGAACTGGATGTCTGCCGCAGGTCACGAAGGGGAGGATGCCGGCTTATATCAAGCGGTGAAAGCTGTCGGTGAAGAACTTTGTCCACAACTTGGCTTAACCATTCCCGTGGGCAAAGATTCGATGTCAATGAAAACCACGTGGCATGAAAACGGTGAGCAAAAAACCGTGACGGCACCTTTATCCTTAGTCATCAGTGCATTCGCACGTGTAGAAGATGCCCGCAAAACCGTGACGCCACAACTCCGCACCGACAAAGGTCACAGCCGCTTATTATTAATTGACTTAGGCGAAAGCAAAAATCGCTTAGGCGCGACCGCACTTGCACAAGTGTATAAACAACTCGGTGATCAACCAGCAGATGTAGTAAATGTTGAAAATCTGAAACACTTCTTCAATGCTATGCAAACATTGGTGGCAGAGCAAAAATTATTGGCGTACCACGACCGTTCAGACGGTGGTTTAATCGTAACGCTTGCTGAAATGGCGTTTGCTGGTAACTGTGGTTTATCGATCCATATCAGCGCATTAGGCGATAACGATCTTGCGGTGTTATTTAACGAAGAATTAGGTGCGGTGATTCAAGTACGTGAGAGCGATTTAAGCTATGTACGTGAGGTTTTATCACAACATGGTTTAATTCACTTAACCAAAGAATTGGGCGAAGTGACGACAGAAGATTGTATCGAGATTTCCCGTGGCACTAAATTATTATTTAGCCAAAAACGTTCTGAATTGCGTGGTATTTGGGCGGAATTAACCCATCAAATGCAGCGTTTACGTGATAACCCAGAATGTGCAGACCAAGAATTCGCAGCGAAAAAAGATCCTGACAACAAAGGTTTCTCTGCACATCTAACGTACGATATTAACGAAGATATTGCTGCACCTTACATTGTCACTGGCAAGAAACCGCGCATTGCGATCTTACGTGAACAAGGGGTCAATAGCCATTACGAAATGGCTGCAGCCTTTGACCGTGCAGGCTTTGACGCCATTGACGTACATATGAGCGATTTACATAACGCTCGTCATCACTTAAAAGACTTCAATGCGTTAGTGGCATGTGGTGGTTTCTCTTATGGTGATGTGCTTGGCGCAGGTGGTGGTTGGGCGAAATCCATCCTATTTAACCCAATGTTGCGTGATCAATTTAGCGAATTCTTTGCCAATCCAAACACCCTCACTTTAGGGGTGTGTAACGGTTGCCAGATGGTTTCCAATCTTGCTGAAATTATCCCAGGTACAGAAGCTTGGCCACGTTTCGTGCGTAATAAATCCGAACGTTTCGAAGCCCGTGCAGCATTAGTGCGTATTAATGAAACCAACTCACTCTGGTTCCAAGGCATGGCAGGTTCCCATATGCCAATCGCGGTTTCGCATGGTGAAGGACGTATCGAGTTTAAGCATGATCAACAGTTACAGATGTTAAAAGATCAACACTTAATCGTGGCGCAATACATCGACAACAACCTCAATCCAACGGAAATCTACCCAGCCAATCCGAACGGCTCGGTAGAAGGTATCACTGCACTCTCTAACCAAGATGGACGAGTCGCCATCATGATGCCACATCCAGAGCGAGTATTTCGCACCGTATCCAACTCATGGCATCCAGAAGATTGGAGTGAAGATGGGGCGTGGATGAGATTGTTTAGAAATGCACGGATTAGTTTGAAATAATGTGAATTAGCTCACTGAAATTTTTCTGAATAAATGGATAATAAAAAAATTTATTATCCATTTTTTATCGTTATCAAAATAAGGAATGTTATATGTTGAGAGGCTCTGAATGGGGGCGTTGGGATCTCCATGTTCATACTAAAAATACAGCAAAGAATGATCAATTTGAATCTAAAGATATGAATGAATATTGTGAGATTCTATTTAGAAAGGCAATTGAAAAAGATATTAAAGTAATTGGGATAACAGATTATCTTAATATTGATAATTATAAAAAAGTTTTAAATTTTAAGGAGAATATTTATATAAATAATAAATTTACAGATGATGAGAAAGATAAGGTTAGTGATATTTTTATTATTCCTAATATTGAGTTAAGATTAGATAAAATAGCGAGAAAATCTTTGATTAATATTCATATATTATTTAACCCAGCATTTATAGAGGAAGTGGAAAATAGTCTGCTTACAAAAATTGAATTTCCTATCAGCACTGATTCGAGTGCTTCATTAAATCGACATGGCTTAATTAAACTAGGGAAACATAGAAACTCTAGACTTAATGATGAAGAAGCATATCTTGAAGGAATAAAGCATTTTTGTGTAGATTATAATAGGCTAATTAAAATTATTAACGAAAATAAATTATTAAAAGAAAATTGTCTGGTTTTTGTTGCAAATGGTGATAATGATGGTGTTTCAGGATTAAAAACTCACGAAGAACTCTTAGGTAGTACTAGTTCTAATTCAGAGTTGAGAGACTCAATTTATAGACAAGCGGACGGAATTTTTTCATCTAAAATAAGTGATCGAAATTATTTTTTAGGTAATGGAAAGGATAGCTCTGAAAAAATAATTGATAGATTAGGCTTTTTGAAACCTTGTATCCACGGAAGTGATGCTCATACTGAGAATAAGCTTTTTGAACCCGATCAGCAACGTTATTGTTGGATAAAAGCAGATCCAACTTTTGAAGGTTTAAAACAAATTCTCTATGAACCTGAGAGTCGAGTTCATATAGGCGCTACAGTTCCAGAATTTAAAAATGATTATGAAGTAATTGATCATATAAAACTAGATAATCTAGCTGATAATGACGTAGCTAATGAATATATATATTTTAATCAGAATTTAACTACAATTATAGGTGGACGTTCATCTGGAAAATCTACTCTTTTACAATGCTTAGCTAAAAAACTGAATAAGCCTTTAGCTGGAAATGAAGAAAGCGAAAATAAACTCTCTCATATAGAAAAATTATCTAGTAATTTACAAATTATTTGGAAAGATGGGAAAGAGGATAACTCAAGGAGAGTTGAGTATTTTTATCAAGGGCATATGTACCAAAAATCAACAAATAAAGGCATTGAAGATATTATTAAGGACATATTATTACAACAAAAAACGGATATTTTTGATAAATATGATGAGGCAATAGGCAATATTAAAATTAGTAACACTGCTAATTTAACTGAGTATTCTAATGCTCAAGAAAAGATAAAGGTTCTTAATCAATCATTAGAAAAACTTGGTAATTATAATGATGTTCTATCTCAAATAGCTAATTTAAATGAAAAAATTAATCAGCTCAATTTATCTGAGTTAAATGAACAGGATTTAGAATACTATAATAATAAAAATAAGGTATTTTTAGAAAACCATGAAAAATTTGATAAGATAACTAGTATATTGAATAAGTTAGATACTCTAAGAATAGCTGATATTTTCAGCTTCCAAATTAAACCTGGTATACCTTCATATATAGATATTCCTTGGAATCTTTCTCATGATCTTTGTGATATCCCAAAATATATAGAAAGTAAAATTAATGAAAGTCAGAAAGAGTATAGAAACAAATTAGTGGATGAGATAGATAGATTGTCTATATTGAATAGCGAAATAGAGAATGACGCTCTATTTAATAGAGTTAAGAGTTTATTAGAAAAATCTTTGCAAGCTACTCCTATATTAAATCAGCTTGAGCAAGAAAAAACTAAGAAAATTGCTATTGAAGAGATTAATACCGAAATTAAATCATTAGAAAGATTAGCCGATGAGAAATATAACAATATAGAAAATAATTGGCGATTAATGTTTGATGAGTTAGATAATTTAATTGATTCTATAAATCAAATGCCATTTAATGAAGAACAACTAATAATAAAATCTAGTCAAGAGTTTCAAGTAATTTCTTTTAAAGGATTCATTGAAGGATTTATTGATCAAAGATCTGGGCTGGCTCAACGTTTAGTTTCTGAAATACCTTTAATAAAAAATAAAATGGAGCTATATCAATTTTTTAATGAAATAAGAGATGGATTAACTAATCGGAGTATAAAACTAAGAAATAATCTTTCTCTACAGGAATTTATTACTAAGTTTTTTAGTGACTCTTGGTTTAAATTAAAATACGATGTTATCTATGATGAAGATAGCTATAATAATATGTCGCAAGGTAAAAAGGCATTCGTAGTATTAAAACTTAATTTAGAGTGTAGCGATAGTAAATGCCCCATTATTATTGATCAACCAGAAGATGATCTAGATAATAGAGCTATTTATTCAGAACTAGTAAGTTATCTTAAGGCGAAAAAATCAGAGCGGCAAATAATCTTGGTTACTCACAACCCAAATGTTGTTATAAATGCTGATAGTGAACTAGTTATTGTTGCAAATCAACATGGTTCTAAATCATTTAATACAAATGGCAAGAAGTTTGAATATATAAGTGGTAGTATTGAAAGCATTAAAGCAGAGAAAGAAAGCACTTTAACTCTTGCTAAAAAAAGTATTAGGGAACATATTTGTGAAATCTTAGAAGGTGGTGAGCAGGCATTCAAGTTAAGAGAAAGGAAATATAGTTTTTAATCAAATGGTTAGATGGCGCTCGTGTTTCACGAGTGCCTTTTTCTTTTCTTTAGAATATAAAATATTCCTCACAAACCACAACATGAACAACCGCGATCAACAACATATTTCAAAAATAACCGTTTTTTAATCAATACTATCGTATAATAAACAAGCTGTTTTCACTTTTATTAGGATTGTATTTATGAAAAAACCTCAGTACTTCAAACCCCTAGGCATTGCTTTTTTGGGAAGTCTTTGTTGGTTAAGTGTTAGTGCTCAATCGCAGTTATTCACGCCAGAGCAAATGACCAAAATTGAAAATAAATTAATTGGGGAACACAAACTTTCCTTGCAGTGGGTGAGCTGGGAAAAGTTTGGTTCAGTGGATATTTTAAGAGATGCCGATGGGTTAAGCATTGAAGGGATGCAAGAGTTAAATGGGAATTTTGTTTCTTTATTTGGCAGAATTAAAGTGATCGATGAGAACGTATTTCTTTTTACAGGGGAAATTGTCACGCGCGTTGATCATATTAACAATGGCAAAGCATGTACACGACAGGGTACGTATGAATTTCGGGCGACAGGCAAACGCAAATATTGGCGTTTACAACAAATGGAGAATCCTTGTGAAGCTGTGACTGATTATGTTGATGTGTATTTTTAGTGAGTAAAGTGTGCTAGAAATTTCTGCAAATTTGACCGCACTTTTTAACGGAGAGCAAGATGACGTTAATTGAAAAGCTGAAGAAGATTGAAGACTATGTTTTACAACATAGCCAATACCGTTTTTATTTCGCTAAATCACCATTTGGTATGGCGTTAAAGGCACAATATTACTATTATCCTGAAGATATTCCTGAAGCCACTAAAGATTTGGGTACGCATTTCTTAACGCAAGCGGGCTATGAAGATTTTTATACGCCGCTTGCAGAACTGATGAGCAAGGCGAATATCACGCCACCTAGCCCTGTGGACATGGTCGAGGGAAGTAATTGGACATTTTTTGCGATTAAATTCCGCTTCTTTTCTCCGCTGAACCTAGCTCTAAGAAAATATAGTAACACGGAGTATGTCACTTTTATTTGTATACCTTGTCAAAACCATGAAGGTCAGGACGATATGGAATTGCTTTATGCTTCGCCAACAACAGGTAATTTATTTAAAGAAATGGGCAATAGCCAATTGCTCGATCCAAGCCGTGAGACTGATCAAGCTTATCTGCAATTACTCGAAGAGGCGGTCAATTTTATTTGTGAAAAATTAGGCATTGAAGCGTCAGAACCGATCGCCATACCTGAAGCGTTGAATGAGTTTGTTGCGTTGTTAAATATTCACGATAATGAAGAATTTCAAAAACGTTATCAACAAATTCAAGAGGAGCCTGAAAAATGCTTATTGGATTTAGCAGAACAAGGCTATGCAGAGGTAGACGATAAACCTGAATTTGTATTTTTGAGTTATCGTTTTTTATTGCAGCCAATGTTAGACGCGTTCGATACGGATTGGTGCATTGATAATGAAGAATTAAGCGAATATTTGTCAAACGTAATTGGCAAGAAGTTCAAACTGCCCAAAAAAGCCCTCGAACCTTATGAAATTGTCGAACGCTTAGAGAAAAAGAGCGACTATACTTTACTAAATATTGAAACAGAACAAGATTCATACAGTTTATTTGTCTGTAAACAGAAAGATAAAAAACGTATTTTACAGCTAGCAAGAGTGTTAGGTTTTGATATTGTTCCTTTTTAAATAGAAAGAGAGTGAAAATGCGTAATCTTATTTTTCATATGTTAAAAAGTTGGCTAAAAATGACCGCACTTTTCTGCATGTGATATTTTCCTCTATTATTAATAATGCTACTATTGTCTAACTTTTAACAAATTATTGACATTTATTAGCACAATGGATTGGTTCGTTTTTAGTTTTCTTAGTCTCCCAGTTATTGCTACATTACTGCCTTTTTTGCCGTTTAATCATTGGACGGTACGAATTTTTGATTTCCCTCGTTTGCAGATTGCACTACTTAATTTATTTTGTCTTGGAATAGGCTGGTTTTTGCGACCTGAGCCAACGTGGTTGTTTATCCTTATGCAATTACTCAATTTAGTTTGTATGGGATATCAAATTTGGGAGATTCTAGCTTATACTGCGTTATCTCGCCCGCAAGTATTACATTATCAGGGTGAGCGAAATCAGCGTAGTATTTCATTGTTGACAGTTAATGTGCTCACACCAAATCGACAAGTGGATAAACTATTGGCTTTAATTGAAAAATGGCAGCCAGATATCGTGCTTACTTTAGAAACAGATTTGTGGTGGGAGGATAAGCTTGCTTCATTAGAAAAACAGTACAGTTATACTGTGAAAATTCCACTTGATAATTTATATGGTATGCATTTATATAGTCGCTTGCCATTGCGTAATACAGAAGTACGGCATTGGGTACAAGAGGATATTCCATCAATTTATACACAAGCTTGTTTGTGGTCAGGTGAATGGATTCATTTGTATTGTTTACATCCTATGCCGCCAACACCAACCGAAAGTGCTACCTCAACACAACGTGATGCAGAGCTATTATTAGTTGGACAAGAAATCAGTAAAAATAACCAATCAGTATTGGTGTTTGGTGATTTAAATGATGTGGCTTGGTCATCCACATCGCGTTTATTTCAGAAAACCAGTGGCTTGCTTGATCCGCGAGTTGGACGCGGTTTATATAGTACTTTCCATGCAAAATATCCTTTTTTACGTTGGCCGTTAGATCATATTTATCATAGTAATGATTTTATGATGCGTGATATTCGCGTGTTATCTGATATTGGTTCTGATCATTTTCCAGTTTATGGCTGTTTTCAATATCATCCTTGTGTTGAAGTAGCTCAGTCTGAGCCAGATGTAGAGGATGCTGATCATGAATTGGCTCAAGAAAAAATTGATCAGGCAGAGCCTGAGAAGAAAGTTGTTGAAGAAAAGTATTGATAAAGATGGGCTAATAGGGTCTGAAATATTTGTGTATTATTATGTTTATCTGTTGCCTTCTGAAAGAATAAGCAAGTCATCAAAGCTTTTAGCGGAATAATATATTTATTCTGAAAGCTGAGAATAGTCTCTATTAATACTGGCTATAGCAGTAAAATTTATTTAGATAGGTACGTAAGTTGAGATTACGATTCTTTATTTTGGTACTTATCCATTAAAAAGAAAGAGACAGGAATTACCATTATTATGTTGAATTATGGAAAAATCGTAGTTAAAAATTTTGTATTTGTAGTGTAATAGTATTTTTAGATTAATATACCGATAGTTACGATATTTGATATACGCGAGAAAATAATAATTGGTGATATTAAATATATTTTTATTAGTGTGATAGTGATCGCGGACAATTACTATAAAAAATGGGTAATATTTGCATAAGATATTACCCATTTTTATGTAAAGGAGAACATGATGTTTACTTGGCAAAATTTATTAAATTCAGCAAGATTAAGCCATATTGATAATAATGAAACAAAAAGTAATGAAACTGAAATTTCATCTTTTGCAAGTGATTATAAAAGAATAGTGACTAGTCCAGCATTTCGACGCCTGCAGGATAAAACCCAAGTTTTCCCATTAGAAAGAAATGATTTTGTTCATACGCGTTTAACGCATTCAATTGAAGTTGCAATGATTGCGAGAGAGCTTGCGACAAATATTTGTCAGTATATTATTGAGGCTAATTTTGAGCCGAAAATAACAGAAAAACAGCGTGATGATATTTGTCGAATTGTAGAAAGTGCAAGCTTATTACATGATATTGGTAATCCACCTTTTGGTCATTTTGGTGAATACATTATTGCAAGTTGGTTTCAAGAAAAATTTTCAGCTTTATTAAAAGATATACCATTTGAAAAAGCATATTTATTGGATTTGCAACATTTTGAAGGGAATGCACAAGCATTGAGATTGGTGACAAAACTACATGAATTTTCGGGTAATCATGGGATGGATTTAACCTGCGCAACATTGAATACCATGATTAAGTATACACGCTGTTCTAATGAGCCAAAAGATAACAATTTAGTGACACATAAAAAAATTGGCTATTTTCAATCAGAAAAGACGATTTTTAATACGATCACTTCAACAACACAAGTAGGTAAAAATCGCCATCCATTGACTTTTATTTTGGAAGCTGCAGATGATATTGCTTATTTAACAGCAGACATTGAAGATGCAATTAAGAAAAATGTAGTTTCTTTTCAGAAATTTCGTGATTTTTTACAAGAGTATAATAGTAAGGCAGGTACTAATCCAACTTTAAATAAGTATTTACTTCAAACAGTAATGTCTGAAGAAGAAAATCAAAATCGATTTTTTCTTGATATACGAACAAGATTAATGTCTGGAGCGAAATTTATTTTCACTTCAAAGTACAAAGAAATTATGTCAGGAAAATATCAATATGATTTGTTTAAAGGTAGTAATGGAGAAACGCTGCATCAAGCTCTCAAAGTATTTTCTTATCAATATATTTTTACTGATAAAAATATTCTTAAACTTGAAGTCTCAGGTTGGACTATTTTGACATTTTTGCTAGATCAGTTTATCCCTGCAGCCTTGTACTACAAAGGACTTGATGATCCTAGTTATCAAAATGATCATAAACTCCATCAAAAACTAATTGAGCTCATTTCAGAGAATCATAAACGAGTCTATCGTGAATTTGCTCAGAAGGCAGTTTCTGAGCAAGAAAAATGTTATTTAAGAGTGTTAATGGTGACAGATTTTATTTCAGGGATGACAGACAGTTATGCATATGAACTTTATATGACATTATCTGGAAATAAAATTTCATGATAAATGACAGGGAGTTAGAACATGTCTGCAAATCATATTTTTACTGAAATAGCTTATGCATTAAGTCATAATCGGTTATGTCTGTTTACTGGCGCTGGCTTTACAAAAGCAATTACGGATGGAAAGGCACCATCTTGGCGTGATTTATTACAACAAGTTTGTCAACGCAATGAGTTACCTTTAGATATTTTAGATGAAGCTAATGAATATAGTGCAGCTTTAAATTTGGAAGAAAAAGCACAGCTTATTGCTGGGTTGTTGCAAGATAAAAAGAAGAGCATTCATGTGGAAATTAGCGAAATAATTCAGGATATTCAATTAGCAATAACAGATATTGAAAATATTAAAACATTTTTTAAGAATGAGTCATTTCATCTTTTGACGACAAATTATGATAAGCTTGCGGAACAATTAGCAGGAGAGAATTATCAGAGTTTTTCGCCTAAAAAACCAATACCGAGAAGTTCGGCTAAGACAAAAATATACCATATTCATGGCGCTATTGATGCGCCCGATGGAATGGTGGTGACTGCTGAAGATTATTTTCAATTTATCAACTATGAATCCTATTTTTCACGTAAGTTAAGTGTATGTTTACATGAGAATCTTGTTGTGATATTAGGTTATTCTTTGTCAGATACAAATTTAAAAGCCATTATTAATGAATATAAGGGCTTTTCTACAGATCAGCATATTGCTTCTAATATTTTTTTCGTTTCTAGAGATAATGTTTCTCAGTATACCAAGGATTATTATTCAAATTGCTTTGGTATTCGCGTGATTGATAATATGGAAATTGATGATTTTTTTAAGGCAGTTAATGAGAAATCCAAAGTAGTTAAACAGAAAAAAGATAAGAAAATCGAAAATATTAAAAATGTTTTATATAACGGAAGAGAATATACAGATTCATATTTAAAAAAAGATATTGCTTTATTTGAAATTTTAGCGTCTATACAGGCATTAGGTATTGATTTAAAAGATGAAGATGTGCTGAATTTAATTAATTGTATTCTAAAAAAGAAAATTGAATTTACTCGCCAAAATAGCGCGTGGGAGCAATATTACCACCTTGCATTATGGTTAGCCTATTTAGCCAGTATTATTAAGTTATATCATTCACCACTTAAAGCTATTTTTTTAGAGGGAGTCCAGTTATCATTGTCGATGTTAGGCGGTAGAAGAGAATGGGCAACACCTTGGGAAGCGACTCTAGAATGGCAAAAATCTTGGGGAAATATTATTCCTGAAAATCGACTTTTAATTAAAGAATATGTTGAAGAAAATATTTATAATGACTATGCAAGAAAATTAGTTGGTTTGTTATAAATCCGATTCAAATTAAAAATGGCACAAAGATTTGTGCCATTTTGCTGGGTTAAATTAATCAACAATCCTGCTTACCAAATTCATCCTTACGCAAGATCTGACGCACACTTTCATCAAACTGTGCTAAAACTTGTTCTGCATCTTGTGGATCTTTGCCTTTCGCATCTAAATAGAATTTGATTTTAGGTTCTGTACCAGATGGGCGGGCGATTAAGCGGCTGCCATTTTCAAGCACGAAGACCAAAATATCACTTTGGCGGTCAGTTTTAGTGTGATCTAAGAATTGTGCCACTTTGAAACCACCGATTTCGCTTGGTGGGTTGTTACGAAGTGCGGTCATTAATTTACCAATTTCAGATAAATCATCAACACGAATTGAAATTTGTCCACTGACATAGGCACCAAATTCTTGAGTGAATTCGTCAGCATAATCTGCTAGCGTTTTGCCTTGTTTTTTCAAGTAGCGTACTAAATCTAAGAACACAATTGCAGCGGAAATCCCATCTTTGTCACGTACTTTATCAGGGTCAACTAGGTAGCCTAGTGCTTCTTCAAAGCCAAATAATAAGCCTTCTACTTTACCGATATATTTGAAGCCCGTTAGTGTTTCTTCAGATTGGAAACCGTATTTTTTTGCAATTTCTGCCAGAGCAGGTGATGAAACTAATGAGCAAGCAAGAATCCCTTTTTGACCTTGTGCATGGTATTGTTTCGCCAAATACCAGCCTAAGAAACAGCCAACTACATTACCATGTAGTGGTTTCCAGTTGCCTTCTGCATCAGGTACCGCCACCGCTAGACGGTCTGCGTCAGGGTCATTGGCAATGATAAATTCCGCATTTTTCTCTTTCGCTACTTTAATGGCTAAATCTAATGCACCTTTTTCTTCTGGGTTAGGGAAGTTGACAGTTGGGAAGTTACCATCTGGTTGAATTTGTTCGTGTACTAAGTGTGGTTGTGGTAAACCTGCTTTTTCTAAAGTTTTGCTTAATACTTCATAACCAACACCATGCATTGCAGTATAAACATAGTTAATATCAGTTTGTGGTTCTTTGGCAAGTGCTGCGGTTTTTGCAATATAAGCATCTACAACTTCTTCATCTAATATAACGAAATCTTGGCTACGTGGTAAATCCTTGATTGAGCCTGCGGCAACGTTATCGATTAACTTCGCAATATCTTGATCGGCAGGAGAAACAATTTGTCCACCACCATTCGCTTTACCTAAATAAACTTTATAACCATTATCTTCTGGCGGATTATGGCTTGCGGTGACCATTACACCTGCAGTGGTATCAAAATATTTGATGGCATAGGCGAGTACTGGGGTTGGTAATTTGCGTGGTAATAAATAAGCTTTGATACCTGCACCAGCCATAATTTCTGCCGTATCACGTGCAAAAACATCGGAGTTTTTACGACCATCATAACCAATTACAATAGAAGGGGTTTGGTCATAGTCTTTTAAATAGTTAGCTAAACCACCAGCCGCTTGTGCGACAAGTACTCGGTTCATCCCCATGGAACCCGCTTGTAAGCGACCACGTAGACCCGCAGTACCAAATTGTAAGCGACCATTAAAACGACTTGCTAGTTCTGTGTTTGCTTTTTCATCGCCAGCTTTGGCAGCCTCAAGCAATTGTTCTAATTCTGCGCGAGTTTCAGCATCGGGATCTTGTGCTAACCAATTTTGAGCGAGGGTGAAGATTGTCATAAATTCTCCTTAATTTTTTATTAAAAAATTATGTAATGTAAAACACTTCTAGACTAGCTGAAAAAGGGAAGAATTAAAATGACTAAACTCAAATTATTTGAGCTTAGTCACTTTGTAATCGATTGCTTTTTTATTTTAGTAAGAATTTAGGTTGGTTTACTCAGTCATAACAGGGATGTATGTTATTTTGTTAGATGAGGCTTTGTCGATCACAAGAGTAATGCGGCTCCCCATTTGATGATATCAAAGAAAAATTTATTCTGGTTTGTTGCAACACCATCTGGATGAATTTTATCTTTGATAGCATTTTCTTCTGCCATCCCGCTTTTGTATTGCCCTTTCACGACGGCAAGATCATCTTTAGCCTGCATCCTTAATATTTGGCATTTGGCTTCCTCTAACGGTTTAGCCCTGTTTTGTTTGAATTTTTTATATTGATATGTCGCATAACCCATTGATTTTTCATCAGCTTGGATTATTTTTACATATTTCTCACCGATGATATCTTCTAAGGGATAGAAGAAGACGTATTGTGAATGTATATAAGCATCTTCTTGAGAGAAATGCTCACGTTGAATTCGAGTCAGATTTGGGTAAATACATTGTTCAACTTGTGTACTTGCTATTGCCCATTGTTTAGCTGCTTGATCAGAGAGTTCATAATCCAAATTAGCAAATTCAGCAGGGAAAGTAACAGGTTTAGTTGATAGACAACCTGCAAGCATATATGCCATGCTGAGTAAAAGTAATTTTTTTAACATAGTTAACCTTATTAAATACAAAAATTGGGCAGAATTTTAGCAATAATGCTCTCATTTAGAAAGTTGTGTTAGTTAAAGTGCGGTCAGTTTTTACAAAATTTTAAAGGCTTTGCGTTTAAACAAAGCCTTATGGATGATTAGCTGATTTTTAGATGTTGTTGGTGGTGAGCAATGAGTGTTGAACGGTGCCCTACACTGATAATAGTGGTGTTAGGCAATTCAGCTTTAAGTAAGCGATACATCGCATCTTCTAGGCCTTCATCCATACTTGCTGTAGCTTCATCTAAGAATGCAACAAGTGGTTTATGTAACAGTACGCGAGCAAAAGATAAACGTTGTTGTTCACCTAAAGAGAGTACGCGTGTCCATTCATCTTCTTGTGTTAATTTGTTGCTTAAATGTGCTAATTGTACTTTTTGTAAAATATTGACCGCACTTTGCAAGTTGACATCATCTGGAGCAACACCAGGATAATATAACGCATCGATTAAGCGTCCTTGTGGCAAGTAAGGTTTTTGTGATAAGAACAAGGTATTGTGTTGCGGACAGTGAATAGTACCACTTGCATAAGACCATAACCCTGCAATTGTTCTTAATAATGTGGTTTTACCAACACCAGAGTCACCTTGAATTAATAAAGATGTGCCGATAGGCAAAGTGAGATTTAAGTCTTCAATTAACGTATTGCCATTTGGTGTTTGTACGGTCAAATTTTCAAAACGTAATTGTGTTGTGCTGTCTTGGATAATCAAATCAGAAGCTTGGTTCGCTTGTTGAATCGCAGTATGGAAACCCGTTAGACGGTCCAATACGGCTCGATAAGCGGCGAAATCATCATAGGAATTACGGAAGAAAGATAACGCCGATTGTACTCGTCCAAAAGCACTTGAAGTTTGCATTAGGTCACCTAATGTAATTTGATTACTAAAATAGCGGGTAACTTGAATGACTAAAGGAAACACTACTGAAATTTGGGTCACAATTAAGTTAAAACCTGATAATTTTAAAGTACGGTGTACAACTTTCCATACGTTATCAATCACTTGATCAAATTGGGAATTTAGTAGGCGTTTTTCCATTTTCTCACCACGATAAAAAGCAATGCTTTCTGCATATTCTTTGAGACGAATCAGAGAATAACGGTAGTTAGCATTGAGACGTTCATTGGCGAAATTTAACTGGATGAGTGGGCGTCCAATTTTAAAGGCAAAAATACTGGTAAATAATACATAAATAAAGACCAGGAATACCATTGCATGTGGTACTTCAATACTGCCAACATTCATTGTGCCAGAGAGGTTCCACAAGATGATAGTAAACGCCACAATAGAAACGATAGCGGAAATTAAGCCTGTAGCAAAATCTAAGGTATTTGAAACAAAAGAATTGATATCTTGTTGGATACGTTGATCAGGGTTATCTAACTGATTTTCAAGATATTGTGTTTTGTAATAGGCTTGATTTTCAGTCCATTTATTTAGCATTTTGCTATTGAACCATTGACGCCAGTGAATCAGAAAACGCTTACTTAAGTAATAGCTGATTAAGGCATTTCCAATACTGGATGTGGCAATCACTGCAAATACGACCATTTGCTGCCAAAACACAGTTTCATTCATGTCTTGTAATGATTTATACAGCGCGTTATACCAGTTTGAAACCAAAATATCGATACGTACCGAGAGTAAGTCAAAGAAGACGATAATAATAAAATAAAGAAGTGGACGGATATTTTTTCTTGGATTGAAATAATCTTCTGCCAATAGCCAAAGCTGGTGTCCCCATCTGGTTGTTTTTGACACAGCATAGACTGCTAAAGGGAAAAATATAGCGGTAAGTGATAGGCTTTTAAGTAGCCAGAGAAATGAGTCAAAGAGTTCCTGCGACCAATTCATAGTAATTCCAAATATAAAATTATTGTTAAAAAAATGGTTCAGTATTCTTAAAAATTTTTGTTAGTTAAGCAAGAAAAATGTGATTAAGATTAAATTTTTATTATTTCTTTAAGTTTTTAAAAACAGAGATTGATATAATTATTTGTAGTTATTTTTGTTAAATTTGAAATTGATATAGAGGTAAATTATGAGTGACATTGCGATCACTATAAGCCTCCTTGCTCTTGTTGCTGTCATTGGGTTGTGGATAGGGCATTGGAAGATTAGAGGCGTAGGGTTAGGTATTGGTGGCGTGCTATTTGGCGGTATTATTGTTGCCCACTTTATAAAGCAATATACAGAATTAGAATTAGATCCACATACACTACATTTTATTCAGGAGTTTGGTTTAATTTTATTTGTTTATACGATTGGGATTCAGGTCGGACCAGGTTTTTTTGCATCTTTGCGCGAATCAGGGCTGAAGTTAAATGGTTTTGCTGCGCTAATCGTATTACTGGGTTCTTTAGCGGTGGTTGTGATTTATATGCTGGCTGATGTGCCTTTAGAAATTATTCTCGGTATTTATTCGGGCGCTGTTACTAACACGCCTTCTCTTGGTGCGGGGCAGCAAATTCTTGCAGAGTTGACAGCTTCTCAAACCACAGCGACGATGGGGATGGCTTATGCGATGGCATATCCGTTCGGGATTTGCGGAATTCTACTTTCTATGTGGTTGGTTCGTTTATTTTTCCGTATCAAAGTAGATGATGAAGCAAAAAACTTTTTGAAAGAAAGTGGGCAAGATAAAGACAGTTTAGGGTCGATAAATGTTAAAGTGACGAATCCTAATTTAGATGGTTTACGTTTAGTTGATATTCCCGGTTTCGATGAAAAGAAAGATGTTGTGTGTACACGTTTAAAACGTGATGAAAACATTAGCGTACCACAAGCAAATACCATTATTAAGCAAGGCGATCTTTTGCACTTAGTGGGAGAGCTGCCGTTATTGCGTAAAATTAAATTAGTGTTAGGTGAAGAAGTGGATGTGCCTTTATCTAGCTTTGCTGGCGATCTTCGTTCAGACCGTATTGTTGTCACTAATGAAAAAGTATTGGGAAAACGGATTCGCTCTTTAGGCATTCATCAAAAATATGGTGTAGTCATTGCACGTTTAAATCGTGCAGGGGTTGAGTTAGTCCCAACAGCAAATACAACATTACAATTTGGTGACGTTCTACATGTTGTGGGGCGTAGTGAGGTATTAAATCAAGCCGTTTCAATTATTGGTAATGCGCAACAAAAATTACAACAAGTACAAATGTTACCTGTTTTTATTGGAATTGGTTTAGGCGTATTATTGGGGTCGATTCCTTTTCAAATACCGGGATTTCCAGTAGCGTTAAAACTCGGGTTAGCGGGTGGACCATTGGTTGTTGCCTTGATTCTTGCTCGTATTGGGAGTGTTGGAAAACTTTATTGGTTTATGCCACCAAGTGCTAACTTAGCATTACGTGAAATTGGTATTGTGCTGTTTTTAGCTGTCGTTGGTTTAAAATCAGGCGGTAATTTCATGGATACTCTGCTAAATGGCAGTGGCTTAGAGTGGATGGGTTACGGTATTATTATTACTTTCATTCCATTGATGGTAACAGGGCTGATTGCGCGTTTATATGCCAAAATGAATTATTTAACTCTATGTGGCTTATTGGCTGGTTCGATGACAGATCCTCCAGCATTGGCATTTGCTAATGCAATTAAAGAAGATAGTGGGGCTTCTGCTTTATCTTATGCGACCGTCTATCCAATGGTGATGTTTCTCAGGATTATTTCACCTCAGCTATTAGCAATATTGCTATTTTAACCAGAAAAAGAAAAGACTGCATATTGAGATGCAGTCTTTTTTATGCTTTAGTATTATCAATTATCGTGTAGACAGTTGGAAAATCATGGCTTCTGCTTGGCAGCTGAATTCAAACTGTGCCTTTAATAATGCGCTATTTTCAGTTTTCACGATTTCACTTTTAATCTCACAAGGATCGCTTTCAGCCGCTTTTGCTTTTTGCGTTAAATAAGCTAGGGCTTCTTGTGCGAGCTCTTCTGTTGCATAAAGCTGCTCAAAATCAACTGTACAGTCAGAACCATCAATAATTGTACCAACATCCACACAGCAGCAAGCTTTGGCTTCTTCAGCGTTACATTTTAATTTACTCATATTTTATCCTCTATAATTTAGTAAAAATTTGCACTTATTTTAGCATTGTTCCAATCCTTCGCAAAATTTAACCGCACTTTATCTGCGTGATTGTGATCTGCGTGATTGTGGTTAGAGGGTGATTTATACTGGTCTGAACTCTTATTTAAATAGAGAAATAAATTTGCACCACTATGCATACTTCTTTAGAATCCAAACGCTTATTATATATAATTTAAACAACAAAGGGCTAAAAATGGCAAGAACTAGCAAATTTACTCAAACTCTTCTTTCTTCAATTTTAGCTGTAGCAGCAGGTAGTGCTTCAGCAGCAGCTTTCCAATTGGCAGAAGTATCAACTTCAGGTTTAGGTCGTGCATATGCGGGTGAAGCCGCAATTGCAGATAATGCGGCAGTTGTCGCGACTAACCCAGCGTTGATGACACAATTTAAACAAGCTGAAATTTCTGTTGGAGCAATATTTGTCGATACGAATGTCAATTTAGAAGGTGAGGCGGCATTAGTTAATCCTCAAAACCCCCAACAAATAATGGTTAAAAAATCAGCAGATCAAAAAAATGTAGTGCCAAATGGTTTATTACCAACCTTATATTTCATCAAACCAATCAATGAGCGTTTTGCTGTTGGTGCGGGTATGAACGTGAATTTTGGTATGCAAAGTAAATTTGATAGTGATTACAGTGCGGGTATTTATGGCGGTTCGACTAAATTAGCCGCAGTAAACTTAAATTTAAGCGGTGCATATCGTATCTCACAAGGTTGGAGTGTCGGTCTGGGTTTAAATGCAGTACATGCCAAAGCTAAATTAGAGCGTAATGCAGGATTAGTTAGCAATCTTTATAATGCAGCAGCTATGCAAGCTGGAGTAAATAAAAAAGTTGCTGATGATTCAACGATAGTTTCTCGTTTACAAGATTCGGCTTGGGGCTTTGGCTGGAATGCGGGTGTTGTGTATGAATTTAACCAAAATAACCGTTTTGGTGTAGCTTATCATTCGCCAATTGATATTAAATTTAAAGATAGTGAAGCCTATCGATTCAATTTCCCGAAACCAATTACTGGTCCGGCAGAGTTAACATTGAATTTACCAGCATATTGGGAAATTTCAGGCTACCACAAAATGACAGATAAGTTTGCTATGCATTATAGCTTGAAAAGAACAGAATGGAGCCGTTTCAAAGAATTACGTGCAACCTATACTGATGGTTCAGAAGCATTACATAAACCAGAAAACTTCAAAGATAGTACACGTATTGCGCTAGGTGCAAGCTATGATGCAACAGATGCATTAACATTACGTGCGGGTATTGCATTTGATGAAACGCCATTGATTGAACCTTATAAATCAGCATCTATCCCAGATACCGATCGTACTTGGTATAGCTTAGGTGCAACTTATGCATTGACTCCAAATCTGTCTGTAGATGTGGGTTATACACATATCAGAGGTAAAGAAAGTACTTTCGTTGAAAAAGAAAATGGTAAGCCGCTTGTTGTGAAATACACTGCAAAATCGAAAGCAAATCTTTATGGTTTAAATGTAAACTACCGTTTCTAATTTAGGCAAAAATTTAGGATAATAAAGCGTACTTCGGTACGCTTTTTCTGTTTAAGGAGGAATATGATGCAGCCTATTTATTATTGCTATTTTGAGGCACCTGTTGGACGTTTGTTAATGCTATCTCAACATGACAAATTAACCAATTTAGATTTTGAATTAGAACAGATTGCACCTAATCCGAAGTGGATTCTTGACGAAAATCGACCGCTCTTTGTAAAAGTAAAGCAGGCATTAGTGCGCTATTTTGCAGGTGAGCCAGAAACCTTTGCTGGTATTCCTCTGGCACCACAGGGTACAGATTTTCAACAACAAATTTGGCAAGCGTTACAACAAATCCCTTATGGGCAAACATCCACTTATGGTGAGTTAGCACAATTAATTGGCAATCCAAAAGCGATGCGCGCAGTGGGTGGAGCAGTAGGACGTAACCCGATTAGTATCATTATTCCTTGTCACCGTGTTTTAGGTAAAAATCGTAGTTTAACTGGGTTTGGTGGTGGGTTACCGACAAAGCGTCACTTATTGCAATTAGAACATATTGTTTATGTGGATAAAGGTATTGAATTTGTCAAACCTAAGTTATTGAAAAAATATCGCTAAAATTAACCGCACTTTATGATCCCACATACTGAACAAGAATTACTCGCTCGTGCACAATCTATTGCGGGCTTAACCTTTGCTGAATTAGCCTGTGAGTTAAATCTGCCTATCCCTGCTGATTTAAAGCGAGATAAGGGATGGGTTGGTATACTGATTGAAACGGCTTTAGGTGCCAACGCAGGCAGCAAAGCAGAACGTGATTTTGCTCATCTTGGTATTGAGTTGAAAACCATTCCCATTAATTCACAAGGATTACCATTAGAAACGACTTTTGTGAGTCTTGCGCCATTAATTCAGAATACGGGGGTTAATTGGCAGAATTCGCACGTTAGGCATAAATTGAGTAAAGTATTATGGGTACCTGTTGAAGGTGAACGGCAAATTCCATTAGCTGAACGTCATATTGGACAAGCAATTTTGTGGCAACCTTCAAGAGAACAAGAATATCGTTTACAGCGCGATTGGGAAGAATTGATGGAATATATTAGTTTGGGCAAAGTTGCGCAAGTGACTGCAAAATTAGGTGAAGTATTGCAATTGCGTCCGAAAGGTGCCAATAGTAAAGCTTTAACTAAGGGGGTTGGTAAAGATGGTGAGATTATCGATACTTTACCTTTAGGTTTTTATTTACGTAAAGCGTTTACGACGGAAATCCTGCAGCAGTTTTTACTTGGTGATGATTAATTTCTTGGCATTTTTTAAACAAAACTATATGATTTGTACAATTTTTTAACTTGAAGGAAACGTGATTATGTTTGAATGGCTCGCTAGCCCAGAAGCGTGGATTGCGCTGTTTACTTTAGCTGCATTAGAGATTGTTTTAGGTATTGATAATATTATTTTTATCAGTATTTTAGTGGGACGTTTACCTGAACATCAACGTCAATCAGGGCGCTTAATTGGTTTGGGATTAGCTATGGGGATGCGAATTTTACTCTTGCTTTCGTTATCTTGGGTAATGTCATTAACAGCACCTTTATTTACAGTATTTAGCGAAGACATCTCAGGTCGCGATTTAATCTTATTATTTGGTGGATTATTTTTGGTAGCAAAAAGTACTCATGAAATTCACCATGCGATGAGTCCTGAAGAAGAAAATGCAGAAAATACACCGAAAAAGGTCAGTTTTATTGGGATTTTAACGCAAATTGCTATTTTAGATATTGTGTTCTCATTAGATTCTGTGATTACAGCAGTAGGTATGGTTGAGCAAATTGAAGTCATGATTGTCGCCATTGTTATTGCAGTTGGTGTGATGATGTTTGCGGCAAAACCAATCGGTGATTTTGTGGAAACACATCCAACTTTAAAAGTACTAGCCTTATCATTCTTAATTCTGATTGGTGTGGCATTAATTGGTGAAAGCTTAGACTTCCATATTCCGAAAGGCTACATTTACTTTGCTATGGGCTTCTCTGTCGTTGTCGAAATGATTAACATTAAAATGCGTAAAAAATTAATTAAGAAGCCGACAGCATAATTAGTAGTGTTTGATATAGCAAAGGCGGAGTTTACCTCTGCCTTTTTGTTTATGTCGTATAAATATTAATGCGCTTCGTCCCAATTCTTACCTATGCCAATATCGACAATCAGTGGAACGACTAATTGCGCCGCTTGCTCCATGGTTTGTTTAATGAGCTGGCTAAATTCAGTCACTTTTTCTGAGCGTACTTCGAACACTAATTCATCATGTACTTGCATAATCATTTGGATATCAGGATGATCTGCGATTTGTTTATCTAATGTAATCATTGCACGTTTGATGATATCAGCTGCACTTCCTTGCATTGGTGCGTTAATTGCCACACGCTCAGCCGCTTTACGACGAATTGCATTTGCAGAACTAATGTCGGGTAAATATAAACGGCGACCAAACAAAGTGGATACATATCCCTGCGCTTTAGCTGTTTCACGAATCTCAGTCATAAAAGTTTGCACATTAGGATAGCGTTGGAAGTATAAATCCATATACTTTTGCGCTTCGCCACGTGGAACACCTAATTGGCGTGATAAACCAAAAGCACTCATACCGTAGATTAAACCAAAATTAATTGCTTTCGCACTACGTCGTTGCTCACTGGTCACTTGGTCTAGCGGGACAGCAAAAATTTCTGCCGCAGTAGAACGGTGAATATCTTTTCCTTCGCTAAATGCGTTAATAAGTCCTTGATCTTTTGATAAATGCGCCATAATACGCAATTCAATTTGTGAGTAGTCTGCCGCAATAATCGTATAGCCCTCACGTGCGATAAAGGCTTGTCGAATACGACGACCTTCTTCGTTGCGAATTGGGATATTTTGTAAATTTGGATCACTAGAGGATAAACGACCTGTCGCAGTTACTGCTTGATGATAAGAGGTATGCACACGTCCTGTTTGAGTATTGACCATTTGCGGTAATTTGTCAGTATAAGTTGATTTTAGTTTACTTAAGCCACGGTGTTCGACTAAAACTTTTGGTAATGCATGGTCGTAAGCTAATTCTTCCAACACTTCTTCATTAGTGGAAGGCGCGCCTTTAGGTGTTTTCTTTAAAACAGGTAAACCTAATTTATCAAATAAGATTTCTTGTAATTGCTTCGTTGAGGCTAAATTAAAGCATTGACCGGCTAATTCATAGGCTTGTTGCTCAAGTGCGGTCAGTCTTGTGCCAATTTCATTTGATTGATTAAATAGTGCGTCACAATCAATTAATACGCCATGACGTTCCATGCGAGAGAGTACTGCAATTAATGGACGTTCCATATTTTCATACAATTCAACTAATGTTGGCTGCTGTGATAGTTTTTGCCACAGAACTTGCTGTAGTTTCATTGTAATATCTGCATCTTCCGCTGCATATTCGGCAGCTTGTTCTAATGGAATTTGATTGAAAGTCAGTTGTGCTTTGCCTTTACCCGCAATTTCTTCAAAGCTAATCGTTTGATGACCTAAATACCGTTTAGCCAGATCATCCATATTATGGCGCCCAGTGCTATCAAGTATATAAGACAGTAGCATTGTGTCGTAAGCGATACCTTGTACATCAATACCATTACGAGCAAAAATACTGAGATCGAATTTGATATTTTGTCCTATTTTTTCAATAGTTGGGTTTTCTAAAATAGGTTTTAGGAATGCCAGTGCACTGTTAACATCCACTTGTTGTGGTGCGCCGATATAGTCATGGCGGAGTGGAAGATAAGCTGCTTCACCATTCTCTAAAGCAAAAGAAATCCCGACTAAATTGGCAGACATGTAGTCTAAACTGTCAGTTTCCGTGTCTATAGCAATTAATTTTGCACTTTGTAATTTACTGAGCCATTTTTCCAGATCTGGCATTGTCAGAATACAATCATATTTACTGCGATCTATGTCAATTTTGACCGCACTTTCTGTTGCAACAGCAGCTGGCGTTGCTTGATAGTTATTGATTTTAACCGATTGTGTATGACCATTGGTGACAGTATTTTCTCCACTCATGACTTCAGTCAGCCAACGTTTAAACTCATAACGCCCAAAATATTCGATAAGTTGATCGTTATTTGCTGCACCAAAAGTGAGTTGTTCAGGGGTAATTTGTAAGCTGACATCAGTTTTAATGGTGGCAAGTAAGTAAGATAAATCTGCCATTTCTTTGGCACCAAGTAATTTATCCGCCAATTTTTTCGCGCCGCGAAGTGGTAGGTCAGCGACTTTATCCAAATTGGCATAAATTTCAGCCATACTACCAATTCCTTGCAATAGACCTAAGGCAGTTTTTTCACCGACACCGGGTACGCCTGGAATATTGTCTGAACTATCTCCCATTAACGCAAGGTAATCAATAATTAGCTCAGGGGGCAAACCATATTTTTCGATAACACCTTGTCGATCAAGCAAGCTATTATTCATCGTGTTAATCAGCATAATATTGTCATCAACTAGCTGTGCCATATCTTTATCGCCAGTACTGATTAACACTTTTTTACCTGCTTTTGAAGCTTGCACTGCCAGTGTACCGATAACATCATCAGCTTCTACACCTTCAACAATAAGAAGTGGAATACCTAAGGCACGAATAATATTGTGAAGCGGTAAAATTTGTTGGCGTAATTCATCTGGCATTGGCGGACGATGTGACTTGTATTGTTCAAACATTTCATCGCGAAACGTTTTACCTTTAGCATCAAATACTACCGCAATATGGCTGGGTTGTACTTGTGAAATGAGGCTTTTTAGCATATTTAACACACCATACATGGCACCAGTTGGTTCATTTAATGAATTAGTGAGTGGTGGGAAAGCATGAAATGCGCGATATAAATAAGAAGAGCCATCAACAAGAACTAAAGGATTTTCTGCAATGTTTGCCATAATCGATCCGTTTTTTAAAGTGAAAATTTGGGGACATTATAGCGTAAAAGTGAGGGAAAAGTGCGGTTAAAAATAGGAATGTTTTGTCTGTTCATGATTTGTTGAATTGTAAGGAAATGTAAAAATAATCACAGAAATTAAAAAGTTTGTGATCTTAATCACGTTAAGCTAGGTATTTTGTATGAATTAATGCATTAGTTTGTTAGATTAGACTACTTACAACTTACAATTAAAATGGAGTCATTTAAGGAGAAAAAATGAAAAAGTTTAGCTTATCAATTATTGCAGTCAGCTCGCTTGTATTATTGACCGCTTGTTCAAATCAACAAGCTATGGAACAAGGTAATCAGGCACAACTACAGCAACAAATGTCTATGGGATTAGTATGGACCCAGCAATCTGGTGAATATGAAGCGTTAGCCCATCAAGCTTTTAATACAGCTAAAATTGCTTTTGATCATTCAAAAGTCAAAAAAGGCAAGAAAAAGGCAGTCGTAGTTGATTTGGATGAAACCATGATCGACAACAGTGCTTATTCAGGTTGGCAAGTCAAAACTGGTCAAGGTTTTTCACCAAAAACATGGACAAAATGGGTAGATGCAAGACAATCAGCCGCAATTCCAGGCGCAGTAGAGTTCTCTAACTACGTTAATGCGAATGGTGGTACGATGTTCTTCGTGTCTAATCGTCGTGATGATGTTGAAAAAGCAGGGACTGTGGATGATATGAAACGTCTTGGTTTTACTGGTGTAAATGATAAAACCTTATTATTGAAAAAAGACAAATCAAACAAATCAATTCGTTTCAAACAAGTTGAAGAGATGGGTTATGACATTGTGTTATTTGTAGGTGATAATTTAAATGATTTCGGTGATGAAACCTATAAGAAAACCAATGCAGAGCGTCGAGCATTTGTAGCTAAAAATAGTAAAAAATTTGGTAAAACGTTCATTATGTTAC
This sequence comes from Pasteurella oralis, assembly GCF_042681465.1. Lineage (NCBI taxonomy): Bacteria > Pseudomonadati > Pseudomonadota > Gammaproteobacteria > Pasteurellales > Pasteurellaceae > Pasteurella > Pasteurella oralis. The sequence continues at coordinate 238,008 of NZ_JBHUFP010000004.1, forward strand.
CGAATACACAATATGGTGACTGGGAAGGTGGTTTAGATAAAAACTATTTTAAAGGCGATTCACAAAGCAAGTTAGATGTTCGTGCGAAAGCAATTCATGCTTGGGATGGTAAATAAGGCTTTTTCTTTTTATTTGATTAAATGCGGTTAAATTAGCGTTAACCGCATTTTTTATTTCTTACTATTTTGTTATCGCATTTTCAGTGTATTACTTATATCATTAGCCCATCTTGTTTCATGGGTACTATATGCAAAAAATATTTCTTATTTTGACCGCTCTTTGCTGCTTAAATAGCTGTGGGACTGTAGTGAAATTAATTGATCCGACTGAGCCTTATTCTGCGTATGCAGGCACAAAATATGATGTTGAAATGGCAAAGCAGTGGGGATTACCTATTTTAGATTTGCCGCTTTCTTTTTTACTTGATTCCGTATTATTACCTTATGTATGGTCACAACAAACAGAACAAAGATAATCCGCTATGAAATTAAATGTGCAACAACAAAAAGCAGTTGAATATGTCACAGGACCTTGTTTAGTATTGGCAGGCGCTGGTTCCGGTAAAACGAGGGTGATTATTAATAAAATTGCACATTTAGTGGCAAATTGTGGTTATCAGCCACGCCAAATTGCTGCAGTGACTTTCACGAATAAAGCTGCACGTGAAATGAAAGAACGTGTTGCACATTCTATTGGCAAACAAGCAAGCCGTGGACTCATTGTGTCTACATTTCATACACTAGGCTTCGATATTATTAAACGTGAATATAAGCAGTTGGGCTTTAAAGCGAATATGACATTGTTTGATGAACATGATCAATTGGCGTTATTAAAAGAACTCACGGCAGACTTCCTTGCAGAAGAGAAAGAATTATTGCGAGAGCTAGTTTCAACAATTTCAAATTGGAAAAATGATTTAATTTCACCTCAACAAGCAAAATATTTAGCACGTGATGCAAAAGGACAAACTTTTGCGCTATGTTACGAACGTTATAGTAAACAAATTCGTGCGTATAATGCGTTAGATTTTGATGATTTAATCATGTTACCGACTTTATTATTTAAACAGAATGAAGAGGTACGTTTAAAGTGGCAACAAAAAATTCGTTATTTATTAGTCGATGAATATCAGGATACTAATACTAGTCAATATGAGTTAATTAAGTTATTAGTAGGTGAACGTGCTTGTTTTACTGTGGTCGGTGATGATGATCAGTCTATTTATTCATGGCGTGGCGCACGCCCACAAAACATGATGCGCTTAAAGACAGATTTTCCTCAATTAGACGTCATCAAATTAGAACAAAACTATCGCTCAACACAACGTATTTTACATTGTGCCAATATTCTTATTGCGAATAATGAACATGTTTTCGATAAACAACTGTTCTCAAATTTAGAGTCAGGAGAGAAACTACAGATTATTGAGGCAAAAAATGAGGATGATGAAGCAGAACGTGTTGTGGGTGAACTAATTGCACATCGTTTCATGCGTAAAACAAAATATAAAGACTATGCCATTTTATATCGCGGTAATCATCAATCTCGTTTATTAGAAAAAGTGCTTATGCAAAACCGTATTCCTTATAAAATTTCAGGAGGAACTTCGTTTTTTTCTCGTGCTGAAATTAAGGATATGATGGCGTATTTACGTTTATTGGTTAACCAAGATGATGATGCGGCATTTTTGCGAATTGTAAATATCCCAAAACGTGAAATTGGTATAGTGACATTAGAAAAGTTAGGTACATTAGCACAAGAAAAGCAAATAAGTTTGTTTGAAGCGATTTTTGACTTTGAATTAATGCAACGGGTTACGCCTAGAGCTTATAATGCATTGCAAAATTTTGGTCAATGGATTGTGCAATTAAGCGATGAAATTATGCGTGCTGAACCTGAGCGGGCGATTCGTACTATGCTAGCACAATTGCATTATGAGGAATATTTATATGAATATGCGCCCAGTCCAAAAGCGGCAGAAATGCAAAGTAAAAATGTCGCTACTTTATTTGATTGGATTGGCGACATGCTTAAAGGTAGTGAGGTTGATGAGCCTATGAGCCTAAATCAGGTGGTGACAAGATTAACTTTACGCGACATGATGGAGCGTGGTGAAGAAGATAATGAAAGCGATCAAGTTCAATTGATGACGCTACATGCATCTAAGGGGCTAGAATTTTCTCATGTTTTTCTGATTGGCATGGAAGAAGGTATTTTACCGCATCAAACCAGTATTGATGAAGATAATGTTGAGGAAGAACGCCGTTTAGCTTATGTTGGCATTACGCGAGCACAACAAAGTTTGATCTTTTCTTTATGTAAAGAACGACGTCAATTTGGTGAAGTGTTAAAGCCTGAGCCGAGTCGTTTTTTAGCTGAATTACCGGTAGATGATGTGCAATGGGAACGTGATAAACCAGTGATGACAAAGGCACAACAGCAAGAAAATACGGCGAATCAATTAGCAAATTTGCGTGCGATATTACGCGGTAAATAATTTTTTCTGTTTTATTTGCTCTAATTTGTAGAGAAATCAGTCAACTGAATAATTTTTTGTAAAAAATGATTTGACTTATTTTTAGAAAAACGTATCATACCGCCCACAAACCGATTGCGGTGAGATGGCCGAGAGGCTGAAGGCGCTCCCCTGCTAAGGGAGTATGGGGTCAAAAACTCCATCGAGGGTTCGAATCCCTCTCTCACCGCCATTTACTCAGGTTTGCTCGCTATTAAGTTAAGTTTTTTATTAAATAGCAAGTAAACAAGTGCTGCACCCGTAGCTCAGCTGGATAGAGTACTCGGCTACGAACCGAGCGGTCAGAGGTTCGAATCCTCTCGGGTGCGCCATTTTAAATTCGAATCTATTGTTTAAAATGGTTAAAGCAACTAAATCAAATTTCAACTATACGCACCCGTAGCTCAGCTGGATAGAGTACTCGGCTACGAACCGAGCGGTCAGAGGTTCGAATCCTCTCGGGTGCGCCATTTAATTTCATGTCTTCTTTATCCTGTTATCTTTGAGTTATTTGACAAGTTTATTTTACACATACAGCTTATCTGCTATCTGCTATCTGCTATCTGCTATCTGCTATCTGCTATCTGCTATCTGCTATCTGCTATCTGCTTCTTGTTTGGCTTGGCTTGCAAAAGTGCGGTCTGTTTTTGAGAGATTTTATGCTTTTAACGAGAAATCTTATTGAGCATGGCGTGATCGAGTTTATCTAAGATCTGTGGTTGATCGAGCAAAAGTGAATAATAATTTGCTAAAAAATAACTTTGCTCATTGGCAGGAATTGGGAAAGGGATCAGTTGTAAGATTTCTTTGTGCATAGCCAAAACTATTGGAAAACAGACCGCACTTTGAATCTTGGTTTGAAAGTCTTTATGCAGTGGTGAGGCACAATGGTGGCGCTTAATTCTGCCTAACGAATTGGCTAAATGAATCAATAGTGTTGTGGCTTGTGTTCTATTCACATCAACATGCCAATGTTGTGCCAAGTGATGTTGCGCATTGAATACAATTTCAATAATTTGTTCGTCAATTAGCTTACGAACTTGTAGCATTTTTAACTGAGATTGGATATTCATACTTTCCTCACCACGACTTGTCATTCAGTCTAGCTCAATTCTGTGTAATTAAACAGTGCATAGATCACAAATTTATAGCACAATAATGTTTATTTAAATTTCATTGAATAAACTAAAGTGATGATGTTAGATAAACAACTGTTTAGCCAATATGCTGGATTAATTTTTGATATGGATGGTACTTTAATTGATACTATGCCTTGTCATGCACAAGCTTGGCTGATGGTTGGTGAGTATTATGGATATGCTTTACAACCTGAAATCATGTATAAAATGGCAGGCGCCCCGCTGCGTACGATTGCACAAGCAATAATGCAAGAAGCGAACATGCCTTTAACTTTATTACAAGATGTGATGCGTTTAAAACGTCAGTTTGGCAAAGCACTTATTTTAAACCAAGCAAAATTATTACCTGCCGCAAATGTCGCCAAGCATTTTTATCAACAGAAAGCTATGGCATTAGGCACAGGATCGCACCGTGAAATGACATATTTATTGTTAGATAAATTAGATATTGCACATTGCTTTGAGGCTGTTGTGACTTCAGAAGATGTAGAAAAACATAAGCCAGCGCCTGATACCTTTTTACGTTGTGCTGAATTAATTCAAGTTAAGCCACAAGATTGTTTGGTTTTTGAAGATGCAGATTTAGGTGTACAAGCTGGGTTAGCCGCAGGTATGCATGTATTTGATGTGAGAACGTGTAGATTAATTACAGAGTAATTGTATGTTAAGCGATAAAGAAAAAATGCTAACAGGTTTAGCTCATCAACCTTATGATCAAGAATTAGCCGCACTGCGTTTGCGTAATAAAGAATTATTGCATGAATATAATGTATTAACTCGCCCTTCTGATAAACAAAATAAAGCACGTTTAATCTTAACTATTCTTGGTAAAGCAACGAATATTCCACATATTAACTCTCCTTTCTATTGTGATTATGGTCAATTTATTGAAGTGGGCAAAAACTTTTTTGCTAATTATAACTGTACTATTTTAGATACAGGTGGCGTGAAAATTGGTGATGATGTTTTGTTTGCGCCAAATGTGAGTTTATACACAGTAGGACATCCCATTGATCCTGAATTACGTAGATCAGAATGGGAACAAGCATTACCTATTGTGATTGGTCATAATGTTTGGGTTGGGGGTAATGTAGTGATTTTAGGTGGTGTGACAATTGGCGATAACTCCGTGATAGGCGCAGGTTCTGTTGTCACGAAAGATATTCCTGCTAATTGTGTGGCAGTAGGTAATCCATGTCGTGTCTTAAGACCAATTAGTCAAAAAGATCGTGATGACTATTTACAACGTTTTAAACCTGATTTAAATGATTGAGTTATGGTCTTGGGAATTTTGGCAGCAGCATAGTTTATACTTGATGTTTGCCAGCGCGTTTTTAAGTGCCACTGTTTTGCCAGGTAATTCAGAGGTGATCTTTGTTGGATTATTAACGCCTTGGGCTTTAAGTCCAGGAACGTTGTTGAGTGATAATGTGTTAAGCTTGTTTACAGTTGCTGTGTTAGGCAATAGCCTTGGTAGCTTCACTACCTATTGGTTTGGGCGTGTTTTGCCCCAAGTGTCAGAAAAACAACAGCGACATCCACGCTTTGGATTAGTTATTCGCAATATCCAACGTTATGGTATTTGGAGCTTATTTTTCAGTTGGTTACCTGTCATTGGCGATATGTTGTGTGTTGTAGCTGGCTGGTTGCGTTTAAATATGCTGGGTGTATTTGTGCTAATGACATTAGGTAAAGCTGTACGCTATCTTTTTTTATTGTTATTAACGATGAATTTGTTTGCAATTTGAGTAAAATAAATACGTTTTTAACGTAAAAAAACACCACCCAAAAGGGTGGTGAAATAACCTAAGGAACCAATTTTATTAAAAACAACTGCAAGTTGCTGTATTTTAAGACAGATGCCTTGAAGTAAAGTTCAAAAAAATTTAACTAAAATTGAAATAAATTGACAATTTAAAGGAAACAATTATGCCACTACTTGATAGTTTTAAAGTCGATCATACTCGAATGAATGCGCCAGCTGTACGTATTGCAAAGACAATGCGTACACCAAAGGGAGATGATATTAGTGTATTTGATTTACGTTTTTGCGCGCCAAACAAAGCTATTTTATCTGCTAAGGGAATTCATACTTTAGAGCATTTATTTGCTGGCTTTATGCGTGATCATTTAAATAGTGATGAAGTAGAAATTATTGATATTTCACCAATGGGATGCCGTACTGGTTTTTATATGTCATTAATTGGCACGCCAAACGAACAACAAGTTGCCGTAGCTTGGTTAGCGTCAATGCAAGATGTACTTAACGTAAAAGAACAAAGTCAAATTCCTGAGCTAAACGAATATCAATGCGGTAGTTATACAGAGCATTCCCTTTCTGATGCACATCAAATCGCGCGCAATGTGATAGCAAGTGGTATTGGTGTAAATAAGAATGAAGATTTGTTACTTGATGAAAAATTATTAAACCCATAATCCTATATCTGTATGACACAGCCAGAAGGAAATTAACATGACAAAAATTGGTACTGCCTTAACAGCGAAAGCAACGAAAGTAATGATGCTTGGGTCTGGTGAATTAGGTAAAGAAGTCGTGATTGAATTACAGCGTTTAGGCGTTGAAGTCATTGCGGTTGATCGCTATGAAAATGCGCCTGCTCAACAAGTAGCACATCGTGCTTATACGCTTTCCATGTTAGATGGTGAAGCATTAAAAGCGTTAGTGGAACAAGAAAAGCCAGATTATATTGTGCCAGAAGTAGAAGCGATAGCGACAGCAACACTAGTGGAACTTGAACAAGCGGGTTTTAATGTCATTCCGACGGCAAAAGCGACTCAATTAACCATGAATCGAGAAGGCATTCGTCGTTTGGCAGCAGAAGAACTGGGTTTACCAACATCACATTATCAATTTGTAGATAATTTTACTGATTTCAAAAATGCAGTAGAAAAAATAGGCATTCCTTGTGTAGTGAAACCAATTATGTCTTCTTCAGGTCATGGTCAAAGTATTTTAAAATCTGCTGACGACATACAGAAAGCATGGGATTATGCACAGCAAGGTGGGCGTGCTGGTGGTGGTCGTGTCATTGTTGAAGGGTTTGTAAAATTTGATTATGAAATCACATTATTAACTGTGCGCCATATTCATGGTACTTCTTTCTTGGCACCAATTGGACATATTCAGGTTGACGGTGATTATCGTGAATCTTGGCAACCACAAGCGATGTCTGATATTGCTTTAGCAAAAGCACAAGACATTGCGGAGAAAATTACGACAGCATTAGGTGGGCGTGGTATTTTTGGTGTGGAAATGTTTGTCTGTGGCGATGAAGTGATTTTCAATGAAGTTTCTCCACGCCCACATGATACGGGCATGGTGACCTTAATTTCACAAGAATTATCAGAGTTTGCGCTACATGCACGTGCTATTTTAGGTTTGCCAATCCCAGAGATTCATTTGATTAGTCCATCAGCATCTAAAGCGGTTGTGGTAGAAGGTCAATCCAATCAAGTCCAATTCGCTAATTTAGTAGAAGTACTGGCTAAACCGAATACCAATATTCGTTTATTTGGAAAAGGTGAGGTCAATGGTCATCGCCGTATGGGTGTGATTCTTGCCCGTGATAGCTCTGTAGCGCGTGCTTTAGAAAAAGTACGTAGTGCGTATGATAAGTTAGAAATTATACTTTGATAAATGGCGATATAATATCGTAAAATCGTTTAGAAACGGACCGCACTTGAGGTAAAGTGCGGTCCGTTTTTTGCTAATTTATTGAGTTAAGTAGTCTAATACGACTTGGTGATGGTTTGAGGTTTTAAATTGACTAAAGACTTGCTCAACCATGCCTTGTTCATCAATTAAAAAACTGATGCGGTGAATCCCATCGTAGGTTTTGCCTAGAAATTTCTTTTCGCCCCATACACCAAACTGTTCTGCAACTTGATGATCTTGATCTGCTAGCAAAAGAAAATTGAGTGCTTTTTTGTCAGTAAACTTTGCTAATTTTTCTGGTGAATCAGGGCTGATCCCTAAAATTACCACACCTAATTTTTCTAATTCAGTTTTACTATCACGTAAGCCACAGGCTTGTGTATTACAGCCAGGGGTCAGTGCTTTAGGGTAGAAATAAATGAGCACTTTTTTGCCCACAAATTGTTTTAGAGAAACAGACTCATTATATTGATTAAATAGCGTAAATTGTGGCGCAGGTGCACCAATTTGTAAGATTTTCATGAAAATCTCCCCGTGAGAAATAAGTTTAGATAAAAAATTTAAAAAATGACTTGCAAATTCAGGCTATTTTAGCGATCTTAAACTGCAATTTACAAGCAAACTCAACAATCAATAGAATGAATATCATTCAAAAATGATAACTATTTCAAATTAATAAATATGCTCAGGAGGCGTTATGTCAGTAAATAATTATTTATTCTCGGGTAGCATTGTTGCAATTGTGACACCAATGGACAATTCAGGTGAAATTGACTTTGTGGCGCTGAAGAAATTAGTTGGGCATCACATCGCAGCAGGCACTGATGCTATTGTTTCTGTAGGCACTACGGGCGAAGCTGCAACATTAAGTATTGATGAGAATGTGAAAACGATTTTGAAGACAGTTGAATTTGCCGATGGACGTATTCCTGTTATCGCGGGTGCGGGTGCTAATGCAACCAGTGAAGCGATTGTGATGACGAAATTATTGAATGATAGTGGTGTAGCTGGTTGCCTTTCTGTTGTGCCTTATTACAATAAACCAACGCAAGAAGGGATGTATCAACATTTTAAAGCTATTGCGGAATGTACTGATTTACCACAAATTTTGTATAACGTACCGGGACGTACTGGGAGTGATTTATTACCTGAAACAGTAGGACGTTTATCACAAATTAAGAATATTGTGGGTATCAAAGAAGCGACTGGTGATTTGACTCGTGTAGCGAAGATTAAACAGCTTGCAGGTGAAAATTTTATTTTCTTAAGTGGTGATGATGCTACTGGTCTTGAATCAATGAAATTAGGCGGACAAGGCGTGATTTCAGTGACAAATAATGTTGCAGCAGCAGAGATGGCAAAAATGTGCCATTTAGCACTGAAGGGTGAATTTGATGAAGCTGAGGTGATTAATCAGTGCTTAATGGCATTGCATAAAGATCTTTTCGTAGAGTCTAATCCTATTCCAGTTAAATGGGCAGCTTATCGTTTAGGTTTAATTGATACACCAACGTTGCGTCTGCCGTTAACTACACTAAGTGAATCCTTGCAACCTCAGGTTGAAAATGCGTTAAAAGTAGCTGGACTACTTTAATTCTCTATGCTGTTTAGGGTCTGTATTAAATAAACAGACCCTAAACTTTTTTATTTTTTCACTGTCAAAGTGCGGTGATTTTTAACAAAATTTAGCATTAAGGAAAAATTTTATGACAAAGTGGCTACTCTCTCTTGCCCTTGTTTCCACGCTGGCAGCTTGTTCAGCAAGTAATGAAAGTAAACAACAAGCTAATGATACTTATCAAAAATCAGATGAAGCGCTACCAGCATTTATGCCGTTAGCAACTGGTGGCGTGAATTTACCGAAACAAGATACGACTTATCAGCTTCCTCAAATTAAAGTGCAAAAAGCACAGAATATTGATATTCGTCCGCCTGAGAATCCATTAGCGATTATTCAAAATTCAATTGCTCAGTTTGATGGTGAGCGTGCTTTAATTGCTTATCCAGCAGATAAACAACAGGTATATAGTGTGACACAAGTACAGCGCTTATTAAAAGAACAAAGCGTAAGTTGCAAGCTAGATGGCAATAAAATTGTGACAGATTGGGCGCCAACAGGGCGTACTGATGATATTGGTAAGACTCAAATTCGTTATGAGATTGAACAAGTCAGTTCAGGTGGTTATAGCGCATTATTTGTTTCAGTATTACAGATGAAACGTGATGATGTCGTATTTACTCCAAATTTAGCAGATAAACAACGTTATAGCTCAGATCGTTTAAATCAATTAGTTGGTGAGTTAAATTCAGCCTATCATAAACAAGCCCAAGCATTAAATAACTCGAGCTTTACGCCAATTCAATCAACATTCGCTACTGATAGCAATGGACGTGAGGCTTTAATATTAGCAGCACCTTTTAATCAAGCTTGGGCAAAATTAGGTCAAGTGTTACCACAACTTGAGTTCAGTATTAAAGATGAAGTAATTGGACGAGGTTCTCGCGAATTAAAATATAGTCCTACAGGCGCGAAAAGTTGGTGGTGGCCATTTGGTAGTGCAGATACAAGCACGGGATTAGAAAAAGGCACTTATTTTATGCAATTGAGTGCGCTGGGTAAACAAAGTGCAGTGGTGATTACAGATGAGGATGGTAAAGCACTTTCTGATACACGAGCACAAGCAGTATACCAAGCATTACAGAATGTTCTCGCGAGATAATCGTGCTATGAAAAAACTCAATTTAAGCAATGAATGGTTTATTCGCTTAAGTTATATTGCATTAATGGGACTGGGTTTTCCCATTATGCGTTATATGAGTATTCACTTTGACACATTAAATAATAACGCTGTCCGCTTTTTGTCAGGGGGCAGCGTTTTCATTTTGATATGTCTGTTTAAATTTAGAGGCGAGTTTAAACAAGTCTTACAAGACTATCGGCGTTTATTTAAGTTATTGATATTAGCCTGTTTTATGACAGGGAATATGTATTTCTTTATTAATGGCATGAAACAGACATCGGCGTTATCTGGTAGTATTTTTGGTGTATTAGCAATGCCTTTATCCGTATTAATGGCGGCGGTTTTTTATCCTGATGAACGCCAAAAAGTTACTAATATAAAATTTTTGTTGGGTAGCGCGGTTCTAATCATCGGTTCACTGGTATTTGTGTTTTATGGTAAGCAAAGTGCGGTTGAAAATAACTTTATTTTAGGTGCAATATTTTTGACTACTGCTATTTTTATCCAATCAATTCAAAATTTAGTGGTCAAAAATATTGCAGGTGGGATGAATGTTATCATCATCAGTGCGTTTACAGCTTTTTTATCAGGCTTGATCTATTTGCTTTGGGCATGGCAAAGCGAGGTGATTTTTAATTTAGCTGATGTGAGTATTGGTGCTTTGGTGGGGCTGAGTTTAGCTGGCGTTTATGGCATGATGACGGGAATGCTTATGGCCTTTTTTATTGTGAAAACACAAGGGATTATCACTTTCAACATCATCCAGTTATTAGTACCACTTTCTACCGCGATAGTAGGCTATATCACTTTAGGTGAGGTGATTAATTTATATCAGGGCATTGGGGCATTATTGGTAATTTTAGGTTGTGTCTGTTGTCTAAAAATCAAAATGAAGTAAGTAATTTGTGTTAATTCACGTCTAATTAAATAGCATGAAATGTTGTTTAATCGCTTTTGAAAGGACAGTAAATCGCATTAGTAGTTTGTTTTTTTACTGTTTAATTTTACTAATCCAGAACATGTCGTTCTTTTAATATAGGGAAAGCAAATGAAAATTCAGCAAATGATTAAACAAAATCAATTGGGTTTGTTATTCCAACAAGGTTCATTTGGTTTAGAAAAAGAGAGTCAGCGTGTTTATGCTGATGGTTCCATTGTGACAAATGCACATCCTAGCCAGTTTGGTAATCGCTCATATCATCCTTATATTCAAACAGATTTTGCCGAAAGTCAGCTTGAGTTGATTACACCACCGAATAAAAAATTAGAAGATACTTATCGTTGGCTATCCGCGATTCACGAGGTTGTACAGCGTTCGCTACCTGATGATGAATACATCTTTCCGTTGAGCATGCCTGCTGGGTTACCAGCAGAACAACAGATTAAAGTAGCACAACTAGATAATTCTGAAGATGTGGCATACCGTGAATATTTAGTTAAAGTATATGGTAAGAATAAGCAGATGGTGAGCGGTCTTCATTATAATTTCCAGCTCGCGCCTGAGTTAGTTGCAACATTATTTTCTTTACAGAATACCTATCAAAGTGCGGTCGATTTTCAAAATGATTTGTATCTGAAAATGGCAAAAAACTTTTTACGCTATCAATGGGTCTTGTTGTATTTGTTGGCAGCAACGCCAACTGTCGAGGACAATTATTTTAGCGAAGAAACCGCGCCGCTTAAAGCTGGTGAATATGTACGCAGCTTACGTTCAAGTCAGTATGGCTATGTTAACGATCCTGAAATTAAAGTATCTTTTGATAGTGTGCAACAATATGTTGAAACCTTAGAGCATTGGGTCGCTACTGGAAAGCTTATTGCTGAGAAAGAATTTTATTCTAATGTCCGTTTGCGTGGTGCAAAGAAAGCCCGTGAATTATTGCAAAATGGTATTCAATATCTCGAATTTCGTTTATTCGATCTAAATCCATTTGAAGCTTATGGTATCAGCTTAGCGGATGCAAAATTTATTCACTTATTTGCTTTATTAATGATTTGGCTAGATGACACTGTAGATCAAGATGGCGTTGAATTAGGAAAAGCATGTTTGGCAGAAGTCGCTTTTGAGCATCCATTAGATAAAACGGCATATGCGGAAGAAGGTGAATTACTTTTATTAGAAATGCTTACGATGCTTGAACAAATTAGTGCGCCAATAGAATTAAGTGTGATTGTGAGAGAAAAATTGAGTCAGTTTGCTCATCCAGCACAAACGATTGGTGGACGTTTGTTCCACGCGATTGAACAAGTGGGAGGATATCAGCAATTAGGCGCACAATTGGCACAACAATATAAAGCACAAGCATTTGAACGTTTTTATGCGTTATCTGCGTTTGACAATATGGAGCTGTCAACTCAGGCTCTGCTGTTTGATTTAATTCAACAGGGCATTCAGACTGAAATTCTAGATGAAAATGATCAGTTTTTATGTTTAAGCCATGGTGAACATGTTGAATATGTCAAAAATGGCAATATGACCTCTCATGATAGCTATATTTCCCCTTTGATTATGGAAAATAAAGTGGTAACGAAGAAAGTGTTGCAAAAAGCGGGCTTTAATGTACCACAAAGCCGAGAATTTACTTCCGTTGAACAGGCTGTTGCGAATTATGCATTGTTTGAACATCGCGCTGTTGTGATTAAGCCGAAATCGACGAATTATGGTTTAGGCATTACGATTTTCCAACAAGGTGTACAAAACCGAGAAGACTTTGCTAAAGCAGTGGAAATCGCTTTTCGTGAAGATAAAGAAATTATGATTGAAGACTATTTAGTTGGCACGGAATATCGTTTCTTTGTGTTAGGTAATGAAACTTTAGCGGTATTATTACGCGTGCCAGCTAATGTCATTGGCGATGGGAAGCATACTGTAGCCGAATTAGTTGCCATGAAAAATGATCATCCACTACGCGGTGATGGCAGTCGAACGCCATTGAAGAAAATTGTTTTAGGCGAAATTGAACAATTACAACTCAAAGAGCAAGGCTTAACAATAGATTCTATTCCTGATAAAGATCGACTTGTACAGTTACGCGCCAATTCGAATGTTAGTACTGGCGGTGATTCTATTGATATGACAGATCAAATGCATGATAGCTATAAGCAACTCGCTGTTGCGATTACACAAGCAATGGGCGCGGCGGTATGTGGTGTCGATTTAATTATTCCTGATTTGAATAAACCTGCACAACCCAATTTAGCGTCTTGGGGCGTGATTGAGGCTAATTTTAATCCGATGATGATGATGCATATTTTCCCTTATGCAGGAAAATCTCGCCGTTTAACGCAACATGTGATTAAGATGCTGTTCCCAGAAATTCAATAAAAAGTGCCATAAATAGAAAAGCAGACTCTCTGTCTGCTTTTTTAGTCTGCTATTTTTTCAATCAAAGTAGTATAGTTAAATCTGATATTTTGTTTTGTCACCAATATCAAAGTGCAATGGCATTTGCCATTTTTTAATAGCTAAAATCAAAAACAAGATAGCGATAATTACTGACATCACTTGTGTAGCGAAACTGTTATTAAATGGGATAATGCACCAAAATGCGGCTACGAAAAACGGCTGAATATTGAGAAAAAGAATGCGAAAACAAAAGTATTCTTTGTAGCATAATCCTCCTAAAGTTAGAAGTGCACCACCTAAAGCTAAATGCTCAAATCCCATCGACTGGCACAATAATGCGCCCCATGTTGCCATTTGTAAAATGAGCCGAAAAGATTTCATATAAATATGTAAACTTGAAGCACAAAGTACCGCTGCAACTAAAATTCCTCTATGTGCCATTTGGGCGTGATAAGGAAAAATGAGAAGCATGATACCTGCTAAAACAAAGCCTAAACGATATAAAATAACGGTGAGATAATCCCAAAAGTCCATAGGGGATTGAATTTGCGGATCTGCCATATTTTATTCATTTCCAGTTAAAAATTGAATTTGTCCTTGTTCATTCACCACCAAAATTGAGGCTGTTTCTCCCCAATCACCTAACACAATACGTGTAAAGTGCGGTGGGATTTGGTGGATATTTTGCCGATGAGTATGACCATGAATCATTTTTTTGACAGCAAATTGTTTAAAAGTTTGTAATACAAAATCAGGATTGACATCCATAATTTCAGTAGATTTATGTTGTTTATCTGCTTGGCTTTTAGCTCGGATTTTCTCAGCAATTGTCAACCGCACTTTGAGTGGTAAACATAAAAATAACCACTGACACCATTTTTGATGTACTTTTTTACGGTAACGTTGATAAGTTACATCATCAATACAAAGTGTATCACCATGACAAAGCAAGATTTTTTCACCATATAAATCAATGAGTTGATAGGTTGGTAAAAGTGTTAAATCACAGTCTTGCGCAAATTGTCGACCGATTAAAAAATCTCGGTTGCCATGTTGAAAATAACATTTCACACCTTGTTGGCTTAAGCATTTAATTTCGGCTTTCACTTCTTCAATTAGAGGCGAGCTTTCGTCATCACCAATCCAAAAATCAAACAGATCGCCTAAAATGTAAAGAGATTCTGCTTGTGGCGCTTGATTTCGCATAAAATCGCAGAAAAGCTTGGTTAAGTGCGGTCTGTTTTCGCTAAGATGTAAGTCGGCAATAAAATAGGTTTTTCTCATTGGTTTTCTACATAATTTTTTGTGTAGAGTAGCACATTTTTTATGTTGATTTGTACACATATTCCAGCAATTTCGCTATACTGAGCCAAATTTTTAAAGGAATAGACTTATGTTGAAATTACTCCGTACGATTGTGATCGTTTTTTGTTGTATTTTAATTTGTGTGTTTGGTTCAATTTACTCTTTTATCCGCTTTAAAAACCCAAGTAATGTCGGTATTATGACGCGTTGGTTTGGGCGTCTTCATCCATTGTTCGGCTTAAAAGTTGAACATCGCTTTCCAAACAATGCAGATAAAGTCGGACGCTGTATTTATATTGGAAATCACCAAAACAATTATGACATGGTGACGATTTCTTATATGGTGATGCCTCGTACGGTAAGTGTGGGGAAAAAAAGTTTAATCTGGATACCTTTTTTTGGCATATTGTATTGGGTTACTGGCAATATTTTAATTGATCGTGAAAATCGAACGAAAGCCCATGGCACCATGAATGAAGTAGCACGTCGAATTAATGACGATAATTTGTCTGTTTGGATGTTCCCTGAGGGTACGCGTAGTCGTGGACGTGGATTATTACCTTTTAAAACAGGGGCATTTTATGCCGCGATTGCTGCTGGTGTGCCGATTGTGCCAGTAGTTTGTTCAACAACACATCATAAAATTGACTTAAATCGTTGGGATAATGGCAAAGTGATTTGTGAAATGTTAGAACCCATTGATATCTCTGGTTATGATAAAGACAATGTGCGTGAACTGGCGGCTTATTGTCATCAATTAATGGCAAAACGTATTGCAGAGCTTGACGCTGAAATTGCCCAACAGAGCTAAGTTATTATGCCAACACTTTCTCGCCGTCAGTTTTTTAAAAACAGTTTAATTGCGACCGCACTTTCTACTTTGCCGACACCTCTTTGGGCAGCAAATCGCCAGCCTTTACGTATCCCACCTTTAATGGAAACACGGCGAGGGCGCCCTATTTTTTTGACGATGCAAGCCGTAGATCATGCTTTGGAAACAGGTAAAAATGTTGAAGCTTGGGGATTCAATGGGCAATATTTGGGACCCACAGTTAAAATTCGCCGAGGCGATTTTGCGAAAGTCAATTATCGTAATAATTTGTCACAAGCTGTTGCCCTCAATATTCAAGGCATACAGGCTTCGGGCGAATTACTAGGTGGTGTAGGGCGTGTTTTACAACCTAAACAAACATGGTCACCAATTATTCCTATTACTCAATCTGCTGCAACTTGCTGGTATCATTCAGTCACCTTAGCCAATTCTGCTTACCAAACTTATCGCGGTTTAGTTGGGATGTGGATTATTGAAGATAACGAAAGCCGTCAGCCGCAGTTACCGCAAAAGTATGGGGTGAATGATATTCCATTAATTTTGCAAGATATGCGTTTGAATAGCAGTGGTTTACAGTTATTTCAACAAAATGAGAACACTTTTTTAGGTAATCGCTTATTTGTAAATGGGCAAGAGGCACCTTATTTAACGGTTCCACGTGGCTGGGTACGTTTACGTTTAGTTAATGCCTCGCTGTCACGTAGTTATGAATTACGTTGTGACGATGAACGAGACATGCATTTAATCGCACAGGATCAAGGTTTCTTACCGCAAGCTAAACGACTAAAATCAATTTTGCTGGCACCAAGTGAACGTATTGAATTATTAATTGATTTGAATGAGGGTGAGAATGTGAGTTTAATTGCTGGTGAAAAGCGTAATTTTATGCATAAATTCACCGCACTTTTTACCAGTGATGATGAACTGATCGACAATATTATATTAGAACTACGTCCCGAAGGATTAGCCTCTGTATTCTCTAATCAGGCAGTGCTACAGTTTAATACTGATGCGGTTACGCATCTATCTGCTCAAATTGCTCAAGAACGCCAGTTCCATTTTGATGTAAACACGGGTATGGTCAATAATAAACATTTTGATCCAAGACGTGTTACAACAGCTAAATTAGGCACGACAGAACGCTGGACTTTAACGGCTTCTAGCCCAATGGGTTTTCGAATTCAGGGGGCTAAATTTGTGTTAGAAAAGCTTGATGATAACCCATTAGAATTAAATGAAATCGCGTGGAAAGACAGTATTTGGATTACAGGTAAAGTACAAATCTTAGTTAAGTTTGACAATGTCTCTTCAAACAACCATCCATTTATTTTTGGTTCTTCTAATTTAATGTTAGCAGATAAAGGCTGTATTCGATTATTAGTAGTCCAGTAGATTTTATAGAAAAGAAAACCGTTTTAAATTTGATTAAAACGGTTTTCTTATTTTGAGTATAGTTTAATCTAATCTTGTAAAGGACCACTGTTAAACATTGGTAGCCCCATGACTTTTAAACTATCTCGATAAATACCGAGTAAATCTTTAGTTGATATTTTTTGTAGTTCTTCCAACGGTTTATCTAACGAAGCAACCGTTGTTATTGTTAGCTGTTGAGGACCTGATTCCCATAAAGCAATTTCAAATAATGCTTGCCCACGACGCACATGGCTACCTGAACTAATGAGTACTGCTTGTTTAATGTTATGTTTCGCTAAAGCATAGCGAGAGAATAAGGCATTTTCAACGGTCGATCTCGCATAGTCATCGGCGTAAATTCGGTTTGGACTAATCCCTTTGTCAATGAGCCATTGTTTCATTAACTTTCCTTCGGTTTGATTATTTTTTGGTACCCCACCAGTGACAATAATTAACGCATGAGGATTTTGCTTTGCAATTTCTAATGTTTTTTCAAGACGTTCAACTAGAATTTTATTCATACTACCATCTAATTCAAGCGCATAGCCTAAAGTAATAATCGCTGAATTTTCAGGCAGTTTATCTTTTAAATGATCAGTAATGGGTGCCGTTGCAACTTTATCAATTGTCTTAAATACTTTTTCTAATAAAGCATATTTTTCGGGCGCAATGTGTTTAAGTTTACTCGCATAAGTGGAATATTTTTCTTGATTTCCCTTAAAGCGATTCCAGGAGGTTAAATAAATATGTGCTTTGACATCTTCTGGTGCAACAGTTAAAACTTTTTCATATAACTCAATTGCTTTATCAACATTACCATTATAAATATTTGAATTTGCTGCACCAAATAAGAAATCTACTCGATAAGGTTCTAACTCATAAGCTTGCAATAATAGATCGGCAATACGTTCCATATTGCTTGGTAGTTTTGCAGTAAAGCCTGCATTAGAGACGCGAGCTGGTGAGTTTTGAATGAGCACGGCTTGTTCCAACAGTTCGTCTACAACTTGGCGTTGAGTTAGAAGTTGCTGATAATTCAGTTGTGGCTGCAGCGTTTGCACTTCAGTTGCACTTATCGCAGCATTTGCGATGAAAGCAGATAGTGTTGTAACTAAGAAAAGCTTAAATGGTTTTTTCATAACTTGCTCCTAATTGAGTTGAGGTAATCAGAGATATCACTTTAAATAAAAAATAGAATAAAGATGACACATTGAAATAAGGTGTTATTCACTCTCTTTTTATTTTGTTAATAAACTTTCATAAACGTTTAGGCTGACAACTGATTTATGGCATTTCATTGTATTTTCCCCTACAAACGAGTTACTGCCTTCTTATCAATGAATTGGCGACCCAATACTTTTCAAACTCTGGTGATAATAACTTGATAAATACTATTTATCAGATTTAGTTGTTTAAGACGCTTTCTTTAAAAATAAACGTAACACAATCATCGCATACATCATGCTTGGTAAAGCAAACATAGCCGCGTAAAACAACATCGCTAAACTTTGTTCCCATAAGGAAAGTACTTGTGCTTCTTGTAAAGGATCATGTGCGATTAAAAAAGAAAGTGTTACTAATGTATAAAAGAAACTAATTACACCAGAAAAAAAGGCAATTTGAACAAGATTACGTTGGTGGTATTGATAACCTATACAAACGAGAGAAAATAAAAATGCAGGAATAGTCGTTAATAGAAAAACATAACTTAGATTATCAAGATCGAACGCATCAAAAAATAGCAAAAATAAAGAAAAAATGCACTGTGTTAAGAGTGGAAAAATAATAAGTGTTTTCTTATTCGCCATTGCTACTATTCCTATTTGTTCATATTGCAGCGTTACTAATATAAGCTAGGAACGCCACAATAGTTGATTTTAACGCTTGGATTTCTTAATAAATTTCATCAAACGTTTACGCTTACGTAACTGATTTGGCGTGAGCTTATTACGTTTACCTGCAAATGGGTTGTTACCTTCTTGGAATAATAAACGAATTGGCGACCCAATAATTTTCAAACTGCGGCGATAATAGTTTGATAAATAACGTTTATAAGAATCAGGCAATTTATCCATTTGATTACCATGTACGACGATAATTGGCGGGTTATAACCACCTGGATGCGCATATTTTAATTTAATTCGACGACCACTCATCATCGGTGGTTGATGCTCGTCAGTTGCCATTTGTAAGATACGTGTCAACATAGAAGTTGTCATTTTCTGTGTTGCACAAGTATAAGCTTCTTGGATCGAATCGAATAGATTGCCTACTCCGCTGCCATGTAACGCAGAAATAAAATGAACACGCGCAAAATCAATAAAGTCTAAACGACGATCAAGTTCAGATTTCACTTGATCTTTAATATCTTGATTTAAGCCATCCCATTTATTGACTACGATAACTAATGAGCGACCCGCATTTAAAATAAAGCCAAGTAAAGAGAGATCCTGATCTGAAACACCTTCACGTGCATCAATCGTTAATAACACGACATTCGCATCCTGAATTGCTTGTAACGTTTTGATTACCGAGAATTTTTCTACTGTCAAATGAACCTTACCACGCTTACGTACGCCTGCCGTATCAATAATCGTATATTGTTGCCCATCACGTTCCATCGGGATATAAATACTGTCTCTTGTTGTTCCTGGTAAGTCGTACACCACAACACGATCTTCGCCTAAAATACGATTAGTTAGGGTCGATTTACCTACGTTTGGGCGTCCAACGATAGCAATCTTAATATTTTTGTCTTGCTCTTCGACATCTTCTGCAAGTGCATCATCTAATAGTGCTGTATCTTCTTCATTAGTGAAATCGAAATCTTGCTCCCATTCATCCTGCTCATCATCTTGCGAAATTTCTGAATTTTCGACCGCACTTTGCTTGTCATCATTTGCATTCATTCGTTCTGCAATTGGTGCAAGTACTTGTTCCATCAAGGCTGAAACACCACGCCCTTGCGAAGCTGCAATTTGTTCTACTTCGCCTAGACCTAATTGATAAAACTCGGCACAATGGGAATCCGCATCAATACCATCTGTTTTATTCGCGACGACAACTGTGATTTTATGTTGGCGTTGACGTAAGTAGTTGGCGATACCAATATCGGCTGAAGTTAAGCCTGCTCGTGCATCCACTAAAAATAACACGACATCGGCTTCTTCGATGGCAAGCAATGATTGCTCCGCCATTTTTTCTTCCACACCTTCTTCTGTGCCATCAATTCCACCAGTATCAATAACAATAAAATCATAACCAGCAATATTCGCCTGACCATATTTACGATCACGAGTTAAGCCTGGAAAATCAGCCACTAATGCATCACGTGTGCGTGTTAAACGATTAAATAATGTTGATTTCCCGACATTAGGACGACCAACAAGGGCAACTACAGGCGTTGTCATAAAAACCTCTTATTCAGAATTTCTGCCTATGGATTCATAGCACAGTTAAAAATCAAACTATTATAGCGGATTCTGTGAAAGATGAGAAATGGACAAGTAATGAAAATAAAAATTATTTTTTATTAATTTATCAAGCGTGTTTATAATTTTCTATGAATCACAAAGGTAAAAAATAATGGCTATATAAATAATATCTGTTTTTAAAATTTTATTTTTAAATAATTAAAATGTGATATTGGTCATGGTTTTTGATTCGACTATATTGACATTTTTTCTTTTAGTATTAATGTTTCTATAATAAGTTTTTTGATATGGTTGATTTACTGTTTTACTTATTTAATCATACCAAATGATTAACTAAGGATAGTTTTGCTATGTTTAATTTTAAAGTGGTAAATTTCTTTTGTGTTCTTATTCTATTTTATTACTTGTTTTGGGGGATGAGTTGGAATGAATATAGTTATTTTAATCAATTGGTGAGTAAAAATTCAAAACCATTTTTTATTAGCCAAGCGGAGTTTGTCAAAAAGAATAAAGATGGATATTGCTGGAGAGATAGAAAGTATTATTCATTAGATGAACTAAAAGATAAGGCAATGGTTCAATTAAGTTCTATATTACTTTATGAAATATATAGCGCTAGAAATGAAAAATTGGTAAAAGATGGTGGCGAAATTGAGAAAGAATCTGCATATTTTTGTAAGAAAAATAAAGAAGTATGTAGCCTTTGGTTTGTAGCTGGAGATTATACCAATGAAAAATTGAAGAAATATTTATTAAATCACTTTCCTTTATCTCCAATAAATAAAGAAGTCTTAGAAGCGTTTTATGCTAATGAAGTTATTACTCCAGAGTATTTAGAAGATTATATAAGTAATGGTAATCAATATGCATTATTTGGAAATAGTTTCTTAAATAATTATATGCTAGGCTCAGATTGTTGTGCTGTCATAAAAGATAAGCCTCCAGAATTTAAAAATTACAGACTTATTACTGGAGAGAGTAATTTTTCAAAGAGAGGAAATATTCCTGAGAAAGTTGATATCAAAGCTTATGGTATAGGAATATATTATTTTTATTTAGATTATTTTTATTATTTCGTATCAGAATCTTTTGAGGGAGGGAAGCATCATTATGTTAGAGAATTTAATGATATAAAAGATGTTTATTTTTTAAGTAATTGTGGCGATATTTTATTTAAGCCATATTATTCAAATTGATTTTAGTATGTGTTTTTTAATTTCTGTTTTTATAATTGTAAATAATTTATTTTTACCATAAGGTTTGATTTTAAAAATAGTGAGGTGTTGTTATGGTTAAAATTATTAATAAAAGATATTTTTTTATTATTTCTTTGTTATTTGTTTGGATTTTTTATTATTTAAACTCAAGACATAAGCTAGAACGAGAAGATACGCCTATGTATTCCATTGATTTATCAAAAAAATTTACAAAGGTTATTGATTATCAAACAAAAGTGTATATTAAACATTATAAGTGTTTTGTATTATTATTTGAACTTAATAGTTTTGAAGAGAAGTTAGGTATTTTTCCTGTGGTTTTTAATCCTAAATATAATCCCTACACATTAACTGATGAACAGTTTTATTCTTCTTTAATTATTGGAAAACCTCACTTTTTATTGAATCTGTATAAAGATGGAGAATTAATTTTAAAAAAAGAGATATATATCACAGCTAGTGAATCATCTTTCGGCGAAATTGTGGATGGCAAGAGAATAAGTTTAGGTCAAGTTTATGGACATTTTAAACCAAGGACATCTGCTTGTTATGATTTTATGGAAAATTCACATTATACAATAGAATTAATTAATGACACACCATTGCCACAATATCAAGGTGTTGAAACATTCTTTAGTATTAGACATATATACAATAAATAATCTTGAAAACGAGGGAGACAAAGTATGTCAGAAAATAAATATACTATAACTTTTAAAATGTTATAAGAAGCCATAAGTATATCAATCATAAAAGAGAAATTTGAAAGACTAACTATGGGTTGACTTACAAATAAGCTTGGATAAATGAAAGCAAGTAAGATATTTATTCAGCCCATTAAAACTACACTAGATGAGAGTTTAAGAGAGCAGTAATAAAGTGTGAAAAGTTAAAATTTTGAATGAGATCACAAACTCAAGAGAATAATTTTTTTCTGTTATTATATGGTATTAAATTAATTATTTTTTATAGTAATAAATTATGATCGATTTTTTAAAGAAATATTATGGTCAAGTGTTATTGTTATTAATCCCAATCCTATTGGGATATTCTATTTATCTTTATTTTTATTTTACTAGGTTTATCTATAAAGAAGATAGAAAAGATTTCCGTTATTACCCGATTTCTTTAACAAATGAATGGATTAAGGTGATTGAGTACGATACTAAACCTAAAGTGAAGCATAAAAAATGTTTTCTTATTGCATTTAATCATCTCCAGTTAATGGATAATTTGAAAAAGGAATTTGGTGAAAATTATTATAGTGATTTTTATTCTCCAAAATATTCTGCTTATCGAGTTACTAAATTAAGTGAAAGTGTATTTTATCAAGAAGCTAAAGAAAAACCTAAGTTATTATTAAAAATCTATAAAGATGAGATATTAATAGAAACGAAAGATATTTATTTTTCTTACTTCTTTTCCTTTAGTAGTCTTGAAATTAATGGTGGGGGAATATCTATAGCAGAAATTTTGGGACATTGGACACTTGAGTCTGCAGCTTGTTATGATTTTTCTGAAAATACACATTATAGATTAGAAATAATAAATCAGAGTATTTTGCCAGAATACCAAGATGTGGAAACATTTTTAGTTATTAGACCAGTAGCACATAAAGTTTAGATAAATAATTTTTATTTATCTCTGTTTTTTATGTGTATAAGAGTTCAAAATATTGTTTTTTTTTGGTTTAATAATGTTTCTTATTTAAAGGGATTGTTATGATGGATGTGGTTATATAAAAATTTAATATTCTATAACTTCTTAAGATATTTTTATATAAATTATAATTTATATTTAGTACTATTTTTGTAGATGGTTAAGAGAAGAATATTTATTTTTTAAGTAAATTGCTAGGAAGTAAAAGTAAGATTTTTAATGATTGTATTAATTACTAATTAATATAAAATAACTCAATTAACACATCTTTTTTAGCTGATTTTTATAATGTTGTATTTATGAATAATAAATATAAAGATGTGTTTTATTGAGAGATTTTTTATGAGATTGTGGCTTTTATAAAAATATTAAGGAGTAATAATGTTTTCTTTTATAAAGAAATATTCTTATTTTATTTCACTGGTTTCTATTCTAATAATACTATTTGGTGCTTATTATACTTACCACTATTTTACTAAAGTGCGTTACTGGCCTGATTTAAGACAACGCCTTTGGCAAAGCGTCGATTTAAGTAAAGAAGGTCAAACTGTATTTGAGTTTAAAACATATAAATATGTACAGCGTAAAAAATGCTTTTTCTTAGGCTTTAGAGAAAGTGATTTCTTAAATAAAGTGGGGGATATCCATGCTTTTTATCCTCACTATAACCCATATCGTTTAACAGAAGAAGAATTTAAGAAGTTAACAAAAAGTAAGCCACATTTTATTCTCAATATTTATGAAAATGGACATTTAGTGGCAGAGAAAAAAGAGATTTTTATGCTCGTCCTTGAATATGTGGGAGGAGAACATGTCTTAGAACAAGAAGTCAGTATGAACGTAGTTGGAGGATATTCATGGCCTTTATCTAATAGTTGTTATGATTTTAAAGAAAATTCTTTTTACCATATTGAAATAACTAATAATATGGTTTTTCCTGAGTATAAAGATATTGATACTTATTTAGGTATTGTTTCAGAACTAACCACAAAATAATGTTAAGGGGAATAATATGTCTAATAATAAATATAAGTAACATTTAAAGTAGCCAAAATGGAAAATGATTATATTAGCCCGATTGTTGGAGAAGCTGAAAAATCATCAGTATTCACTTATTTTGTGATTGGCGTAAGCATCTGTTCTATCAAAGTGTAAAAATGATGTCTTTGTGATGTAGCAATTGTCCTGTTGTGCCTAATTTAACTGATAAAACTAGGCAAAATGGGAATTAGCATTAACATGAGCAAAAGTTGAACCTGAGAAATCATCAACTAATGAATCAGGTGTATAGTTGATTAAATCATATTGATTTCTCTATATTAATAAAGTGATTTACAAGAGTAACTACAAGCGTTGTCATAAAAACTTCTTATTCATTATGTTAATACATACTAGCTTTTTAATATATTTTTATAAGAAGTATAATGTGCTAGTATGGATGGTTATTATAGTGATGTTAATGTATTTACATTAAAGTTAACTATTATAATTTTTTATTTTTATTATAACGATTAAAATTTAATATTTTTGATTTTTTTAAATCTTTATAGAGTGATTAAATAGTTTTTTAGAGGGACGCATGTATGGGGGTATGTGCTTTGGGTTTTTTTATTTTAATTTGTTAATTTTATTGTTTTTGTAGGTGATGGTATGATTAGGATTTTCAACAAAAAAATATATTTTATTATGATTTTATTTATTTTTATATTTTATTATTATCCTTCTTTTTATTTAAATTCAAGGCATAAGCCAGATCGAGAAGATACACCTCTGTATTCCATTGATTTATCAAAAAAATTTACAAAGGTTATTGATTATCAAACAAAAAAGCATATTAAACATTATAAGTGTTTTGTATTATTATTTGAACTTAATAGTTTTAAAGAGAAGTTAGGTATTTTTCCTGTAGTTTTTAATCCTAAATATAATCCCTAC